>CADABS010000060.1 GCA_902786245.1 uncultured Erysipelotrichaceae bacterium
ATCCTCTGCTTACAGAATAGCAGAAACTGAGCACCGGAGACTGTTTATTCATAACGTATTTGTGACGGCGCCTCGCGCGCCGTAATGGAGGAAATCATGAGCAGATTCCCGGAAGGATTTCTTTGGGGCGGTGCGACCGCTGCCAATCAGTTTGAAGGCGGATATGACGCAGATGGAAAGGGACTGAGTGTACCGGATGTCATTATGGGCGGTACGGTAGATAAACCGCGTTATATTACACCGGCTGGCGTACGTGAAAATACATACTATCCCAGTCATGAGGCAATCGATTTCTATCATCACTGGAAAGAAGATATCGATCTGTTTGCGGAAATGGGCTTCAAGTGCTTCCGCCTTTCCACCCAGTGGAGCCGCTTCTTCCCGAACGGCGATGACGAAGAACCGCTGCAGGCCGGCATTGATTTCTACAAAAATATCTTTATTCACTGCAAGGAATGCGGCATTGAACCGCTGGTAACGATCAGCCATTATGAATTTCCGCTGGCTCTTTCCCATAAATACGGCGGCTGGGACAATCCGGCAATCATTGATCTCTGGCTGAAGTTCACGAAACTCTGCTTCACGGAGTACAAAGGACTTGTTAAGTACTGGCTGACATTCAATGAGATCAACTGCGGCACGATTGCCGGCATGGGCGCAATCTACGGCCTCGGCATTCTGCCGGAAGATGATCAGCCGATCACCTTCGGCAGCGCCGCCTGGGATAAACCGCAGAGACGCTTTGAAGGTCTCCATAACCAGTTTGTAGCGAGCGCGAAAGCGGTCGTACAGGCACATGAAATCGATCCGGAAAACAAAGTCGGCTGTATGATTGCCGGATCGGCCAATTATCCGTACAGCTGCCGGCCGGATGATGTTCTGGCTGCGCTTGAAGCAGACCGTCAGTTCAACTTCTACTGCGGCGACGTGCAGGCCCGCGGTGCATATCCGGCATGGGCTCCTTCCTATTGGGCGGAAAACGGCGCCGATGCGGATGCCATGAAGGCACTGGCGGAAAGAGACGCGGATATCCTCAAGGCAGGCAAAGTCGACTTCTACAGTTTCTCCTACTATCAGTCCAATACCGTCGCCACCGATCCTGATCTGACCAAAGGAAAGGGCAACCTGTTCGGTGGTATTCAGAATCCGTATCTTGAAGCAAGTGACTGGGGCTGGACGATCGATCCGAAGGGACTGCGATATTATCTGGAAACCGTCTATGACAGATATCAGATTCCTCTGATGATCGTTGAAAACGGACTCGGTGCAGTGGATGTCAGAAGCGAAGACGGCAAATTCCATGATGACTACAGAATCGATTACATGAGAAAGCACATCGAACAGATGGCGATTGCCATCGAGCATGGCGTCGATCTGATGGGATATACCATGTGGGGATGCATCGACCTGGTATCTGCTTCCACCGGTGAAATGAAAAAGCGCTATGGCTTCATTTATGTCGATAAAGACAATGACGGAAACGGCGACCTGCACCGGGAGAGAAAAGACAGTTTCTACTGGTATAAGAAAGTCATCGAAACAAACGGCGAAGAACTGTAAAACAGCAAGAGAAGCGGAATGATCCGCTTCTCTTCATTTTGTATGGAATTCTCTGATGATCTGTACGGTATCGGCAAATCCTCTGATCATGATCACGGTATTCTGCTTCCGGATGATGCATATATCGTTGACATAGGTGTCTGCTTCCGGAATCCCGGTAACAGGATCATATATGATGTCATTGAACATCGGTACATCATGAATTGTATAGATTTCCGCACCGGATGTTTCTTCCTTTACGAATAACTCCAATGCGTCCGTATAGGAAGGAAGCGGTCCCTCTGCGAGATGGCCGTACTCTTCCATTGCCGTGAAATTCGAACACGGATAATCTCTGCCCACCGGATTCTTCATGTATGCCGCATAGCGGATCAGTTTCCTGAATACCGTGTCCGCAACGAAACCGTTACTGCATTCTGCGGCAATTTCTTCCGCATGCGAATCTGCGCCGAAAATGCTGATCCGCTGCAGAATGGGATTGGTTTCTTCTGAATAGAGACTGGTTTGAGGATCATGATATGTCACGATATCGGTTTTCCGAACCTGTTCGCGTCCGGTATCGAGATGGGCATTGATGGCGAAGCGGAAAAACAGAAGTCCCATGACCAGGATGATTGAGAGAACTGTCCGTTTATCTTTCCTGGACATTGTCGAAATATATCTGTTCATGATCGTCCTGGCAATCCATGTGGAACCCAGGATCAGCAGGGGATAGAGAATGACAAACAGAGAATCATGATACGTCAGCCAGTACAGGCAGAGAACAAGTATCAGCAGAACAGAAGAAAGAATATTGATGAAATAAAAGGCTGCAATATTGAAATCCATACCTGAACGGATACCTTCTGCCTGTCTGCGGATACTGCGGCGCTGCAGATATACCAGCAGGGCATAAAGAACCAGTGTGCCGGCAAGGACAAGCATTAGGATCCTGTACATGATACGGGTGGAATGGAAAAAGAAGGAAAACAGATCAACGGCAAGGCTGCCGGATGTCATCAATGCCGCAAATACAATCACAGCGGCAAGCAGCAGAGAAAACCAGATTTCCGAAGCGGGAATCAATTCATTCAGGGCCATCATCCGGGTAACCGGATCTGTTTGCAGTTCAGGAAGTTCTTCTGCAGAGCAGTAGATCCGTACGGTTCTGCGGGCATCGACGAACCGGTATCCCATCTCTTTCAGCAGGGCATCATATTCCGGATCGCTGCGGTTGTAATCGATATAGTAGTGCAGTGTCTGCGGTGTTCCTTTACGGAATACAAAGAAACTGTCGCCGCAGGATTCCAGGATCCATCCCTGTTCTGCCATGTCTTCAAGCATTTTCCTGCATTTGATATCATCAATATACAGACCGATCGGTTTATATTTTTTCATCATTGAACACCTCCCTGTAATTCCGGAGCATGCGTTCCATTTTTACCGTCTCCTGCAGCAGTTTTCTGCGGCCGGCATCGGTAATCTGATAGATTTTCTTTCTGTCTGTTTCCTGCACCATGGCAATATAGCCGTCCTCGATAAACCTTGGCAGCAGTGCATACAGAGTTCCGGCACCGACCTGCACAGCCCGGTCTGTCAGTTCAGCGATTTCGTTCATGATCTCATATCCATGATGCGGATTTTTCAGTACCAGCAGAGTGTAATACATCTGCGGTGTCAGCGTTTCAAATTCTTTTCTTGCCATAGTATCACCTATATCGAATATCGATACAATTACAATATAGCATAACTATATCGATAATCAATATAGTTTATAAGAGATACTGATGGATCGGATTTCAATTGTGAATTGATGTATGTCTGACATACAGGTACGATAAAGACAGGCAGAGGAGATAAAGACATGGAAAAAAGAAGACTTGGAAACAGTGAACTGTATGTAAACCCGGTAGGACTTGGATGTATGGGTTTCTCCCACGCATCCGGCGATCCGCTTCCGGCAGACGTATCTGTTAAAACCCTGCGGGAGGCATATGAACTGGGATATGATTTCTTCGATACGGCAGAAGCATATACAGGTGTATATCCGGACGGAAGCATTTCCTATAATGAGGAACTGGTGGGAAAAGCTCTGAAAGATGTCCGTGACAGAGTCGTCATTGCGACCAAGATGGGTGTCGCCCATAATCCCGACCGGTCGCTGCGTCTTGACAGCAGACCGGAAACAATCAGAAAATCCCTTGAAAAATCTCTGGAACGTCTGGGAACGGATTATGTCGATCTGTATTATCAGCACCGGATTGATCCGCAGACAGAGCCGGAAGCCGTTGCGGAAACGATGGGAGAACTCATCAGAGAAGGCAAGATCCGGGCCTGGGGCATTTCCGAGACAACCGAAGAATATCTGCGCAGAGCCAATGCGGTCACACCGGTCACGGCGATCGAAAACAGATACTCCATGATGGCAAGATGGCATGAATCCATCTGGCCGGCATGCGAAGAACTGAATATCGCCTATGTTGCATTTTCCCCGATGGCAAACGGATTCCTGACAGGTGCATACTCTCCCAAAACCAAATTTGAAGGCAGCCAGGACTACCGCACGAACATGCCGCAGTACACCGAAGAAGGCTATGCCAAGGCGAAGGACCTGCTGGACCTGCTTGAGACAATGGCAAAGGAAAAGAACTGCACACAGGCGCAGCTCTCTCTGGCATGGATGATCTGCAAGAAGCCGTATATCATTCCGATCCCGGGTTCCCGCAAGATCGAACGTCTCAGATCAAACTTCGAAGCAGGCAATATACACGTGACACCGGAAGAAATCGCGATGATCGATGCAAAACTCGATACGATGAACTTCGATGTCTTCGGCGGTCATAAAGCAAAATAGGTAAAAAAGAGATCCGGAAAATGAACCGGATTTTTTCATGCGGCAGGGAATTGGTTCTGCAGTATCTCTGCAAATTCTTCGATATAGTAGCCGCTGTTGTCTTCTTTCCAGAATGCACAGTACAGACGGGTGATTTGTTCATCATTCTGGTACAGCGGAACCCGGGCGATGACGCCGGATGTGCTGATATCGAAGTTGCCTTCGATCGGCAGAACTCCTTTTCCCGCCAGCATCAGCATCCTGCCTTCCTCCAGACTGTATGCGGTGATGTACTGTCCCCTGAAACCGAGAATATCCCGGTAGAAAGATGTATCTGTTTCTTCCTGGCCGGCGGCGGTTATGACGATATACGGCGTATCGTTCAGTTCGCTGATCGTGATTTTTTCCAGAGAGGACATAAATGTTCCGGCCGGTACTTCAATGAATGCCGGCTGTCTGGTCAGAATCAGATTGTTATAGCCGTCCGCAAATGCGCGCCGCTGATCATTCAGCACCAGATCGACCTGTTCGCTGCGCAGCCGCTCATACAGTTCCTCGTGCGTGCCTGCGAAAATCGTAATGTCCACGTCGGGATATTTCTTTGCGAACAATGCGATCGCAGTCTGAAATTCATGGCCGCCGTAGTTTTTCAGATAGCCCAGACGGATGCATGCATTTTCATTCAGGGCGATCTTCCGGCTTTCTTCCATCAGTTTTCCGGCCTGCTCCGTGAGATGCAGGCTTTTTTCGTAAAAGAACTTTCCGGCGGGTGTCAGCTCAAAACTCCGGTTTTTCCGGATCAGGAGGGCAAACCCGAGTTCATCTTCCAATGCTTTGATCTGCTGGGAAATCGCAGACTGGGAAATATGGCATTCTTCCGCGGCTTCGGTAAAGGACCGGCATCTGACAACTGCCTGGAAATACTGCATCTGTCTCAACAGCATAGCGCACCTCGATTCTCCGTTCTCATTATAAATGAAAAGCAGCATCTTCAGAAATCCGGATTAACAGAAGACACAATCTTCAGTTATTGTGTACAATCAATAAGACACCGGAACGGCTGTATACGGATCCGGAGAAAGGAACTTTATTATGGTTGCCACATTGCTTGCCGGACAGATTCTGCAGCTGTTCATGATTATGTTTCTCGGATACGCTGTCGTGCGGACAGGACTGCTTCGTACCCAGGATTCCAGGACCCTGTCGGTACTGATCGTATATATCATTCTGCCGTGTACGATCCTGAACGCATTCCAGATTGCATATACTGATGAAACCGCTTCTGATTTTCTGCTCGCAGTCGCTTCTGCAGTGATCATCCATGTTCTGCTGTTTGTGATCCTGGCTCTGATCAGCAGACCGCTCCGTCTGAACAGTATTGAAAAAGCATCGATCATCTATTCCAATGCCGGCAACCTGATCCTTCCGCTTGTTACTGCGATCCTCGGGGAAGAATGGGTCCTCTTCGCCAGTGCGTTTATGGTCGTTCAGCTGTTCATCATCTGGACGCACGGCAAATCGCTGATCGAAGAGAAAAGGGGAGCGGATTTCAGATCAATCATCACAAATGTCAATCTGCTCGCATGCATTGCGGGACTGCTGCTGTTCCTTCTGCATATCCGGCTGCCGGCGATGCTTTCCGGAACGATCAGAACTCTGGGAAGCGCAATCGGACCGCTGACGATGCTGATGCTGGGAATGATCCTGGCGGGCATCGATCTCAAACCGGTCCTGCGCGGGAAACGCATCTGGCTGATTGCTTTTCTGCGGATGATTGCGGTGCCCGCAGCGGTTCTGCTGATCATGAAAACCAGCGGGATCGCAAAGCTATCACCGAACGGCATAACGATTCTGTATATCAGTCTTCTGGCAACGATGACACCGTCGGCTACGACGGTAACCCAGATGGCACAGCTGTACGGCAAAGATTACAACTACGCCACTGCAATCAACACATTGACGACACTGCTGTGCATTGCCACGATGCCGCTGATGACCATGCTGTATTATCTGTAAAAGCGCGGAGTGATCCGTGTTTTATTATCTTTAAAAAATTCGGTACCGAACTATTTACAGCATGCGCGCATATGCTATTATTACTTCGGTACCAAACAAATAAAGGAGGTAATGATATGTTCAACGATATAGATATGGAACTGATGCATGCATTCCGCAAGGCATCCAGAAAGATGCGCGGACAGGGAATGCACAAAGACTGCAGACCGCCGATGGGCGGCCCCGGACACAGAGAACACGGACACGGCCCGCAAAGACGGCCGCTGCCTAGAGAAATCATTCTTTCACTGATTCTTGACAGGGAAGAGGACGGAGTTCATCAGAAAGATCTGACAGAGGTATTGAAAATCAATCCTTCCTCTGTTTCCGAATCCGTCAATAAGCTGGAGGAAAGCGGATATCTCCACCGCACAACGGATCCGGATGATCACCGCGCAACACTGCTTGTTCTGACGGATCTCGGCAGAGCCCGGGCACTGGAAATCAAAGATCAGAGAAAAGAACGCATGAACATGATTTTCGGGAAACTGACAGAAGAAGAAAAGCAGCAGCTTCTCACATTGCTCAACAGGATGATAGACGACTGATCCTGGGCTGGGCACAGGGCCGGCAGGTACAGCCGGTCCTGTTTTCTTCTGGTGATGCAGGGCATTTCTATGGCCATTTACTGAATAAAACAAATATTTACTGAGTATATAAAAATAATCTACTTTTGCGCATTGATGATGCTTTTTTTGACGCTTCTCTAGTCATTGCTTTTTTTACTATGGAGGTGCGAAAAGGAGAACTATCATGATGAAAACAGCGAAAAGATTAGTCACCATGATTCTTACAGTTTTGTTAACAGTAAATAATCTGCCTATGGCAGTTTATGCAGGAGATGAATATCCTCAGGATGTCACTGCTGATACACAGGAAACAGTCACCGGTCTGTCAGGGGGAGTACAGACCGAAGACGATGCCGATAAGGCAGAACCTGAAGCGGCAGCTGAAACCGGGACGGCTCAGCCGGAAATCACACCGGCAGAGCCTGTCCCGGATTCTGAAGAAATAACAGAACCGGAAGAAAACGGTGCGCCCGCAGAAGAAATTGCGGAAACAGTCAATGAATCTGCAGAAGAAAACAGCGACAGTGAAATGACAGAAGAATCTGTACCGGCAGAAACAGTACAGCCTGCACCGGAACAGACCGAAAAGGAAGAGGTTTCCGAAGAAACAAAACAGGAACCAGAAGAAACACCTGCGGCTGAAGAGCCGGTACGGGAAACATACTATGGACTGACGTTCCAGTCAGATGGGGGAGGACAAATTGAACTCGGGGATACGGATGTATCTGACGAAGATCCGGGTGATTCTGTCATCAGAATTCATGCCGCATCCTCGAGCTCGTTTGCCGTAACTGCCTGGCCGGCAGCCGGATATGAATTCTCGCACTGGGAAGTCAGCGGACAGACACAGATCAACGAAGCAAGCATCACAGCTTACATGCTGAATGTACAGAACAGAATGGCAGACGGTACGGTATTCAAAGCGGTATTCCGCATGCAGGAACAGGAAGAAGAACCTGCCCAGCCGGCTGCAGCCGAAACTCCTGAGAATTATACCGTTACATTTATGGCCAATGATGAAGTATGGAGTACAGTGACAATCGCTTCCGGCGAAGTCATCGACGGAAACATGCCGGCAGATCCGGCAGTTGACGGATACTCGTTCATCGGCTGGCTGTATGGAGATGCATATATCAGCGAAAATACAGCTGTCACAGAAGATATGACAGTCACTGCTGTATTTGAAACAAACTACTACGTAATCGCATTCTACAAGGATGCAGCAGACACAGAACCGTACGCAGTGATCGAAGCAGACAGAAACCAGGCAGTCATCGGTACCCTGCCGGCAGATCCTGCGAAAGACGGAGCGGTATTCGACCATTGGGCAGATGAAGCCGGAAACAGAGTAACTGCCGGAACAGAAGTGTCCGGAGACATGAATGTCTATGCAGTCTACAGAAATTCCGTACCGGTAAAATTCATTACCCTGATTGACGGAGCGGAAACAGTCATCGCAGTTGAAAATCTGCTGCCGGGTGAAAAAGTCACTCTGCCGCAGAACCCGTTCATTGAAGGCAGAAACTTCGTGAAATGGGTCCGCCTGGATGATATGGAGACAGAAGTAACAGCGGAAACAGTCACGGATGAAAACGGACTGACAGCGGTAGCGGTGTTTGAAAACATTCATATCTATACGATCACATCGGAATACTACTATGTGATGGATGGAAAAAGAGTGGTATTCGACAGCGATATCTACCAGATCGAAGAAAAAGATCTTCCGTTCACATACACAGCACCTGCTTCCACCAAGATCGAAGAGAGCAGCGGCAGTATTGAACTGTATCCAGCCCAGCCGACGGTCACAGTGACCGCAGCGGACTTCAGCGAATCAGCGTCTGTACACAGAGATGTTGAATACAGACAGTACTCGGCAGAGTTCGATTATGTATACTACCTTGAAAACCTGTATTCCGAGGGATATACGGAAATCGCCCGGGTCCATGACTACGCAGTCCTGAATGCCACAGTCACACCTGCAGTCAAGACGTTCGAATACGCCGAATATGACAGCGAAAAAACAGAACCGGTTACGATCACCAGAGTATCCGGTCAGGAAGTACCGGTATACTACAGCCGGAAAAACTTCACGGTATCCTATCAGACAAACGGCGGTTCCTATGTACAGGCAGTCAGCGCTCCCTACGGGTCCACTGTGACCCTGGACAGAGGCACCAGCACCCGCAAGGGATATTCCTTCGACGGCTGGTATGCCGATGAACAGCTGAGTGAACCGGTGACATCCGTTGCCGTAAACGGACATACGACGGTATATGCAAAGTGGAAAGGCGAAAACGTCAATTACACCATTGTATATATGAAGGAAAAATACGATAACAGTACAGATTCGACATACTGGGTATATGACAACTCACGGTCTGCATCGGCAGAAGTCGGAACGACTGTCAGAGCACAGGATGCGCCGAACCTGACAAACAATATCAACGGATATGAAAAAGACACAGTCAGAAACACATCTTCCACCGCAGTGGTACACGCTGACGGCAGTACCGTTCTGACGGTGTACTACAAGCTGATCAGATACACACTGGTGTTTGATATCGACCGTACAGACGGAAGAATCACGATTGGATCGAAGACCTACACCGGCGATAGCTACAAAATCGAAAATGCAGTTCTGGGAATGGCGATTGGCAGCCGCTGGCCGGCATCCTCCACGGAAATCTATGACAGAAAGAATGCAAGATATTTCGACGGATGGTCCGGAGCAGCTTCCACCTATATCACCAAACAGTATGAACTCGTATGGAATCATGTGGCCAAAGCCAACAGCAGCCACGTCATGACATATAAAGCAGAATGGTCAAAGACAACCCATTCAAGAAATGCAGAATACTGGCTCCAGCAGCCGGACGGCTCATACCGTATCGAAGACAGCTATACACAGATCGGCCTGAATACGAACAACCTCGGCGCCAAGGACATCGACGGCTACAGCAAGCACTCCGGCACACCGATGGGATACACCGGATCGGGACTGACCTATATCGATGGCAGCTGGGTATATGTATACAGATTCTACTATGACAGAAACTCCTACAGAATCGACTACTTCTATGAAGACAGCCTGCTCAGAACCGTACCGAACATCAAATTCGGCACAGATATCAATACAGCAGCCTTCAACTTCACACCGGATGCACCGGAGGGCATGGATGACTATACATGGGGCGGATGGTATCAGGATTCTGAACTGCGCACCGCCTGGACATTCAGCACGATGCCCGGAAACAACCTGGTCCTCTACGCAAAATGGATCGCACCGGAATATACAGTAACATTCGACCTGGGCGGCGGCAGCGTCAGCGAAGAATTCGAACAGACCCTGACCGTGTCCAAATACCATACAGTTGAATCGCCCACAGAGACACCGGTAAAGCAGAACAGTACGTTCGAAGGCTGGTATGATGCGGCAGAAGGAGGAAGCTTCTATGACTGGAACAGACAGATTGCCGAAGACACCGTCATCTACGCACACTGGTCGCAGAATACGCTGGGATATACAGTGCGTTACCGTATGGAACATTCTGATGACCCGGTCATGCCGGACAAGAAAGTTGAAAACCCGGGGCTGAAAATCGGCCAGACAATCAGCGAAACAGCGCCGACCATTCCCGGCTACCGTCCGAATACAAGCATCGGAATCATCGAATCGCTCAGCGCGGACAGCGCAGAGAATGTCATCACATTCCGGTACAGTGCAAAAGCTGCTGAGACATCCTATACGGTCAGATACGTTCTCAAAGACCATCCGGAAATCAGCGTCCATGCATCTAAAACTGTCAGCGTTGACGGATCGCAGGTAACAGCCACAGAAATGGCAGCTGCATCGGACAAGAACTTCATCGCTGCACAGACAGAGGACGCGGAAATTCTGAGAAATGAATACTACCCGCTGGATACGGTAAAAGAACTGGTTCTCACTTCCGATCCTGACCGGAACGTCATCATCTTCGAATATGCGACATATGACAGCGTCCGCATCACTGTGAACTATGTGGACATGAACGGCGACAGAATTCCCGGTCAGGAATCTGTTACGGAATACAGAACAACCGGAACAACATACTATCTGGCAGTTCCCACCATCAACGGATATGCGGTTGATCACAGTATTGACAGCAACAATCAGTCAAAATCCATGTATGTCTTCAGCGGCAGCGGCAATCTGACAATCAATGTTTACTACAAGAAAATCCTGACGGTCACTGCCCATAACAAGGCAAAGACATACGACGGAACCGCACTGGTCTCCTTCGGGACAGAAGATGCCGCAATCTCCGGTCTGATCAACGGCGACACCGTGACAGAAATCACTTTCACAGGTGAACAGACAGAAGCCGGAACGGCAAAGACATATCCGTCCAATGCCATGATCGGCAGCACACCTGCAAACGAATACTACGCGGTAACATACGTAGCGGGAACCCTGACAGTCAAGCCGGTCCGGGTAACTGTAAACATCGAACCGGACAGATGGAATGACGATACGAACATCTATAACGGCAAGGCATATACGATCGGCTTCAGACACCTGAGAAATCATCCGGAAGGAACCGAAGGTGTCGAAATCAACAACGCGGCATATGACGCCGCATACGGCAGAGACATCCGCGATATGGTCAGAGACATCACCAGGACCGAAACGGACGCAGGCTTCTACCGGATTCCTGCAACTGATATCCGGGCTGCAGTCAGCCTGCCGGCAGATGCCAACTATAAAGTGACACTGAATATCCGCGACGGAGAACTGACGATCCATCCGGCACCGGTATCTGTCACAACCGAAGGCGCAAAGAAATACTATGACGGAAAACCGCTGACAAACGCCAATGCGAAGATCGAAGGACTGATTGCCGGTGAAACTGCAAAAGTCATCACTGACGGCAGCCAGACGGAAATCGGCACATCCGCAAACACATACACAATCGAATGGGAAACAGCGAAAAAAGACAACTATACAGTCGTCAGCGAAAAGCTGGGCGACCTGACCGTTGAACAGGCAGAAGCAGAAAGCCTGGGCCTGAGTGCTGTACCTTACAGCAGCACATATGACGGTAATCCGCATACGATCCAGGTCAATCTGGCAGTCACTGAGGGCACAGCACTCAGCTACAGCACAGACAGAGAAACCTGGACAGAAACCCTGCCGGAATGGACAGATGTCACAGACGCACAGACTGTATATGTCAAAGCAGAAAACAGCAACTACAAAACTGCAGAGACAAGCGCATCTGTCACGATCACACCGAAGCCGGTAACGGTAAAGGCAAAGGATGCAGAGAAGACATACGGCGAAACAGATCCGGAATTCACAGCAGAAGTCAACGGAACACTCAACGGAGATACAGTCGAATACACCCTGACAAGAGAAGCAGGCGAAGATGCAGGAACATATGCAATCAAGGTCACAGCTGAAAAGCTGCAGGGCAACTACGAAGTAACAGCTGAAAATGCAGTATTCACAATCACAAAGGGCAGCGGAAATGAAATCATTCCCGAACCCGGAAATGAAGACGATCAGCTGGACGCAGAAGGCAGCAGCCTGAAGACAGTGTATGACGCAAAAGCCCACAGCATTACCGCATCCGCATCGAAGGAAGGATCAGAGATCTGG
>CADABS010000061.1 GCA_902786245.1 uncultured Erysipelotrichaceae bacterium
TAAAACGGATAGGGGGCGTGTGTCCGTCCCTGAGCATTACGGAAAGCCTGAGAATATCTCAGGTCCGAAAGGGGCAGCTTTCACGGATCTCAGAAGCCAAATCCATAGGAATGCGCAAGCACCGCATGGGTGTGGTAGTTCACTCTTCGTCAAAGAGACATGCGCCGTTGGAGGCGATGACATCTTTGTACCACCAGAAGGATTTCTTGCGGTATCTGTTGAAGGTGCCGTTGCCGTAGTCGTCGCAGTCGACATAGATGAAGCCGTAGCGCTTGGACATCTGCTTGGTGGATTCTGAGACAAGGTCGATGCATGCCCAGGTGGTATAGCCGAGCAGTTCGACGCCGTCTTCATAGATGGCGTCATACATGGCCTTGAAATGCCCTTTGTAGTATTCGATATGACCCTGGTCATCGACGGTATAGGATCCGTTTCCGTCCGGAATCAGTTCTTCTTTTTCACCCAGACCGTTTTCGACGATGAACAGCGGTTTTCTGTATCTGTCATACAGGTCGACCAGGGAAATGCGCAGACCGGTCGGATCGCTCTGCCAGCCCCATTCGGAAGCGGGGAGATACGGGTTCTTGATGGCGGTCATGGTGTTGCCGGCGGTTGTCTGCAGACCTTCGCTGTTCTTGGCGACGCAGCTGGAACTGTAGTAGGAGAAGGAAATGAAATCGACCGGGTATTCCTTCATGATGCGCAGATCTTCTTCGGTCATTTCAATGTTCAGACCGTGGTTTCTGAACCGGGCAAGCAGATAGGCAGGGTATTCGCCGAATACCTGGGTATCGCTGTAGCAGTAGGTGCTGCGCATTCTCTGCTGTGCTTCCAGTACATCTTCCGGACGGCAGGAATACGGGTAATATGTCAGTTTGGTAAGCATACAGCCGACCATGGCGCCGGGGGAATTTTCATGGATGTATTTTGTCGCAAGAGCAGAGGCGACGAACTGATGATGCATGGACTGGAAAATGACTTCTTCCCAGTTCTTTCCTTCGAATCTGTCTCTGATCAGACCGCCGGTGGTATACGGATGGCGGATCATGGAGTCGACTTCGTTGAAGGTCAGCCAGTATCTGACTCTGTCTTTGTAGCGGTCGACGATCGTCTTCGTGAAGTTCATGAAGAAGCCGATGGTCTTCCGGTTATACCAGCAGTCGTATTTCAGGCACAGCTGCAGAGGCGGTTCGTAGTGGGAAATGGTTACGAGCGGCTCAATGTCATATTTCTTCAGTTCATTGAATACATTGTCATAGAACTGCAGACCTTCTTCATTGGGAGCTTCTTCATCGCCTTCGGGATAGATTCTCGACCAGGCGATGGACATGCGGAATACCTTGAATCCCATCTGGGCAAGCATGGCGATGTCTTCTTTGTAATGATGGTAGAAATCGGAACCGTGACGCTTGGGATAATGGACGAGGTCGTCCGGATTTGCCAGTGCTTCTTCGATGTCCTTCATCAGCACTTCGTTCTGCTTTGCGTAGTCCTGTACGTCAATGTCGAGGTGGGATCTGGCCGCATCGGATACGGACCAGCCTTTTCCGCCTTCGTTCCAGCCGCCTTCAAACTGGTTGGCAGCGGTAGCGCCTCCCCACAGGAATCCTTCCGGGAATGTGCGATTGTTCATGATGTTTTCTCCTTTAACTGTCTATTATATTTTAGCGGAAAATGAAAAAAAACCATACGGCATGCGTATGGCATGGTAGAATTGAACCGTATTTTTTGAAAGGAAAGTTCAAATGGGTAAATATTTTGGCACAGATGGATTCAGAGGTGAGGCAAACATCAATCTGACGTATGATCACGCTGTGAAGATCGGCCGGTTCCTGGGCTGGTATTACGGCAAACGTCTGAACAAGAAGGCGAAGATCGTCATCGGCAAGGATACCAGAAGAAGTTCATATATGTTTGAATATGCGCTGTGTGCAGGTCTGACGGCTTCGGGAGCGGATGCGTATATCATGCATGTCACGACAACGCCGAGTGTTTCATATATTGCAAGAACGGATGACTTTGACTGCGGCATCATGATCAGTGCATCGCATAATCCGTATTATGACAACGGCATCAAGCTCGTCAATGAATACGGCGAGAAGATGGATGAGGAGACGATCCTGAAGGTAGAGGAATATCTGGACGGAAATACAGAAGTGCCTCTGGCAGAGAGAAATGAGATCGGACGTACGGTCGACTATGTGGAAGGAAGAAACAGATATATCGGCTATCTGATCTCCCTGTCGAAGTATTCGTTCAAGGGAAAGAAAGTCGGCCTGGATGTCGCCAACGGTGCGGCATGGTCGATCGCCAAAGGCGTATTCGATGCATTGGGCGCAAAGACCTATGTCATCAACAATGAACCGGACGGATTCAATATCAATACGGGATGCGGCAGTACGCATATCGAAGGCCTGCAGAAATTCGTTGTGGAGAACGGCCTGGATGTCGGCTTTGCCTATGACGGAGACGCGGACAGATGTCTGTGCGTGGATGAAAAGGGCAATGTCGTGACCGGCGATCATATCATGTATATCTACGGTCTGTATATGAAGGAAAGAGGCAAGCTGGCGAACAACACGGTGGTTACGACAGTCATGTCCAATTTCGGTCTGTACAAGGCGCTGGACAAGGTAGGCATCGATTATGCCAAGACGAAGGTCGGCGATAAGTATGTCTATGAGAACATGGTCACCTACGGCAACCGGATCGGCGGTGAGCAGAGCGGACATATCATCTTCACGAATTATGCGACGACGGGAGACGGTATCCTGACATCGCTGAAGATGATGGAAGTCATGCAGGCAAAGGGCAAGACGCTGAGCGAGCTGGCGGCACCGGTGGTGTTCTATCCGCAGGTGCTGAAGAATGTCCGGGTCACGAGCAAGCCGGAAACACAGAATGATCCGGATGTACAGGCAGCGGTGCAGAAGGTAGCGGATGCACTGGGCGATACCGGACGTATTCTCGTCAGAGAAAGCGGAACGGAGCCGGTGATCAGAGTCATGGTCGAGGCGGAATCGGATGGGCAGTGCGAGAAGTATGTCGATTCTGTCATTGAAGTGATCAAAAACAAAGGATATGCAATCTGAGAAGTTCCCTGCGGGGAACTTTTTTGCATAAGAAAAGCAGGTGCGTGCACACCTGCGTCAAATCAGATTCTGAGCTGTGTCCACTCACCTTTGCGGAAGCGTTGGGAGAGGAAGATATAGCGGGATATCTGGTCGGCCAGAATACCGGTCCAGATACCGTGGAGGCCGAAGTTCAGAGCGCTTGTCAGGACCCATGTGACACCGGTACGGATCAGGGTGACACTGATCAGGGAAGCAAACAGGCAGTATCTGACATCGCCGGCACCGCGCAGGCATCCGCCGTAGATGATCTGGGAGATCTGGAACAGCAATGTGACGATGATGTAATAGCTGATCAGGATGCCCATATCCAGTACGTCCGGATCGGTGAAGAACAGGGAGAACAGGGGCCGGCCGAACAGGATCAGGATAGCGGCCAGGGCAATGGATATGACCAGGCCGGTGCGCTGGCACAGGGATCCGTATGTTTTTGCTTTTTCCGGTTTTCCTTCGCCGAGCGATCTGCCGATCAGGGCAACGGCAGCTACCTGCATGCCGTCTCCGAAGGAGAAGCCCAGGGACAGGAAGTTCATGCCGACCTGGTGGGCAGCGAATGCGTCTGTGCCAAGACGTGCAGCCAGCAGGGCCGTCGTCAGGAAGCCGATACGCATGGCAATGTTTTCAACGAGCAGGTTGGAACCGAGTTTATAGATCGCCGCAAGGGCATCGAACCGCGGCTTCAGTCTGTTTTTCAGGATATAGGGAATCGAAACATAGCTGTCTTTGCGGAACAGGGAATAGATACTCATGACGGAGGCGATGACGGTACCCAGGACTGTAGCCACAGCTGCACCGAACAGTTCCCAGCGCGGGAAGCCGAAGTGGCCGCCGATGAGAAGATAATTGAATACGATGTTTACAACCGAGGATACAACATTGGTCGTCATGGCGATTGTCGTGTTGCCGGAGCCGCGCTGTGCGGAGTTGATCACAAGGGTCAGGACATTGAAGATCATGCCGCCCTGGATGACCCGGAAATAGGTTACCGCGACATCATGGGTATCGGGATTGGATCCCGAGAAGGTGATGATCGGTCCGGCGAATGCGACGGTCAGAAAGGTAATCACGGCACAGGCAATCAGAACGAATACCAGTGCTGTCAGAAGGATTTCGTTGGCGTTTTTCTGATCGTTCTGTCCTCTGCGTCTGGCAATCAGGGCAGATACTGCGACATTGCAGGAAAAGAAAACGGCAAGGGCAATGAATTTGGGCTGGGTGGTCAGACCGACAGCGGCTACTGCATAGGTACCGAGCGATGCGACCATCATCGTATCGATCATACCGGCCAGAGAAACGAAGAAACTTTCCAGAACGGCAGGCCAGGCCATCCGGAGGGTTTCCTTCAGAAGGGCATTGCGGTCATAGCTGATGTTTTCACTCATTGTTGTTTACCTCGGATTGTTTTAATACTAGCATGAATCTGTTTTCCCTTTCAGCAATTTGAATGCATCTTTCGGGCAGTACATAGTATCATTAAATCGTTCTCGGGGTTTATACAATGGAAAAAATACTTGTCATCGGTTCGACAGTGACCGATGTGAATCTTTTTATGGATCATCTGCCGGCGGCAGAGGAAGATGTCATTCCGTACCGGCAGAAGATGACGCTCGGCGGATGTGCGTACAATGTTTCAAATGTACTGCGTATTTTCGGTGTGCCGTATACTCTGTTTTCGCCGGTCGGTACAGGGGTATACGGAAGGTTTGTGCGGGATCATCTGCAGAGACTGGATATCGTGCCGGCAATTGAAACGCTGGAGGAAAACGGGTGCTGCTATTGTCTGAATGATGCGCAGGGCAACCGTTCGTTTATGTCTCTGCACGGAGCGGAATACAGGTTTAAAAAGGAATGGCTGGACCGGATCGATACAAAGCAGTACGGTATGGCATATGTCTGCGGTCTGGAACTGGAAGAACCATGCAATGATGTGATCATTGCATTCCTGCAGGAAAACCCCGGGCTGAAAGTCATCTATGCGCCCGGTCCGCGGGTCGGCTATATTCCATCAGAGCGCAGCCGGCAGATGCTGGAGATCTGCTCCTATCTCCATTGCAATGCCAGGGAACTGCGGGTTCTGACTGGAGAAGAGAATGTGCCGGAGGGATTGAAGCGGCTGCCGGAAAGAATCAGTGCGGTTGTGACGGATGGGGATAAAGATGTATGCATCTTTGAAAAAGGGATCATCCGGACGGAACCGGCGGTGCGGGCTGCCGTCGTCAGCGGAACCGGTGCAGGCGATGCCCACTGCGGTGCGGTCATGGCTATGCTGGCAAAAGGAGAAAATCTGACAGAGGCAGTACGGATGGCGAATAAAGTCGGTGCCCGGGCGGTGCAGTCCGAGGAATCGGCAGTATCGGAAAAGGACCTGGAAGATCTGCTGTGAAGAAAAGTATAAAAAAAGCAATGATATATCTGCTTGCGGCATGTATGGTGCTGTTCGGGCTTCTGACCGGATGGCTGATCGGGGCGGCAGTGAGCGATCTGCGGGCGGGTGTGCTTGATCCGATGACGTTTGTTTTTGTCCTGAGCGGAAGTCTTCTCTGTCTGGGGGTGATGATGCTGGGACTGAACCAGCTGAATGAAGCGGCAGACCGCATGCATGGCAGAAGCGTAAGAACCGGGGAAGTGACGCGGTGGTCGGAACAGCTGCTGTTTGCGGACTGTCTGATCCTGCTGGTATATGCGCTTCTGACGCAGGCATCCGGAACCGGAAGGACAGGTCTGGCCGGGGATAGAGAACAGTGGATGTTTACGGCGGCCATCGCTCTTTCCCTGATCGCATCGCTGCAGTTTCTGGCCCGGCAGATGCGGCGGCGCAGCAGAACGGCAAGACTGCGTGATCTGCAGGAGAGGGGAAATCTGCATACAGGCCGCAGATTTGTCATAACCGCGGTATCGGTACGGGAGAAGAATATCATTGCCGGACATGTGCTCGGCGAAGTACACCGGTATGACAGGGTATATATCTACCGGCCGGATGGAAAATCTGTTACGGGGATGGTTTCCCGGATCCGCAGCGGCGGCAGGTCTGTGAGAAGGTGCCGGGACTGCGATGCGGAAATGAAGATCAGCTGCCGGGAAGCAGTGCCTGTCTACAGTACTGTCAGCGATGTGGAGCAGTTCTTTACGGCTTCCTCTGTAAACAATGCGGAAGGGCCGCAGATGGTCGGCTATATTGATGCATATGCAGCGAATTACCGGAATGCTTCGTTTATCCGGATCCTGAATGCGGCTGCGGTGAGGCTGCGCTATCTTGTCCCGGCAAAGAAGGCACCGGATGCGCAGAGCAGTGCGGATCTGCCGGATACGCTGGTGGAAAGTCTGCAGGTGCAGTTTCCTTCGGTCATGACGAAGAATCTGCCGGATGAACGGGTTCTGCCGGTGTTTACGGACTGGACCGCGTTTAGCAGGTACGGTGAAATGATGCAGGAAGAGGACGCTGTATCCATGGTCATGAATCTGCGTGAATGCAATAAAATCGTGGAACAGGGATATGCCGGGGTCGTGATCAATCCGTTCGGCCCGCAGGCATTCTTTCTGTCAAAAGAATATCTGAAAGAAATACTGAATATTGAGGTGAAGAAAAATGCGGAAACAGAAACTGTATGAAAAACTGGCGCGTCTTGCGGTAAGAAGAGGCGTCAATGTACAGCCGGGCCAGCCTCTGGTCATCCGGGCAGATGTCAGGGACCATCTGTTTATTGAGATGTGTGTAAAGGAAGCCTATGAAGCCGGTGCCGGAAGTGTATCGGTGGACTGGCGCAGTCAGCCGGTAACGAAAATGGATTACACATACCAGACAGAGGAGACGCTGGCGGATATCGGCCATTGGGTCTATGACCGGGAAAAAGGCAGACATGAAGCCGGTGCCTGCTATCTGAGCGTCGTTTCGGATATGCCAGGTGCGCTGAAGGATATCGATGCATCGAAGATCCATGCATACCAGAAGGCCTATTACGGTCTGATGGCGGATCTGCAGAAATATACAATGAATAACGAAGGCCAGTGGTCGGTGATCGGTGTTCCTTCGATGGACTGGGCAAAGGCGGTATTCCCGGATCTGCCGGAGGAAGAAGCGTTTGAAAAGCTGGAGGATGCGATCTTTGCGGTGACCCGCGTCAGCGAAGACAATGATCCCGCCGCCGACTGGCAGGCGCATGACGATGATCTGATCTCCCATGCAGAAAAGCTGAATGCCTATGCATTTAAGGAACTGCATTTTACCAGCGAGCTCGGTACGGATCTGCATGTCGGGCTGGTGAAGAATCATATCTGGGTCGGCGGCGGATGCACGACACCGGCGGGTGTGTATTTTGATCCGAACATGCCGACGGAAGAGATTTTCTGCATGCCGGAAAAGACAAAGGTCAGCGGCACCGTCTATGCGTCCAAGCCGCTGTCATACAACGGCATTCTGATCGACGGCTTCCATCTTGTCTTCAAAGACGGAAAGGTCATTTCCCACGGGGCGGAAAAAGAGGAAGAAGCACTGGGTGCGCTGCTGGATTTTGATGAGGGATCCAGATATCTTGGCGAAGTTGCGCTGGTGCCGTATGATTCGCCGGTATCGCAGAGCGGTATCCTGTTCCTGAATACGCTGTATGATGAGAATGCGGCATGCCATCTGGCACTGGGCAGACCGTATCCGGAAAATCTGCAGGGCGGAACGGAAATGAGCGAAGAGGAACTGGAGGCGCATGGTGCGAATTCTTCATCCCAGCATCATGATTTCATGTTCGGCACGGCGGAAATGAATATTGACGGCATCTGTGAAGACGGAACTGCTGTTCCGGTCTTCCGGCACGGGAATTTTGTGTTTTAAATAAGGAGGCTCCATGGATATCAATAAAGAACTGATTGCTTTTCTCGACCGCAGCCCGACCTGCTTTCATGCGGTGGACAATATCCGCAGGACATTGAAGGAAAACGGATACAGGGAACTGTCGGAGGCGGAGCACTGGGATCTGTCAGCGGGAAACTATTTCTGTACCCGCAATGATTCCAGTCTGATCGCTTTCAGAATTCCGCAGGGGGAGTGGAACGGTTTCATGATCGGTGCTGCCCACAGTGATTCGCCGGCATTCAAGATCAAGGAGAATCCGGATATTCACAAAGACGGCATGACGGTGCTGAATGTGGAAAAATACGGCGGCATGCTGTGTGCGCCTTGGTTTGACAGACCTCTGTCGGCTGCCGGGCGGGCAGTCGTGAAGGAAAACGGCAGGCTTGTGACAAAGCTGATCAATATTGACCGGGATCTGCTGGTGATACCGAGTCTGGCGATCCATATGAACCGCAAGGCAAATGAAGAGGCTTCATACAATGTGCAGGAAGATATGAAGCCGCTGCTGACCGGCGGGGAGAAATCATTCATGGCGGTCGTGGCACAGGAAACGGGGATCAGAGAGGAAGATATTCTCGGCTATGATCTGTATGTCTGTCCGCGGACGCGCGGTACGGTCTGGGGTGCGGAGAACGAATTCATATCCGCACCGCATCTGGATGATCTGCAGTGTGCATTCGGCAATCTGCGGGGATTCATGGAAGCGGAAGAAACAGCAGCTGTTCCGGTCTATGCGCTGTTTGACAATGAAGAAGTCGGCTCAAGAACAAAACAGGGAGCGGATTCGACATTCCTGGAAGATGTGCTCGGCAGAATCGCAGAGTCTTGTAATAAGGAATACAGGGTCTGTGCTGCATGTTCGTTCATGGTGTCTGCGGACAATGCCCATGCGGTGCATCCGAATTATTCCGGCAAGGCTGATCCCGTCAACCGTCCGGCCATCAACGGCGGCATCGTTCTGAAATTCAGCGGCAACCAGAAGTATACTTCGGATGCGGTCAGTGCCGCGGTGTTCAGATCCGTGTGTGAAAAAGCGGATGTGCCGGTGCAGGTATTCACAAACCGTTCGGATATGGTCGGCGGTTCGACGCTGGGCAATATTTCCAATTCGCATGTTTCTCTGCATACGGTGGATATCGGTCTGCCGCAGCTGGCGATGCATTCTCCCTGGGAAACGGCCGGTGTCCGGGATACAGAGTATCTGGTCCGGGCGATGAAGGCGTTCTTCAGCAGTTCTCTGGCAGTTGAAGACGGTGCGATCCGCATCGGATGACAATGGTACGGGCGGGGGAGTACCGGGTCCATCCGTATATCCTGATCGGTGCGCTTGCCTTCGGGCTTCTGCTGTATCTGCTGTTTCCTTCCAAGGAACGGAGGGCGGCAAAGCGGATCCGCAGACTTTCGGATAATGCGCTGCAGCTGACGCCGATGGAGTTCTTTGAACTCCGGGAAGAAAAGGAAGGGCAGCAGTTTCTTTCAAAGGAAATGAGCTATGCCGGGGTGTATATCCTGTATAACCGGACAAAAAGAAAATACTATGTCGGCCAGGGCAGCCGGGTCATGGACCGGATCATGCAGCACTTCTCCGGACATGGCAACGGGGATGTGTATGCGGATTATGTCCATGGCGATCTGTTCTGGATCCGGACAATTGCGCTGGAAGGCAGCGGCTATGATTCGCTGGATGACCTGGAGAGGGATACGATCCGGACCTATAAGGCATACGAAAAAGGCTATAACAGAACAAGAGGAAACGGAGCTGAACGACAGGCTCCGTTTTATAATAATGTAAATATTTTCATCGAAAGAAAATCTTTTCATGCATGATGAATCGATGTAAAATACCGCTGTACAGAAATGAGTATTGACCTGTGCAGTGTTCATCTATAAGCGAGGAGGTTAAGCATAATGAGTACTTATGTTGAACGAGTAATTGAAGAAACAAAGAAAAAGAATCCCAATGAACCCGAATTTCTGCAGACAGTGGAAGAAGTGCTGACTTCCATCGCACCGGTTGTCGAACGCCATCCGGAGTATGAAAAAGCAGCGCTGCTCGAGCGTCTGGTTGAACCGGAGCGCGTGATCGAATTCCGTGTCGCATGGGTCGATGATGAAGGCAATGCGAAAGTCAACCGCGGCTACCGTGTACAGTTCAACGGCGCAATCGGACCGTACAAAGGAGGTCTGCGTTTCCATCCGTCTGTCAACCTGGGCATCCTGAAGTTCCTGGGTTTCGAACAGGTTTTCAAGAATTCCCTGACAACCCTGCCGATCGGCGGCGGCAAAGGCGGATCGGATTTCGATCCTCACGGAAAATCGGATGCGGAAATCATGCGTTTCTGCCAGGCATTCATGACGGAGCTGCAGAGACATATCGGACCGTCCGTTGACGTTCCGGCCGGCGATATCGGTGTCGGCGGCAGAGAGATCGGCTATATGTTCGGCCAGTACCGCCGGATCCGCGATGCCTATGAAAACGGCGTTCTGACCGGCAAGGGTCTGGTATACGGCGGCTCGCTGATCCGTCCGGAAGCGACCGGCTTCGGCGTTCTGTATTATGCAGAACAGGTTCTGAAACATGAAGGCGATGATCTCAAGGGCAAGACAGTCGTACTGTCCGGCTATGGCAACGTTGCCTGGGGTGCTGCCCGCAAGATCGCTGCATTAGGCGGCAAGGCTGTAACAATTTCCGGTCATAACGGCTATGTCTATGATCCGGATGGAATCGTAACAGAAGAAAAACTGAACTATCTGCTGGAGATGCGTGCATCCAGAAATGCGAATGTCAAGATGTATGCGGATAAGTTCGGCTGCCAGTTCTTCGAAGGCAAAAAGCCGTATGAAGTCAAGGCAGATGTATATATTCCGTGTGCGACCCAGAATGAAGTCGGCATGGCGGAAGCAGAGATGATCGTCGGCGCAGGTGCGAAGTACTACTTCGAGGGTGCCAATATGCCGGCAACCAATGAAGCAGTCAAGTATCTGCAGGACAACGGCGTCATCGTCGGTCCTGCAAAGGCTGCCAATGCGGGCGGTGTTGCGGTATCTGCGCTGGAAATGGCACAGAATGCCCAGCATTATGCATGGACAGCAGAAGAAGTGGATGAGAAACTGCATGGCATCATGAAGTCCATCCATGACAATTCCGCAAAATGCGCAGAAGAATACGGTCTTGGCTATGACCTGGTCAAGGGTGCCAATATCGCCGGCTTCCTGAAAGTCGCCGATGCCATGATGGCACAGGGCCTGTTCTGATTATTCCGTTATTTTCAGATACGGATCATTTCTCAGGTACTCTGATACTTCCTGTTTAAAGACAGATATGGCAGTTTCCCTGCTTTGTCTGTCTTTTTTGCAAGAGGTCAGAAAATCAATCTGTAACAGGGAGAAGGGAAATCTTCTCTTTTTTAATAGCATAGAGAATACAGAGCAGACGTTATATAAAAAAGACAGGGTTCTATAAATATAAGAAGCATGCATTACAGCGATAGCGGGTATTATGATGCACAAATAAATTTTTTGAAAAAAGTGAAAATAGTTGTAGACAAATAGTCTCAAAGCGATAAAATAAACAAGCTGCTTGAGAGAAGCCGGCATCGATTAAAAAAGTTTCTCAAAACTTTTGAAAAAAGATATTGACAAAGGAATCGAGCGGTGGTAATATCATAAAGCACGCTCGGTGAGAGTGATGCAGAGATCTTTGAAAACTGAACAGGAAAAAGACACAGAAAACGTCAATTAAGTTTATGGAAGAGACAGGTCTGGAAGACTTGTCAAAATAGAGTCAAATCAAATGGAGAGTTTGATCCTGGCTCAGGATGAACGCTGGCGGCGTGCCTAATACATGCAAGTCGATCGAGGGAGACACAGCTTGCTGAGTCGAACTAGAGGCGAACGGGTGAGTAATACATAAGCAACCTGCCCACGAAGACTGGGATAATCCCTGGAAACGGGGACTAAGACCGGATAGGTAACGGGACCGCATGGTCTTGTTATTAAAGGACAAAAACACTGGTGGATGGGCTTATGGCGCATTAGTTAGTTGGTGAGGTAACGGCCCACCAAGACGATGATGCGTAGCCGGCCTGAGAGGGTGAACGGCC
>CADABS010000062.1 GCA_902786245.1 uncultured Erysipelotrichaceae bacterium
ATGTTTTTTCGTCATGCATGTTCAATCTCTTGAATAGAAAAGTCTGCAGAAATCACGAGTTGTTCATCTGCAGACTGTTTCTTAACTTAATGACATTGGACATGATCCGGTTTTTGTGTGCGTGAATCAGCTGAAGTAGACGAATTCATCCGCCGGTGCCTGATAGCGGGCAATCCGGTCTGCATAGAGAACCAGTGTCTTTCCGCCATCTTCAAGAGGCACGGTTTTCAGTTTTCCCTGTACTTCGACCCAGTCGCCGATCTTCATCTCCCAGATTTTGACGCCGGTGACGGTCAGTCCGCACAGAGAAGTATCCTGGGCGCAGCATACCATGGCTCTGCGGCCGAGGATGAATGTCTGCTTATAGCCGGGAATGTTCTCTGCATACATGCCGCGCAGAATGACTTCTTTGCCTTCATATTTATCCGGTGCTTCCAGCGCATCCATATACCAGAGACCGTAATCGTCATCTTTGATATCAATGACCGGTGCATTCAGATCAAACGGAAGCAGTCCGTTCTTCAGCTTTGCCGGCTGTCCGAAGGCGCCTTCATAATAAATCTGGGCGCGCTTGTTGATGGCTTTGATATTGCCTCTCAGCATGGATCCGCTGATGTTTTCATCACAGCGGTTGACAATGATCGTATCGGACCAGCGCAGCTGCTCGAAGATCATCGAGCGCATGGCATTGACATAGATTTCGAATGTCTGCGCATCGACGGTCGTCAGGATCTGTACCAGCGGCCAGAAATCAGGCATGCCGGTCAGGATTGTCTCGGATACGGATTCGGTTCCGTTGTATTCGATGAATACCTGGGACGGATGGTAAATCGTATCCAGTTCTGTCATCTTCTCCACGGTCAGCTGGGTGGAAGCGTCGAGGAATTCAATGAATGTGTTATGGGCATCCAGAAATTCCTCGTCGTATTTTTCTTCTCCCTGTTCCAGGCAGATGATCAGTGTTCTCTCAATGTCGGACATGAAATCCGGATCATTAAGCGTTTCTTTGATCAGCGTTGTTTTTCCGGAATCAAGAAATCCGGTAAAGAGATATACCGGGGTAGGCATTACTTCACCCGGAACAGCTCTTTCATCTGTTCGATATCGACTTTTTCACCGATGACAGTGATCAGACCGGTATAGGCAGGCTTTCCTTCACGGATATCGGTATCGCCCGGTACATAGTCGAAGAACAGCCAGCTGCCGTCTTCCTTCGGTACGATACCCTTGGCACGTACGATATTTTCGCCGAGTCCTTCAAGGGCAGTGCGGATTTCTTCTTCCGTATACTTATTGATCGTTTCGATACCGATCGAATCGAAGATTTCATCCGCATCATGTTCACCGTGGTGGTGATGATGGTGATGATGGTGGTGTGCATGCTCATCTTCGCCTACATGGATACGGTTGCCTTCCGACAGTCCTTCATTCGGGTCTTTGCCTTCATGGTGGTGGTGATGATGCTCATGTTCATCCTCGTCGTCATCATCGTCGTGATGGTGATGATGATGTTCGTGTTCATCCTCGTCATCATCGTCATGATGGTGTTCATGTTCATCCTCGTCATCATCGTCGTCGTGATGGTGGTGATGTTCGTGTTCATCCTCGTCATCATCGTCGTCATCTTCAAGATCGCCCAGACCTTCCGGGAAACCGCTGGAGGAGCCTTCCATCGCATCCATGATTGCCTGTCCGCTCAGATCATCCCATGGAGTTGTGATGACTCTGGCATCCGGATTCAGTTCATGAATGATATCAAGATCTGCCTGGAGCGCTGCGTCATCGGTTATCTGGGTTCTGGAGAGGATGACACAGGCTGCCGTCGCAATCTGATCATCGAAGAACTCGCGGAAGTTCTTGTGATATACGGCACAGCGCTTTGCGTCAACGACCGTGCTGTAGCTGTTCAGCTCCAGTCCTTCAACGGACTTGATGATTTTCAGAATGTCAGAGAGCTTGCCGACACCGGACGGTTCAATGACGATCCTGTCAGGATGGTATTCGTCAATGACTTTTTTCAGGGCTTCCTGGAAATCTCCCTGCAGCGTACAGCAGATACAGCCGCTGTTGATCTCCGTGATTTCAATACCCGCTTCCTGCAGGAAACCGCCGTCTATGCCGATTTCACCGAATTCATTTTCTATCAGAACGACCTTCTGACCGGTGAATACGTCTTTAATCAGTTTCTGGATCAATGTTGTCTTTCCGGCCCCGAGGAAACCGGATACTACATCTGTTTTTGTCATAAATTCACCTTCTTTCGTGCTGTTCTATTATAACGCAGGTGTCAAACTCTGCCATCCATTTGCATAAGAAAACCGCCCGAAGGCGGTCATGTCTGTTATTGTGTCAGTTCATATGCCATCCAGTATGGTTCGCCGTTCAGCAGCTTTTTGATCTGCAGCATCTCACCGGTCATGAAGTCCGGTCCGGCTTCGACCAGATGCGCTGTCTTGCGGGTATCCGAGAGGAATCCGACCGTGAAGGCACCGCCGGCTCTTGCGGCAGCGATATTCGCGGCATTATCGCTGATGTATACAGCGTGCTCTGCATTCACTGCCTTGCAGGCATTGACAAGGTCAGTACTTTGCATTTCGCCGCTCTCGAGATTATCGTTATTCTGCAGAGCTGTGATCTGATCGAAATATCCGGTCAGCCCGGAACTGTCCAGAAGGGCATACAGGGATTCTTCATTTCTGCCGGAAACAAGCAGAACGGGATAGCCCTGTTTTTTCAGATAGGCCAGCAGGGTTTCAACGTCTTTCATCGGCTGGATCAGATCGCGCATATGATCGTGCTGATAGATCAGATACTCATAGACGCATTTTTCCGTGTTTTTGCGCGGGAAGTACTTTTTCATGATCTTTGCCGGAACTTCATCGGTCACCTCAAATTCGGTTTCCTGTGTGAACTGCTCGGCTTTTTTGTACTTGTCGAAAAGGTAGCGGTAGGAGACGATGACAGCCGGATCCGTATCCATCAGGGTGCCGTCAAAATCAAATACAATGGCCGGTTTCGAAGCCGGTTCGGACTGCTTCTTCTGCTTCTTGTCTGCTTTTTTCATATGAATGATCTCTTTCTGATAATTGCAAATATCATTTTCATTATAGCATGCATCAAAGAATTTCAATCAAAACTGTTCTTGACACGATGAAAACGCTATCATATATTGAAATTGTAGTTGGAAACGTTTACGGGAACGTTTACGGAGAAAGGGGGCCGGGGGATGACGACCATCAAGGATATTGCCAGGATTACCGGCTACAGTATCGGAACGGTTTCCAGAGTAATCAATCACCACCCGGATGTCAGCGAAACAGCCCGGCAGCGGATTGAAGAGGTGATCAGAGAACTGAACTTCCAGCCAAATGCCAATGCCAAGATGCTCAAGCAGACGGTTACATCCGGCATCACCGTACTGATCAAAGGAACACGGAATATATTCTTCGAGACGATCCTGGAAGAAATCCAGAATTATCTGCGGGACAGCGATGAAGATGTCAATGTCGTATTCATTGACGAAAAAGAAAACGAAGTGGAAACAGCGCTGCGTCTGTTTATCGAACGCAGACCGAAGGGATTCATATTTCTGGGCGGCAATCCCCGTTTCTTCCGGGAGAGCTTCGGCAGGATATCCGTTCCCTGCGTTCTCGTCAGCGATTCGGCGAAGAACTTCGGTTTTGACAATCTCTCCAGTTTCACGACCGATGACACGGCTGCGGCGAAGGAGGCGGTCTCGTATCTGCTGTATTCCGGACACCGGAAGATCGGTATCGTCGGCGGTGCGCTGAACAATGAATCCGGCGCAATCGGCATGAACCGTGTACAGAGTGCCATCGAGGAACTGGAAAGGAACCATATAGCATTTGATCCGGACCTGCAGTTCGAACCGAGCCGCTTTTCCATGGCGGACGGCTATCTGGCTGCTGACCGGCTGCTGAAAAAGAATCCGGAGCTGACTGCTCTGTTTGCGGTCGGAGACATGGTCGCGATCGGAACCATGCGGGCTGCCGCTGACCGGGGACTGCGGGTTCCCGAAGATCTGTCCGTGATCGGCTTTGACGGCATTGAGTATACGCACTATTCGGTACCGCGCATTGCGACGGTGCGCCAGGATACGGATGCCCTGGCAAAAAGAAGCGTGGAAGATCTGCTTCTGCGGATCAATTACAGCCGTCCGTCCGTGCACGAAGTCATACCGTTCCGGGTGATTGCCGGTGAAAGCGTCGCAAAAATCCGGGAAAATTCCGAAAAAGGTATTGATTAAAGCAAACGCTTTCAGTAAGATAAAAATGTAGTTGGAAACGTTTCCGGAAACGATAACGGAAACGAAAGATGTTCAGGGAGGAAAAAAGATGAACACAAAGAAATTATTGGCAGGCGGTTTATCCGCACTCATGTCTGTCGCCCTGCTGGCAGGATGCTCAGGCGGCAGCGCTTCAACTGACACCACCGGCGGTGGTGAATCAGAAACCCCGACAGATGTAACTCTGACCGTTTGGGCTCCGACAGAAGACCTCGGTGAAAACGAAAGCGGCTGGCTCTTCAAAGAACTGAACGCATTCAAAGAAGCACATCCGGAATGGAACCTGACATTCAAGACCGGTGTCTGCAGCGAAGGCGATGCCGGCACAATGGTACCGCAGGACGCAGAAGCAGCTGCGGATGTCTATCTGTTCGCAAACGACCAGATCCCGAAACTGCTCGACGCAGGCGGACTGGCTGAGCTGGGCGGAAGCACTGTCGAGGATATCAAGGCACGCAATGGCAGCACGACGCTCAACTATGTAACATACAACGGCGGCATCTATGGCGTTCCGTTCACGACAAACACATGGTTCATGTACTATGACAAGAGAGTCTACTCCGAAGATGATGTCAAGAGTCTCGACACGATGCTGGAAAAAGGCGTTGTTTCATTCCCGCTGACAAACAGCTGGTATATCGCTTCCTTCTTCCTCGGCAACGGCTGCACAATGTTCGGCCCGAACGGCGATGACAATGATGCAGGTATCGACTTCGGCGGCGAAAAGGGAACACAGGTAGCGAACTATCTGGTTGATCTGGTTGCCAACAAGAACTTCAAGAACGACGCAGACGGTGTCGGTATTGCCGGACTGGGCGACGGTTCTGTCAATGCAATGTTCTCCGGTTCCTGGGATTATCAGAACGTTGTCAACGCACTGGGTGAAGAAAACACAGGCGTAGCAGTTCTGCCGACATTCACAATCAACGGCGAGCAGAAGCAGATGCTGAGCTTCGGCGGCGTCAAGGCGATCGGCGTCAACCCGAATTCCAAGGCAATGGAACAGGCCGTTGCACTGGCTTCCTTCCTCGGATCCACACAGGCACAGCAGGATCACTTCGATATGAGAGATACTGTCCCGACAGACACAACAATCAAGGTTGAAGGCAATGACATGGTTGCTGTACAGAATGCAGTTATCGAAAAAACATCCTTCCCGCAGCCGTTTGTAGAAGGCATGGGCAACTACTGGACACCGGCACAGACATTCGGTGAGAACCTTGTTCAGGGAACGATCACGCATGACAATGCGGCTGAAAAGATCGAAGAAACAAATAAACTGTTAAATTCCTCTACGGTTGACTGATCCGCTGCAATAATACAGTTAAAGGGAACGGTGGAGAACATCGTTCCCTTTGTTCCGATTGAAGGGGTGAAATATGGCTCTGATGAATGAGAAAATTACTTTGAAAAACGCAATCGCTAAAGGCGATTCAATGACAAAACTGTCCATGATCCTCATGGGTGCCGGAATGTTCGGCCATAAGCAGAAGGCAAAAGGCATACTGGTCTTCCTGCTGGAAGCAGCCTTTATCTTTTATATGATCAGCACCGGCTTCCATCAGCTGGCGGAACTGCCGGGACTGGGAGAATCAGAACAGGGAAAAGTCTGGAATGAAGCCAAAGGCATCTTTGAATACACACAGGGAGACAACTCGCTGCTGATCCTTCTGTTCGGCGTGGTGACGATTTTCATCATTGCGGCTGTCATCCTGCTCTGGGTGCTGCAGATGAAGCATTCCTACAAACTGCAGCTTGCCTGTGAAAAGGGTGAAAGGATCCCAACCTTCATTGAAGACCTGAAGTCGCTGTTTGACGGCAACATGCATATTACCCTGATGGCGCTGCCTTGCATCGGCATTCTGGTATTCAATATCGTTCCGCTGGTCTACATGATCTGCATGGCCTTTACCACCTATTCCAAAGAGGGAAGCCATCTGACCCTGTTTGACTGGAACGGCCTGGTACAGTTCGCAAGAGTTCTGAATATGAACGGTTCGCTCGGCCGTCAGTTCTGGGGCGTTCTGCGCTGGACGATCGTATGGGCAATCTTCGCAACATTCCTGAACTACATTCTGGGCATGATCCTGGCCCTGATCATCAACCGCAAGGAGACAAAGGCAAAAGGATTCTGGCGTTTCTGCTTTATTCTCTCCATCGCGGTGCCGCAGTTCGTATCTCTGCTGATCATGCGCACGATGCTGCAGCCCCAGGGTGCGGTCAATGTCATGCTGCAGAATGCCGGCCTGATTTCTTCGCCGCTGCCGTTCTGGACAAATGCGACATGGGCAAGAGTGACGATCATCGTGATCAACCTCTGGGTAGGTATTCCGTATACGCTGCTGCAGATTACAGGTATCCTGCAGAATATTCCGGCAGAGCTCTATGAAGCGGCGAAAATGGACGGCGCCGGACCGGCAACGATCTTCTTCAAGATCACGCTGCCGTACATGCTGTTCGTTACGATGCCGTATCTGATTTCTTCCTTTGTCGGCAATATCAATAACTTCAATGTCATCTATCTGCTCTCGGGCGGCGGTCCGACAAACGTCGGCGATACCGCCGGCCAGACCGATCTGCTTGTTACATGGCTGTACAAGCTGACCGTCGATCAGCAGTACTACAACATCGGTGCAGTCATCGGTATTCTGACATTCGTTGTTCTGACGATCGTCACACTGATCACTTACCGGAATTCAAGTTCCTATAAGAATGAGGAGGCATTCATGTAATGACAGCCGCAAATGTAAAGAAAAACAGAGCGAACCCGAGAAAAGTGGCAGTCAATGTACTCGTGCATGTATTTCTTGCGGTTCTGGCAGTGATCTGGGTAACCCCGATCTTCTGGATCATTCTGACGAGCTTCCGGGCAGAACCGGGTTCCTACGTGAATTCCTTCTTTCCGAAGAGCTATACACTGAACAATTACATCAAGCTGTTTACGGATAAAACCGTACTGAACTTCCCGAAGATGTTTATGAATACGCTGATTATCGCTGTATTCACCTGTCTGATCTCGACATTCTTCGTCATGAGCGTCGGCTATTCTCTGTCGAGAATGCGTTTCGGCTTCCGCAAGACCTACATGAACATCGCGATGATCCTGGGACTGTTCCCCGGATTCATGGCCATGATCGCGCAGTACTACCTGCTGAAATCCATGGGTCTGACGGAAGGAGGCATGATCCGTCTGGCACTGATCATCGCATATACCGCAACGACGGGACTGGGCTTCCAGATCGTCAAGGGATTCTTTGATACGATCCCGCGCTCGATCGATGAAGCGGCGGTCATTGACGGAGCGACGCAGTGGCAGGTCTTCACAAAGATCACGCTGCCGCTGTCAAAGCCGATTCTGATCTATACGCTGCTGACATCGTTCATGGCACCTTGGGTCGACTTTATCTTTGCCAAGGTCATCTGCCGGGCGACATCGAGTCAGTATACCGTCGCGATCGGTCTGTGGAACATGCTCCAGAAGGAATATATTACGCAGTGGTACACCTGCTTTGCGGCCGGTGCAGTCGTCGTATCGATTCCGATTTCCATCCTGTTCCTGTTCACACAAAAGTATTACGTCAACGGCATGTCAGGAGCGGTCAAGGGATGATCTCTCTGAAAAAACAGGCATATCTTCTGCTGTGCGCAGGAGTGCTTGCGCTGACTGCCTGTACTTCAGACACAGCAGCAGATCCGCAGGGATCTGCTGTTTCTTCTCTTCAGATGATGGAACTGAACGGGAAACTGGAGGCACAGCCGCATGATCCCCACCATGGCGCTGCGTATGAAGTATTTGTATATTCATTCTGCGATTCGGACGGTGACGGCACCGGCGATCTGCAGGGTCTGATCTCAAAGCTGGATTACATCCAGGATCTCGGTTTTGATACGATCTGGCTGATGCCGGTGAATCCTTCCGATACCTATCATAAATACGATGTCAAAGACTACTTTGCGATCGATCCGCAATACGGCACCATGGCAGACATGGAACAGCTGCTGAAGGAAACGGAAAGCAGGCATATGCAGGTACTGATGGACCTGGTCCTCAATCATACCGCGGATGATCATTACTGGTTCACGCAGGCCCATGACTATCTGAAGGAACTGCCTGCGGACTGGCAGCCGTCGTCCGACTACTGTCCGTATTTTGACTATTATCATTTTTCCCGGGAACGCGGGGAAGGATATGTCCCGCTGGCTGATACAAACTGGTTCTACGAAGCGAGATTCTGGTCGGAGATGCCCGATCTGAATCTGGACAGTGAGAAAGTCAGAAATGAAATTGCGGAAATCATGCGTTTCTGGCTCGGAAAAGGAGTTGCCGGATTCCGGCTGGATGCGGTGACTTCCTATTACACCAATAACACAGCGCAGAATACGGAATTTCTCCGCTGGCTCTGCGATACCGGAAAAAAGATTGATCCGGACTGTTATTTTGTCGGTGAAGCCTGGACGGAGATGAACAATTACGCGCAGCTGTATCAGAGCGGTATCGATTCTCTGTTTGACTTTGCTTTTGCGGACAGTTCCGGAATCATTGCCGGTACGATGAAGAACAGCTACGGTCTGGATGACTATGCCCAGGCCCTTGTCAAAGAAGAGAAGCTGTATGCGTCCATGAATCCGCAGTATGTCAATGCGCCGTTCTATACGAATCATGATATGGGCAGAAGCGCCGGATACTATGCAGGCGATGACGGGAAACTGACCAAGATGGCACAGATCCTCAATGTCATGATGCCGGGCCGGGTATTTGTCTATTACGGCGAAGAAATCGGAATGAAGGGTGCCGGCAAAGACGAAAACAAGCGGGCGCCGATGTACTGGACGGAAGATCCCGATGCCGAAGGAATGTGCAGCGGACCGCCGGATATGGACGAAGTGAAAATGAAATTCCCGGCGCTGGATGAACAGCAGACAGATCCGCTTTCCGTTTACAGTCTTGTCCGTCAGGCCCTGAAGATCCGCAATGCATTCCCGGCAATCGCGGAAGGAACGACGGAAGTTATGGAAGATCTGTGCACGGAAGAGACAGCAGTGATCCTGCGGAAAGACGGTTCCCATGAAAATGCAATGCTCGTATTCAACGGTGCATCCGCAGCAGAAGTGCATACCGGGAATCAGTATGTGCAGCTGCGGGCTGTCCTGACAGTCGATGACAGCACGGTGGAACTGAAAGACGGTGTTCTGCAGATGCCGCCTTACAGCATGGCAGTACTCACGGAGGAATAGCCTATGCATAAAAACTATATATTCGATTTATACGGAACACTGATCCATATCCATACCGATGAAAATGACATGTTTCTGTGGCAGAAGATGGCTGAAATCTACTCTGCCTATGGTGCGGAATATGACGGATACGGACTGAAAGAAGCCTATGCGCACATCTGCCGGGAAGAAGAGGAAAACATCCTGCAGAAAACCGGCTGTGCGTTTGCGGAAATCGATCTTGCAAAGGTGTTTCAGCGGCTGCTGAAAGAAGCACCGGCAAAGCACCGGACAAAACACAGAATCACGGCATGGGGCGAATGGACAGCCGGGATTGCGAATGCGTTCCGGACAATTTCGCGCCGTTCCTTCGGACTCTATCCCAATACGGTTCCGGTTCTGCAGGATCTGCAGGATCATGGCTGCGGCATCTATCTGCTGTCCAATGCCCAGAGACTGTTTGCGCTGCCGGAGATGGAGATGTGCGGACTGACACCGTTCTTTGACGGCATATTCTATTCATCCGACCACGGCGTCAGAAAACCCGATCCGCTGTTTCTGCAGGAACTGCTGCAGCGCTATGGCCTGAAAGAGGAAGAATGCGTACTGATCGGCAATGACTTCGAAACGGATATCGCTTCGGCGATGCATGCCGGCATGGATTCGGTCTACCTGAATACATATCATTATCCGGCTGCGGAAGCGGAAAGAAGATTCTCGGAAGTCAGAATGAATGAAGCATATGATGTGCGGATGATTCTCAGCGGCGATATCGCGGAACTCCGCAGAGGGGAGAGATGAATATGCCGCAGTGGCTGAAGGATGCCGTATTCTATGAAATCTATCCGCCTTCCTTCCAGGACTCCGACGGCGACGGCATCGGCGATCTGCAGGGAATCATCTCCCGTCTGGATTATATAAAGGATCTCGGCTGCAATGCCCTCTGGCTCAATCCCTGCTTTGATTCTCCGTTCCGCGACGGCGGCTATGACATCCGGGATTATAAGAAGGTGGCACCCCGCTACGGAACCAATGATGATCTGATCGGTCTGTTCCATGAAGCCCATCGGCGCGGGATCCGGGTCCTGCTCGATCTGGTGCCAGGACATACCTCCGATACCCATCCCTGGTTTATCGAATCTTCCAGATATGAGCCGAATGAATACAGCGGCAGATATATCTGGACCGATCATCCTTTTACAGGAATCGGAGGCCATCCGTATATCTCCGGCATGACGGAGCGGTACGGTGCGTATATGCTGAATTTCTTTGCATCGCAGCCGGCGCTGAATTACGGCTGGCTGCACCGGACCGAGAAATGGATGAGTGCCGTGGATTCGCCGGAAGCCATTGCGACGAAAGAAGCGATGAAAGATATCATGCGCTTCTGGCTGGAGAAGGGATGCGACGGATTCCGGGTGGACATGGCCGATTCCCTGGTCAAAAACGATGATGAAAACAAATCCGCTACCGCTGCCATCTGGCGGGATGTCCGCAATATGCTGGACAGGGAGTATCCTGAAGCCGCTATGGTTTCGGAATGGAACAATCCCGTGCAGGCAGTCAATGCGGGCGGATTCCATATGGATTTCTATCTCGACTGGGGATGGTGTGCCAACGGATACAATACCCTGTTAAGAGATTATGAAATGGGCCAGGAAGACCGCAGCTACTTCAGAAGAGACGGCCATGGCGATATTCACCGCTTCCTGGATGAATATCTGCCCCGCTATGAAGCAGTGAAAGACCGCGGATATATTTCGCTGTTCACATGCAACCATGACACGCCGAGAGCTGCCCGGACGCTGGACACGGATGAACTGAAAACCGCCTGGGCTATGATCCTGACGATGCCCGGTGTGCCGTTTGTCTACTATGGCGATGAGATCGGCATGCGCTTCCTCGATGTCCGCTCCAAAGAAGGAGGCTATCACCGCACCGGCAGCCGTACACCTATGCAATGGGATGATACAGCAAATTACGGGTTCTCCACAGCGGAAAAAGACAGGCTGTATCTGCCGGTGGATCCTGCAGAGGACGCACCGACCGTGCAGGCACAGAAGGATGATCCGGATTCCCTGTACAATACAGTGAAAGAAGTCATCCGCCTGCGTCATGAAAATCCTGACCTGCAGGCAGACGGACCGTTTGAAGTACTGATTGCCGAAGGAACAGACTTTGTCTACCGCAGAGGCAGTCTCATCGTTGCCATGAATCCTTCCGCTGAAACATCAGTTCTGCATCATCCATCATTTGCGGGGAAAAAGATCCTCTACCGCATCAAAGATGTACAGCTGGCAGATGCACTGATCCTGCCGCCGTCATCCTTTGTCATACTGAAATGAAAACCGCGCAATACCGCAATGCTGGTAAGTTAAGGATTTGACAAAAATAAATATGACCATTACGGAACTGACGAAAAGTGCATATAGCGCTGTTCGTCAGTTTTACTTATGAATTCTCACCATATTAAGGAATCAAAGCATTAC
>CADABS010000063.1 GCA_902786245.1 uncultured Erysipelotrichaceae bacterium
CAGGAAGGTTCTCGGTGTGTTGACATCGCCTCCCAGCAGCATATCCGGAACGCTCAGACCTTTGCCGTCTTCCAGATACGCGCCTTCGCACTGATTGGCTGCCACTGCGCCGCCCCATAAAAATCCTTTCGGAAAACTCATTGTATTTTATCTCCTTTATTAATATAAAGTTTACCACAGAAAAAGAACCGCCTTGCGGCAGTTCAGTCAATCTGGTACATTTTTACGCCGCAGTGCGGACAGGATTTCTTTTCAAACGATGATTCATAACCGCATTCCGAGCATTTGCAGTTTCTTGCATAGCGGAATCCGCCGACATAGGACGGATCTTCGATCTTTTCATGGATCCAGTGCGGAACGATCTGCTTCATTGCGTCGATTGCGGACTGTCCCTTTCCAATCCGGATTCCTTTACTAGACAGATGCACAGCCATTCACACACCTCCGTTTCTCTGTACGCGTTGTCAGTTACCATTATAGCAGGCATTTGTTCCCGGCGCACCGCGGGCTGCGAAGGGAGTGAAACGCAGCCCGTGCGCAGGAAGCTGTGAATGGATGGCCCGGTTCGGGATCAATGCAGTTCTGTCAGGGCAAGTTCATCAAAACCTGATGAAAGAGCCTGATAAAGCTGAAGCTCTGACAGCTGATCTGCCTCGATCCGAGTACGGTTTTCATTTCCGGTATTATTCATTGTCAGTCCTTCTTTCTAATGACAGCCCTGCAGTTCGGCCACATCTGTATACTAATACAAGTTTGTCATACCACTGTGCGCTATGGTGTACAATGCATGGAAAATCTGTATTTTCATCCGTCTTTCACATATTGCCGTGCAGGATAGTTTATAATGAAACGCGGAGGTTTACATGGAATTGAATGCTTCACACTTAATTACATTGCATAATGGCGTAGCGATACCTGAAATCGGATACCGGGTTGACCGTAATCATCCCGATGAAATATATGGCAATATTACCAGTGCTCTGCGGGCCGGATTCAGACATTTCGATCTTCCTGTCAGCAGAGAAGCAGAGAAGATCGCCGCTTCTGCGTTCAAAGATTCGGGCATTCCCCGCTATGAGCTCTTTCTGACGGTAAAGCTGCCGAATTCCGAACACGGCTATGACCGGGCGATCCGTTCTTTCAATCAGTCTCTGAAGCGTCTGGAAACAGACTATGCGGATATTTTCCTGATCAACTGGCCCAATCCCGTGCAGTACCGTGATAAATACGAAGAAATCAGCGAAGAAACCTGGCGGGCACTGGAAAGTCTGTACAAAAGCGGAAAGACAAGGGCAATCGGCCTTGCCAACTATGAGGCACGCCATATTGAACAGATCCTGGTTCATTCCGAAATAGCGCCGATGGTCAATCAGGCCCGGATCTATCCCGGCTTCCCGTTTGATGACAATCTGCAGTGTGCCAATGAGCACAGTATCCAGACGATCGGATTTCTGCCTCCTGATCACCAGGCAATTCTCGCATCCCGGGAACTGCAGATTTTCGCCCGCAAATACAATGCGACACCGCGGCAGATCTGCATCCGCTACCTGCTCGAGAAGAAATGCATGGCTCTGTGTCAGGGAAAAGAATATGAAGAACTGCGGGATATCGGCAGAGTATATGACTTTGCTCTGGCGGAAGATGACATGAAATATCTCGATGCCATGAAAAACTACGGTCTGGCAAACATTGATCCGGATACCTGCGACTTCTGAACAGCTGCTTCTCAGCAGCTTTTCTTCTGCCCGCTGCGGGATGAAGAGAATTGATTAAATAATATGTAATTTGCTAAACTGAAAAGAGACCTGCTGCAGGTCAGATGGAGCTGAAATATGGAAGATAAAAGACAAGTCGCAAAGGAACTTCTGGACTGGATCAGCCAGCAGAACCGCGAGAATCTCGGCATCGAATTCTACGAAGAAACCAACAGTATCGGTCTGAAAATCACCGCACCCCATGCTGTAGCGGTGGTGAATATCGTATTTATGGAATTTACGGTTGTCGAATACCGGATCATCAATGACAAAGATGAAAGTGTATTCTACCTCCATTTTGAACTGAATGAACTGGAGCACGCCAAAGAGCTGTTCACCGAAATGAAGGAATGTCTGCTGAAGCAGACAGGATCCCAGGTACGCCAGATCCTGCTCTGCTGTTCCTGCGGTCTGACAACCTCCTATTTCATGATGAAGCTGAATGAAGTTGCCGAAGTTCTGGATTCAAAGATGAGTTTTTCTGCTGTACCTTATGAAAAACTCTATGAACAGGCTGCTGACAAAGACGTCATTCTGATTGCCCCGCAGATCGGCTATCAGCTGAAGAATGTACAGAGCATTCTCAAAGACAAAATCGTCATGATGGTGCCGGTGCAGATCTTCTCCACCTATGACGGTGCCGGCATGATCAATCTGCTGAATGAAACATTTGCCCAGCATGACGGCACAAAACCGCAGAAAGAAAAGCCGTCCCTGAACAGAACGCTTGACATGCAGAACGGTAGCGTACTGATCGTATCTGTCGTAAACATGGAAGGCCGCAACCAGATCGCATACCGGATTTATGACCACGGCAAAATCACTGCCGAGAATCAGATTACAAAAGAATACTATCGTTTCTCTGATATTATGGATGTGATACAGGTAGCGGTGCACATGAACGCGGGACTGGAGAAAGTCGCGATCGTTACACCGGGCATGGTTCATGACGGAAAGCTGACCTTTGAAACAGCCAATATCGCAGACCTGGATGTATGCGCACAGATCAGAGAAAAATTCGGCAAAGAGGCATATCTCTACAATGATGCGGATATGATCGCATTGGGCTATGCGAATACCGAACGCGATGGTGCAGACACCGCTTTATACTTCCTGACAACCGGCAGCTATGCCGGCAATGTCGGTATCGTTGCCAACGGCAGTCTGATCCAGAGTGCCCGCCACATGGGCGGCAGACAGCTGGAAAGCATCACAAACCTGACGACTTTCCCGCAGAATCCCTATGCACTGTGCCGTACGCCGGAAGGAACCATTGAACTGACTGCCAGATATCTGACCGGTCTGTACTCCTACACCGGCATCGATCATATTGCTTTCTACAGCAGTATGATTCCCGATGCGCAGATGCTCGCAGACAAAATGAAAGAGTTTATTCCGGAACAGTATATGCCCGGAATCGTCAAGCTGGACAGCGTCCGCAGCTATATGTATCAGGGGGTTCTTTACAGTCTGCAGGAGAACGGCTGAAAGTTTCCCGGGAAATGAACCCATAACAGAGAGGTAATGCTTTATGAATCTGGAAATCCATACAAAACAGACAGAAGAAGGTATCGTCATCGAGCCTGCCGGAAGGATCGATACATCCACCGCAGAGAGTTTTGAAAAAGCAGTTCTGCAGGCAGCGGAAACATCTTCCGCTGTTACCATCGATCTGCAGAATACGCAGTATATATCCTCTGCCGGACTGCGTGTCCTGCTGCTGGCATATAAAAAGCTGAGCGGCACCGGCAAATTTGAAGTGATCCATGTCAATGAAGTCATCCGCGACATTTTCGATGTGACCGGCTTCACGGATATCTTCATGCCGGAGGACAGCAGAAATGGTCAGTAAAAGCATCAGACAGATGTCCGAAGCGGAGAGGAAACATAACTCGCTGAGCGCGAAAATGTTTCATACGATTCTCATGTTTTCCGTCGTACTCAGCGCTGCGGCCATCGGTTTCGGCTTTTACCTGTATGTCCGTTCGACCAATGAACATTATTCATCCACCGCATTCAATATCGCATCCACTTCCGAAGTACTGTTCACGGAAGAAGACGGAAACCGGTATGCCGACAAAGTTCTGCGGATCTATGAAACAGCCGACAGCAGAAACAAGGCAGATGATCCGGATCAGCCGGAATATCTGGCATTGTATGACAATGTAGAAAGCGATCTCTACGTCCGGATCCGCGAAAGCATGAAGCTGATCAAGGAATACAACGAAGTCTCCTCGATCTATGTCGCCGCATATGACACAAAGACAGACCGGCTGGTATACATCATCGACTCGGATTACGGCACTCCCACCTACCGTCCTCCCGGATACTGGGAAAAGGTATCTGCGGCAGAGAGTTCCCAGTACAACAAAGTACTGTATAAACCCTTTGTCTCTGAGAAAACAGAGAAATACGGCTATATCCTGAGCAGCTGGAATGTCATTACCGCCGACCAGCGGTATATCGTCATGAGTTTTACGGACATCGACCTCAACAAAGTCGCAGCCGAAAGCAGAGAGTTCTTCTGGCAGTACTGCCTGATCCTTCTGGTTCTGACCATTGCCATCGATATTCTGATCGTACAGAAGATGAAGCGCAATGTCGTAGTTCCGATCACGCAGCTGAACCAGGCAGCCAGAAACTATATTGCCGGATCGGACAGTGACCTGGCCGAGGCGTCTTATTTCGAAGACTGCACGGTCCATACCGGCGATGAACTTGAAAGTCTGTCCCTGATCTTTACAGAGATGGAAAAGGATATTCACAGTTCCATCCGCCGCATTGAAGAAGTCACCAGCGAGAAAGAACGGATCGGCACCGAACTGAACATTGCCTCCCAGATCCAGGAAGGAATGCTGCCGAGTATATTCCCGCCTTTCCCGGAGCGCACCGAATTTGATATTTTCGCTGCCATGTATACGGCCAAGGAAGTCGGCGGCGACTTCTATGACTTCTTTATGATCGATGATGACCATCTGGCAATGATCATCGCAGATGTTTCCGGAAAAGGAATTCCAGCAGCGCTGTTCATGATGGCATCGAACATTCTGATCCGCAATATCTGTTCCCTCGGAGAACCGGATCCTGCCGCAATCCTTGCATCCGTGAACAACTACATTATCGACAACAATCCGGTCGAGATGTTTGTTACCGTATGGCTGGGCATTCTGGAAATATCCACCGGCGTGATCAAAGCTGCCAATGCCGGACATGAATACCCCTGCCTGATGCGGAAAGACGGACACTTCGAAATGCTGAAGGATAAGCACGGTCTGGTCATCGGCGGTATGCGGGAAGCAGAATATACATCATATGAGATTCAGATGTACCCCGGCGATGCCATCTATGTCTATACAGACGGTGTCACGGAAGCGACTGACAGCCGCAATGAAATGTTCGGAAAAGACCGGATGCTGGCAGCGCTGAACATGGAACCGGAGGAATGCATCCAGAAACTCTGTACCAATGTCAAAGAATCCATTGATGAATTTGTGCTTGATGCACCGCAGTTTGATGATATTACAATGCTCGGGCTGCGCTATTATGGAGAAACAGTGAATATGAATGAACTGACGATTGAAGCAAGCATCCAGAATGTGCCGGCCGTAACCGATTTCGTAAATGAAAAACTGGAAGCTTTGAACTGCCCGGCCAAAACACAGGCCCAGATCGATATCGCGATCGATGAGCTTTTCAGCAATATTGCCAATTATGCCTATATGCCGGATACAGGGCCGGCGACGGTTTCGGTAGAAGTCGAAAAAGACCCGATGGCTGTCATCATCACATTTGTCGATCATGGCAAACCGTATGATCCGCTTCAGCAGAAAGATCCCGATGTCAGCGCACCGCCGGAAGAGCGTCCGGAAGGCGGACTGGGTGTCTTCCTCGTCAAGCAGATCATGGATAATGTTGTCTATGAATACAAAGACGGAAAGAACATTCTCAAAATCAAAAAGAGTTTTAAGAACTCTGCGCGCAGCGCAGCTCAGTAATTTGTCTGGAAAGGTAGATGGTAATAAATAACATGGCCAATGTCGAAATGAAAACAGAGAATCAGCTGATGACAATCAGTCTGAAAGGACACATTGATTCGAATAACGCCGGCGATGCGGAAGCTGCGATCATTGCAGCGATTGAGGCTGAGAAACCTGAAAACATCCTCATCGATGCCCAGGAACTGGATTACATTTCCAGTGCCGGTCTGCGTATTATCCTGCGTCTGCGCAAGGAATATCCCGAACTGAGAATCATAAACGTCAAAAATGAGGTATACGAAGTACTGGACATGACCGGATTTACCGAGATGATCAAGGTTGAAAAGGCCTACCGCGTTATTTCCGTGGACGGCTGCGAAGTCATCGGCCAGGGTGCCAACGGCAAAGTCTACCGGATCGACCAGGATACGATCGTCAAAGTATATTACAACCCGGATTCTCTGCCGGATATTCAGAGGGAAAGAGAACTGGCAAGGACCGCCTTTGTTCTCGGCATTCCCACGGCAATCCCATATGATGTCGTAAAGATCGGCAATGAATACGGTTCTGTCTTTGAACTGCTGAATGCCAAGTCTTTCGCCAAGCTCATGAGCGAAGATCCTTCCCGGCTGGATGAAATCGTAAAGATGTCCGTCGATCTGCTGAAGAAGATCCACGGCACCGAGGCAAAGCCGGGAACGATGCCCGGCATCAAGGAATCCGCTCTGAAATGGGCTGAGTTCCTGAAAGACCATCTGCCGGCAGAACCGGCAGAGAAACTGTACCGCATGATCGAAGCGGTTCCCGATGATAATCACATGATGCACGGCGACTTCCATCTGAAAAACATCATGCTGCAGAACGATGAAGTACTCCTGATCGATATGGATACGATCTGCACCGGACATCCGATCTTTGAATTCTCGGCGATCTACAATGCCTACCGCGGATTCTCCTCCGTCGATCCGACGGCGATCGAGCGGTTCCTGGGCATTACCGCGGCGCAGGGAAAGGAAATCTGGGATAAGACACTGCATCTGTATTTCGATGACCGCAGCGATGAAGAAATCGATGCGATCACCGACAAGGCAAGAATCATCAGTTACGCCCGGATCATGCGCAGACAGATCCGTCACAACGATATCGATCCGGATATCAGCGTAAAACTGATCGATTTCTGCAAGACAAATCTTCTGGAACTTCTGGAAAAATACGATACACTGACATTCTGAAACAGAGCACAGCTCTGTTTTTTCTTTTCCGGACATGTTTTTTCTACTATCATTATTGCATACAACTGCAAGGAGAATCCGCCCATGAGAATACTGCGCAAGATATTCAGCCGTACCGTTTTTATGATCGTCATGGCTGTACTGGAGATCATGATCATTTATTCCCTTCTGAAATGGTTCGGAGAACAGGCAGCCTGGATCGAAGGCGTGCTCCGCCTGCTCAGTGTGTTCATTGTACTGATGATCATCAAAAACAGCCGGCATCTGTCCAGCGATATGATGTGGATCATCGGCATCATGCTTTTTCCTCTGCCCGGAACGGTCCTCTATCTGCTGCTGGGTGCCAATCTGATCACCTCCAGAACATTCAAAAGTCTGATCGTTTCCACGCAGAAAGCAAAGAAATACTATGTCCAGGATGAACAGGTACTGGCCGATCTGACTGCGGCAGACGAAGAAGAAAAGGGACAGTTCCATTACATTTCCAGAGAAGCTGGCTTCCCCTTCTACCGGAATACCGGCTTTGACTATTACAGCCTGGGCGATACCGGATTCCCGGTGATGCTGGAGGAAATGAAAAAAGCCGAAAAATTCATTTTTCTGGAATACTTCATTATTGAAGAAGGCGTCATGTGGAATTCCATGCTGGAGATCCTGACAGAAAAAGCTGCCGCAGGTCTGGATGTCAGAGTTCTGTATGATGACATGGGTTCCTTTACAAAGCTGTCCATGAAATATGCCGATACCCTGGAAAGCAAAGGCATCAAATGCATTCCGTTCAACCGCATCAACCCGATCATCGGCATTGTCATGAATCACAGAGATCACCGCAAGATCATGGTCATCGACGGCAAGACAGCCTTCAGCGGCGGTATCAATCTGGCCGATGAATACATCAATGTCAAAAAGGTATTCGGCCACTGGAAAGACAATGTCATCCGGGTTACAGGCGAAGCAGTCTGGTCCTATACTGTCATGTTTCTGACGCACTGGAATGCTCTGGCAAAGATCAAGGATACGGATTTCACGGTATTCAAAGCCGAGCCGCTTCCGGGAAAGGAAGACGGATTCATTGCCCCGTACGGAGAAACCCCGCTGGATAATGAAATCACTGCCCAGAATATTTATATGGGCATTCTGAACCAGACCAATGATTACTGCTATATCTATACACCGTATCTGATCATCGATACGGAATTTATCAATGCGCTGATTCTCGCCGCCAAGCACGGTGCGGATATCCGGATCATGACACCGGGCATTCCGGACAAGAAACTCGTCTGGCAGGTTACCCGTTCGTATTACCATACATTGATCCAGGGCGGTGTAAAGATCTACGAATATCAGCCCGGCTTCATTCATTCAAAGGTATTTGTATCCGATGATAAAACCGCGGCAGTCGGCACCATCAATCTGGATTACAGAAGTCTGTATCTGCATTTCGAAAACGGAACCTATCTCTTCGGCTCCGAAAAAATCAAGGATATCAAAAATGATTTTCTGGAGGCATGTGCCCAATGCAATGAAATCAGCCTGGAAGAAAGCATGAACGGTCCGGCTGCGGAATTCTTCCTGGCAGTCCTGCGGCTGTTTGCCCCGCAGATGTAAAGGAGCGTCTATGATCCGTTTTGCTTTGATCGGATCCGGGTGGAGAGCTGAATCTGGAATACATATTCGAGAAACTGTTCAGCGAACCCTTCGGCGGCGGTTATCCGAAAGAACGCGTCGTTCCGGAACAGCGCAACAAGAAAATCCTCGACGGTGTCAGAGCTGCAGCCTTCCGTCCGCTTGCGGATATCCTGTTCGATCTGGACCCGGAATTGGTCAAAGGTGCATTTGCCGGTGAGCACTTCGATGAATATTTCTTCCGCGACTGCAAAGACGAAATTCTCGCAGACGTCGTCAGAAAGCTCAGAGGCTGAGAACTTCCTTCGGGAAGCTTTTTTATAAACCTGCAGATAGTTCATATGCTTTCTGTTTTTCTTTTTTCCTTCTATAATAAAGACAGAACAGCATCACAACTATCAGATCATAATTATGAGGAGGATCATTCATGACACAGCAGGATGGAATGATGTGGGCTCTTGTCAAGGACAGACGGGATGTCGGCATTACCATGAAACGGGTTCCGATACCGAAACTCGGCACGAATGATGTGAAGATCAAAATCCGCAGAACCGCGATCTGCGGTACGGATGTTCACATCTATCAGTGGAACAAATGGGCACAGCACACAATCGATACAGGCCGGGTCATCGGCCATGAATACGTCGGGGAAATCGTCGAAGTCGGAGCCGGTGTACGCGGCTTCAAAGTCGGCGACATGGTTTCCGGCGAAGGACATATCACCTGCGGCAAATGCCGCAACTGTCTGGAAGGACACAAAGAAAACTGCCGCAATGCCAAAGGCGTCGGTGTCAACCGGGACGGTGCATTTGCGGAATACCTGGTCATTCCATGGGTCAATGTATGGCCCTGCAACCCGCAGATCCCGGAGGAAATGTACGCGATCTTCGATCCGTTCGGCAATGCCACGCATACCGCTCTTTCCTATGATGTACTCGGCGAAGATGTACTGATTGCCGGTGCCGGTCCGATCGGCTGCATGGCCGCTGCCATTGTCAAATTTGCCGGTGCCCGCCATGTCGTAGTGACCGATTTCAACCAGTACAGACTGGATATGGCAAAGAAACTCGGTGCCACGACCATCGTCAATCTGAACGATGAAAAACTCGAAGATGTCATGGAAAAGATAGGCATGCAGGAAGGATTCGATGTCGGTCTGGAAATGTCCGGTTCACCGGCAGCCCTCAACAGCATGATCCATAATATGAAACACGGCGGAAATATCGCCCTGCTCGGTCTGCAGGAAACCGATACGGTCGTTGACCTTGAAACCGTTATCTTCAACGGACTGAATATCCGCGGTATCTACGGCAGAAAAGTATGGGATACCTGGTACAAGATGACGACGATGCTGCAGGCAGGTCTGGATATTTCACCGATCATCACCCATCACTTCGATGCCCGTGATTATGAAAAAGGATTTGAAGCAATGATTTCCGGCCAGTCCGGCAAAGTCATTCTTGACTGGATGCATATCAATGAGGAGAGAAAAACAAATGAATAAAACAGAAATTCTCAGTTATTACAGACAGGAAGTCGATTCAATCAGAGACGCCGGCCTGTTCAAAGGCGAACTTCCGATCGTATCTGCCCAGGGAGCGCATGTAAAACTGGCAGACGGCAGAGAAATGCTGTGCATGTGCGCGAATAACTATCTCGGACTCGGAGACAGCCCGAGACTGATCGAAGCCGCCAAGAAAACCTATGACAGACGCGGCTACGGTGTCGCTTCCGTACGCTTTATCTGCGGTACGCAGGATATTCATAAAGAACTGGAAAAGAAGATTTCATCCTTCCTCGGAACGGATGATACCATTCTGTATTCCTCCTGTTTCGATGCCAACGGCGGTCTGTTTGAAACCCTGCTGAGCGATGCGGATGCGGTCATCAGCGATGAACTCAATCATGCCTCGATCATTGACGGCGTCCGTCTGTGCAAGGCGAAGAGATACCGTTACAAGAATAACGATATGGCAGATCTTGAAACAAAGCTGCAGGAAGCGGATGCGGCCGACGCAAGGATCAAGCTGATCGCGACTGACGGCGTATTCTCCATGGACGGTATTATCTGCAATCTCAAAGGCATCTGCGATCTGGCAGATCAGTACAATGCCCTGGTCATGGTGGATGATTCCCATGCGGTCGGATTTGTCGGAAAGCACGGACGCGGAACACCGGAATACAACGGTGTCGAAGGCAGAGTCGATATCATTACCGGAACACTGGGCAAGGCGCTCGGCGGTGCATCCGGCGGATATACATCCGGCAGAAAAGAAATCATTGATCTGCTGCGGCAGAGAAGCCGTCCGTATCTGTTCTCCAATTCCCTTGCCCCTGCCATTGCCGGTGCGAGCCTGGAACTCTTTGACATGCTGGCGGAAAGCACGGAGCTCAGAGATCATCTGGAAGAAATCACTGCCTACTACCGCAAAGAACTGACCGATAACGGATTTGATATTATTCCGGGAACACATCCGTGTGTACCGGTCATGCTGTATGACGAAGTCAAAACAGCGGAATTCGCAAAGCGCATGGTCGATAAAGGCGTCTATGTAGTCGCATTCTCGTATCCGGTCGTCCCCAAAGGCAAAGCAAGGATCCGCACCCAGGTATGCGCAAGCCATACAAAGGAAGATATCGATTTCGCTGTCAGATGCTTCAAAGAAGTACGGGCGGAAATGGAAGGCTGATTCACAGCAGACCGAACCATCAAAAAGACCTCATACGAGCAATGTCATTAAGTTAAGAAACAGTCTGCAGATGAACAACTCGTGATTTCTGCAGACTTTTCTATTCAAGAGATTGAACATGCATGACGAAAAAACATC
>CADABS010000064.1 GCA_902786245.1 uncultured Erysipelotrichaceae bacterium
GTCATATGTATTTCCATTCACTTCATAATGGAAATCAACGGTATACACAATTGCATAGACCGAGAATTCAGGTGTATCAAATACGACTTCTTCCTGTACACCTTCTGTCTCTTCTACAACGACTTCTGTCTCTCCTTCATCTTTGACATGCACGACTGCTGTATGATCTGCTTCTGCTGTTACTGCCTTCGGCTTCATCACAACATTGATCGGCTTTAACGGTTCGATCTCTTCTTCCTGATACCAGAAGGAGATATCCACTGCCTGGATCTCAACGACGCTCTTCTCTGTCGTACTCTGTACTGCATCTGTGACTTCTTCTGCAGCGACAGGTACGACTCTCATCTCTGTTCCTTCCGGGAAGCTTCCTTCTTCTGCTGTAACAGTAACGATTACTTCTGTATCTGCATTCTCAAAGGACACTGCAGGCATCTGCGGTGTTTTTTCTGTGTTTTCAACTTCTTCCGGAACCTCTGCTGCTTCTGCTGCAGTTTCTTCGGTATTCTCTTCTATTGTTTCTGTCTGTACTTCTTCGCTGACTGTTTCTTCTTTCTGTTCATAGCAGCTGTCTGTATGTACATGCTCTTCTTTACCGCAGTTCAGCACTGCTTCCACCTGGTCATAACATGCCATGGCATGCTGGTGAGTGATGGCTGTCGGGTATGTACATTTCAGTACACTTTCCCCTGCTTCATTCACCGTCCAGCATTCTTCTGTATGTGTATGTTCTTTGATCTCTCTAATACCGCAGATCAGATTCCCTTCTGCGTCATAACAGGATGCGTCATGGATATGATCCTGTACTTCAGGCATACTGCAGATCAGGTTTCCGTCCTTGTCATAGCAGTTACTGTCATGGGTATGGATGATGACATATTCTTCTTTACCGCATACCAGATATCCTTCTGCGTCATAGCATGTCTGATCATGCAAGTGCTGTTCCTGTGTATTCTCAGCACAGGCAACATGTACCGGCATTGTGATATAGCATTCATCTGTATGGGTATGCTCTTCCTGAGAACATATCAAAGCACCCGCCATGGCATCTGCCGGGTTTGTCAGTAATGCATTGGTAACCATGGACGCGATAATTCCCAACACAGTTACATTGATCAGCCATTTCTTTTTGCGATGGTTCTTATCAATGTATTTTTCTATTTTCTTGATATCCATTTTTGCCTCCATCCGCATCCTGTATATCTGTGATATATTTACTTATATGCGAATCAACATTAAAAATAATGAATATACACTCCAAAAAATTATAATACTAATTCAAATATTTCACTATCCTACTTTTTGATAATTGTAGAGATTTCTTTTTTAAACCACTCGATAGTATTCCATGCCATAACAAAAGCCGGAAATCCAGTCTCCGGCTTAAGTGATTCGATTAATCAAATAAGATTTTTTTCTTTTCAGATACAGGATCAATCCTGCAGCCAATGTCATCAGCCCACCTGTGAGATACAGATGCGATGTACCGATTCCTCCGGTATGCGGAAGCTCAGCACCCGGTGTATTCCCCACATATGCTGTGGCAGGTGTTTCGCCTTCTTCAGCTGTAAAGCTGTATACCATATCCGAAGAACGAATAACTGACCACTGTTCCGCAGGCTTGCTGAGATCCGACTGAATCAGAGAAACGCCATCTTTGTTTACCCTGATATAGAAACAATCCGTTCCGGTAGTTACGTATCCTTCCGGTGTCTTTGTTTCCTTGATTTCATAGTATCCAGGTGACAGCCCATCGAACAACTTATTATACTATTCAATATATTTTATTAATTTATAAATTCATGAATAATATTCAATTATCATTGAACAATATGCAGTCTGTTCAGAGGCCAGATCCGCAGAGCCAGTTTGCCTGCCATCATTTCCTCGGAAATACAGCCGATGGACTGTACCCGGGAATCCAGAGATACGCTTCTGTGGTCACCCATGACGAAGACTCTTCCTTCCGGTACCTGGAACGGCAGGTCGATATTGCATTCCCCATAGGCCTTATCGATCAGATACGGTTCATTGAGCAGCTGGTTGTTGACATAGACATTGCCGTTCAGATCAATATCCACCCATTCACCCGGTGTCGCAATGACCCGCTTGACCAGAAGCTTATTGTTATAGTAGAAAGCAATCAGATCGCCTTTTTCATACTTTGATGTTTTCAGCGAGACGACAATATCCCCTTCTTCCAGCGTCGGAGACATCGAAGAACCGTAGATTCTGAAAATCGGCAGGAACAGCGTGGCAATCAATACCGCTGAAGCCGCTACCGTAATCAGAATATAGATCGTATTGCGCAGAGTACTGCCATATGCCTTCTTATACTGTTCCCTTTTCAATTCCGTTTCCAGTTCAGAAGTATTGGGAAGATTCTGCGGATCAATTGTTTTCTTCGTCTTTTCTTTCTTCATTTTCCTTCATCTTCTTATACAGGGTGTGAATTTCTTTCATTTCCTTGATCTTTGCTTTTTCAAGGATCTTGATATTGTACAGATAATCCTGTGCCGCCTTCTCCGCAGCTTCAAATACTCCATTCAGCTTCAGCGAGGCTTCTGCCAGGCTTCCTGCTTCAGTCGCCGATATCCGCCTGTTTTCCAGTTTTTTATTGGCTTCTGCCAGTTCTTCTTTCAGGCGGTCATTTTCTTTGGAAAGCTCTACCAGCATTTCCAGAAGATCGCCCCGGCTCAGTTTTCTGATATCCCGGTCTTCCATAATACCTCCTGCATTTTCAGGCTGTATGTTTCAGCCGTCTTCTGCTTTCACTATTATAGCGAATTATAAATGCAATATGATAATCAATCATTGCATTTTATTTCTTTATACCGTCTTTTCGTGAAGACTTTGACGCAGTCTTTGTCTGCAAACTGAAAAAAGCAGCCTTCCGGCTGCGTATGAATCAGAAACAGCGCCGCATGAACGCATCCGCGATATTCAGTACTGCTTCCGTCCAGAACTCCGCCCCGCCATGGTCGGCGCCTCTGATGAGATAGAACTGCACATCATGTCCGGTTTCCTTCAGGCGGGTGTATAATCCTGCGCTCTGGGAAGGATTGACAGTCCTGTCTTTGGTGCCATGGAAGATCAGTACCGGAGCTATCCTGGTACTTTCATCAATATTGCATTCCGCTGACATGGCCCTGCGCATTTCCGGATGTTCACGCAGATTGATATGTCCTGCTTCCATGCCTTCCGGACTGGTTTCCAGCAGATGATCCAGGGTTGTCGGATTGGCATCTTCCGCCATGACGCTGACAGAGCCGTAGTAGTCAATGATGCCGGATACCTCTGCCGATACGCCCGGGAAGAGATTATCTTCTGTATCATCGTCATGGATCAGACCGCCGAATACAGCTGTATGGCCGCCGGAAGAACTGCCTGCCAGGATCATTCTGTCCGGGTCGATGGAATACTTCTGTGCATTTTTTCTGAGAAAGCGCACAGCGTTTCTTGCGTCCTTTGCACAGGCAGGGAACTTTGCGATGCCGGAATGCCTGTATTCGACAATGGCGCATACATATCCTTTTTCTGCCATCTTTGAGACAAGCGGTACTCCGGCATGGATATGCTGTTTCATCCAGGCAGAACCCTGTACATATACAAAACACGGATATATGCCTTCCGGATTGTTTCTCGTTGCGGGAATCATGATCTGCAGATGCAGAGGCGTACCGTCAATGCATGCATATTCCACATCATTGGTATAGCGCACTGCAACTTCATCGCCGGTGCTGTCAAGCACTTCAATGCCATCCATTGTGAACTCGGGATATTCCTCATATGACCATTTCTTTACTTCCATACATTCTCTCCTTTGTACCTATTCCTCTCTGAATCTGTATTTTCCTTTGCCATGCCCGCTGATGGGCACAATAACTTCCAGTTCTTTCAATTGCTTCAGCAATTCAGATGCACGGGAAGCGCCGACAGGAATTACTTTCATAATATCAGCGCGTCCGAATACCGTCTGATTCCCGAATGCATTCTGCAGCATCCTCACATATCCGGCGGTTTTGGACCTTAGACAGTTTTCAATGTCCGGTTTTTCCGCTTCAATGTCCGGTTTTTCCGCTTCAATGTCCGGTTCCTGAGCGGATGATTCTCACCCGCAAGAAGACTTCTTAAGAACAGTTCAAGATATTCAGTCGTCTCATGAACATCATTTTTCAGATCATTGTAGTTCGCCCGTACAAGCGCATTCCGGAAATACCATGCATTCTGTGCAAAAGCGTCATTCGTCGTATCATACCCCAGCATTCTCAGATACTTGATAAAGAAAACTGCTGTTGTTCTGGTATTTCCTTCCGCAAAAACATGAATCTGCCAAAGCCTTGAAATAAATACTGCAAGATGCCGGATGATTTCATCTTCTGACAGATTGCGGTATGAGAATTTTCTTTCTTCGGATATGTCATACTCCAGTGTTGCCGGCAATTCAGAAGCACTGCCATAAATGACAGAGGAACCGTTCAGCACCCATTCTTTCTTTGAAATATTATGTGTCCGGATCTTCCCGGCATGAGGATAAATACCCGTAAACAGTTTTCTGTGTATGGAAATATACTCATTCGCTGTGAAACTGAATGCATTTTCCGACAGAAGCATGGCAATTCTTGCGGAAACTTTATCCGCTTCTTCTGTCCGTTCTGTCTCATCATTCACCGGGTTTTCTTCATAATACTTCTGCAGTAACTCTGCCGCTTCCGCAAAAGAAATTTCACCATTGATATTCCTTCTGGCAGTTTCCATTAAGAAATCTGATGTCTTCAGACCATCGACTGCCTGCAGTCCGATTGCTGTATTCCATGCATAGTTTTTGTACGAACTGTCCGGCTCATTTTCTGCAAAATACTCTTTATACGGATCTGTTTTCAATTCATTCACCTCTGACACTGTCATCTGTTTCAATCATTATATGATGAAACACCCGTTTTCTGCACTGACAGTGCCGTCTGTCCTCTTCTTTCTATTTGTATTCCGTCACTTCGCAGTTGAACATATGGGCAAGGATCTTCAGTTCTTCTGCGATATCCGCAAAGGCGACCGCATAATGCGGCTCCCAGCCTGCTTCCACGGTTTCGTGAATGACCGTTTCAGCGCATCCTTCTGTTTCAATCACCACGGATGTGCCGTAGAACTGTTTCGGTCTGTCCAGGGCCTTGCCTCTGACAATCAGGAAGCGGAAGGTTCCGTCCGGATTTCTGCCGATGCGGAAGATGACCGCGTGACCGCTTTCCCGGCATCCGAATTCCATGGTCGGACCGATATGTCTGTTGCAATGCTCACCGATCACAGCGCCTGTATCTTCTCTGGCCAGGGAACAGGCAGCCGTTCCGCAATGCCAGAAGGTAATCGTATTTTCTTTTTCGTTCAGCGATACAGGATCCCCGAAGAATACTGCTTCCTGCGACAGTCTCTGGGCGATCCACATCGATACCGCACCGTAGAGATCCGCCTCGCAGGCAGCGGTGACACCCAGATCATTCAGCATCGCCAAAACTGCGCATACCGGTGTGCCGAAGGAGGTAAAGAAATCCGGCCAGCAGCAGCTGGCAAGGGCACCGATATGATGTTCCTTCGTCCATGTATCATAGGCTTTGTATAAACGGGCAAAATCCAGCCGGTTTCTTTCCGGTGTATTCTGCAGTCCGACGGTTCTGTCCATGGCATCTTTCAGCCATGCTTCGCATTCTTCATCGGTATAGGACTTTGCCAGGTCAATCAGTTCTCTTGCTTCGATGGCTTCATGGTGGACACCGAATTTCTCCAGCAGATCCAGATCCAGCGGTCTGCCGAAACCGAAGCCCTGCGGTGTATGGCCGATGGAAGCGGTACGGAGTGTTTTCATCTCATACCGGATCCTGGCCGCATGCACCGTCTGATGGATCTTAGCGATGACCGCTTCTTCATCCGGAGAGCCATAGACAAATTCAAACGGTTCCTTTTTAAAGGCACGGATCGCATTGGCAGCGGAATAGGCACCGGTCAATGCATTGAGGCGCAGTCTGGTGCCGTCAATCACAGGTTCCCTGAGTGTCCATAACAGTACCGGTACATCTTTGAATCTGTGCATGACTTCCGATGCATACTGACCGTTCGCAAAGGTCAGATTCTGGATGACAAGCAGATCGGGATCGACCGTATCCAGATACGCTTCCAGCGCATCCGTGCTGAGGATCAGATCCTCCGGTACAATCGTGTTTTCTTCTGTCTGTTTCAGCAGTTCAACGGATTCATTGAATAGACGGCGGGCGCTTTCCATATGGAATGTGCCTACCGCAAAAGGTATATAGGCTGTCTGAAATGCTTTTGTCATAATTCCTCCCCGGGGTAGTGCAGTCTTTTGTTTTCTCCCATCAGTCCGGGATGGGCTCCCTGTCTGATCAGCGGTTCCCGTTCCGGATGGGCAAGGACCCATTTGTTTCTCTGCAGCAACAATACGGATTCACTGTCCGTACATTGATCTCTGTTCTTTTTTTCTTCCTCTGTCAATGGCGTATTGGTGCCCCTGGGCAGAATGACGATATCCCGAAAGCCGCTGTTCACCGTCCGGCAGGGAGATAAATGCAGGGTTGTCTGAAACATCTCGATGGCTGTTCCCTGCGGTACATAGAATACCTCTGCGTCTTCAATACCGATGGTATTGTCTTTGATCTGCCATGTATGGGCAAGCACAAGCATGAACTCTGTGACTGCGATATTGATTTCGCTTCCCTTGTGATATTCAAAGCCATTGCAGGTGCTGTTGACGCCGTTGCAGTAGCCGATCTGGATCGGCATCCCGCCATAGAGAACGCTTCCGATCTCTTCTTTTACCGGAAATGATTCAAGTTCCTTCACCGATGCCACATAGACATTGCCTGTTTCCGGTATATCCGTCTTTTCATTCATGTATGCAATGAGTTCAGAAAAATCATAGCCTTCAATGATCCGGCCGTAGGAGGCAAACCGCTCATCATGGACATCGATGATCTCAACATCATTGCATGCATTCAGTTCCTGCAGGATATTCATTTCCGGACCGCCTTGATCGATGCCGAGAAATCTTCACTGCCCAGACCCATTTCCATGGCCTTGTCATAGACACGCACGGCATTGGCTTCACCGGGCATCGATACGCCTGATTTCTCTGCCAGATCCATGCAGATATGGACATCTTTATGCATATTGGCAATCGAGAATGCAGTTGTGAAATCTTCATTGAAGATGGCATTTTTCTTGGAATCCAGATAGAAGTTCTGACCGCCGCCGTAGCTGATTGCCTCAGCAAAACGGAGAATATCGATGCCGTTGGCAGCTGCCAGCGTGGCTGTCTCATTGACGCCGTTCTGGATCTGCGAAACCAGGGCGTTATGACAGATCTTCATGACCAGGCCTTTGCCGCTGTCTCCCATCCGCACAATGTTTTCACCCATATAGGAAAGAACGGGAAGCGCTCTTTCATAATCCTCTTCGCTGCCGCCGGCATAGATGCCGAGTTTTCCTGCTTCCGCCGCAGGTCTGGATTTGACGACCGGCGCATCGATGAATGCACATCCTGCTTCTTTGACCGATGCGGCGATTTCAATGGATACGGCCGGTTCGATCGTGCTCATATCGATGCACAGCGTTCCTTTTTTCAATACCGGCAGGATCTCTGCATATACCGCTTTGGAATGTTCCGACTTCGGAACCATCGTGATGATGACATCCGATTTCTCTGCCAGTTCCGGTGCCGATGCACAGGGGATACCGCCCTGCGCTGCCAGCTTTTCCGTCTTCTCCTTTACAACATCATATACATAGACCGTATCATCATGCTTATGGATGATATTTGTGCACATGGCTTCGCCCATGATGCCCAGTCCGATAAATCCGATTTTCATATTCTTTCACCCCTTCAGAATTTTACTGCATTATCCGGATCATAGAACGTACTGATGACGGCAAATGCACCGCCGCCGTAAATATCCGCTGCGCCATAAGCCATTCTGGACAGCAGCCCGTATTTCTTTTTCCCTGTCATTTCTTTATTTCCTTATGCAGTGCTTCTGCTGTTTCTTTCTTCAGATCTGCCGCATCTCTGCGCATGAATACCGGTATCATACCAAGAGGCGCATAAACGGTGACTGTGCCGCCGCTGTATTCCTTCATCGTATGCAGTTCGATCCAGTGATCTTCCGGCAGCCGTACCGTTCTGCGGACTGCCCCTGCTTCCAGTACCGGGGCAATGAGCAGATCCCGGCCCAGCATATACATGCTGTATTCATTATCATAATGGCTGTAATACATGAACAGCGGCCGCATCACGGGAATGCCCGTATGCGCCTGTTCCTCCAGTTTCATCAGATACGGCTTCAGAATGGTATGCATCCCTGACATCTTTGCCAGATGCGCAAGCAGTTCTTCATCCGCATCGAACTGGACATTCCGGGAAGGCTGGTTGCCCTCATGGAAGCGGTACAGCGGTGAGAAGACATTCATTTCCTCCCAGCGCATGAGCAGTTCCTTCGAGCGGGTCATGTTCATAATGGTCGTATAGCCGCCGACATCGCTGTGGGTAAGCGGCTGTCCGCTCATCGCCAGAGAAAGCGTCGCCGGAATGACGGAAGGAAGACCGTCATCCACCGACCAGTCGACGTGCTGATCGCCGGTCCACATCATCGGTGTATTTCCGACAGAACCGGTATAGCCGGCTCTGGTGAAGAAGAATACTTCGTTCTGCACACCGCATTCTTCGATTGCCTCTCTGTTCATCCTTGCCCAGATGGCCGGCCAGCGGTTATGCATTTTCTCTGCCGGCTCGCCGCTGTAAAGGATACAGTCGGTCGGCAGGTATTCGCCGAAATCCGCCATCCATCCCGACATCCCGATGCCGATCATGTTCTTTTTGATCAGATCCTTGTACCAGACATAGGCAGCCGGATTGGTAAAGTCGATCATGGCTGCCGGGAATGTCGTAATGGTCACCAGATAGTCCCTGCCTCTTCTGTCCTTGACGCAGTATCCCTTTTCCGCCGCATAGGCATAGAGATCTTTTTCCAGGGCCAGGAACGGATTGATATAGCCCAGGAAGCGGATGCCCTTTTCCTTCCACTGCTGTATCTTCGCAGGCAGATCAGGATAGAGTTCACGGTCGTATTCCCAGTTCCACATGACCTGATAGCCGAATCCGGTCCGCCGGCATCCGCACCAGTCCTGCGACCAGACACCGCAGATCTTCGCCCCGGCATCCAGTGCTTTCTGCACTCTGTTTTCTACTGCGCCGCATCCTTCCTGGATGGCAAGGATTGCGCCGTCATAGACCCATTCCGGCAGCTTTTCACTGTCGCCGAGCAGGGTATGCATCTGCTGTGTCAGCGTTTCAAAATCATCCGCTATGCCGATATGGAAAACAGGTACTTCCTGAAACTGCAGTACGATGCGTCTGTCCCTCCGGAAGTCGAATTCCGCATAGCGGTCCGTATCCGCATGGAAATACCAGCACTCGGAGGAGACAAATGTCGGCTGTACATAATAGGATTCATAGGCACCGAAAGGCAGCTTTCTTTCCGGATCAACACCTGAGACCATCTCCCGCACCAGCTTCCGGGTGATCCGGCTTGTATTCTGATGTTCTGCCACAAAGATGCGCGCTTTCTGTCCTTTCAGATCGAACTCGGAATAGGTTTCGCCGGTACCGTAGAAATGCTCGTTTTTTCCGCATGGCAGCGAGATCCAGAAGCGGTTGTATTCATCGGTATCGCCTGCTAATGCGATATCGAAGCCATGATCATCTGCGGTGACTGCCAGGGTGTACTCCCTGTCGGACCGGTCATCCCGGAAAATCAGATTCATGCCTGTTTCATTCTGGCGCAGACCGGAAAAACGCAGCGGCCGGCGCAGATAAAGCGTATTGAGATAGCGGAAGCTTCCTCTGCTCATCGTAAAGTAATTCCTGCCTCTGCCGATGGAAAGTTCCATGTGCTGCAGCCTTTTCAGCATTGCCTTTTTATCCATGATCATTTTCCCCGCATATGCAGTGTTTCATTTTCTGCTTTGATCCGTTTCAGTGCATCTTCCAGTGTTCCGGCTGACCGGTTTGCGCCTACCGCTGCCAGAACGGAAGCGGACTGGGCACTGCCGAACAGACCGCAGGAGCGCATGTCATAGCCCCGTACCCAGGCGCTGACAAATCCGGCCAGGAATGCATCTCCCGCACCGGTCGTATCCACCGGCTTTGCGTGATACATCGTATCCAGACGGACAGGATGCCTGAAATCGGTCAGATATACGCCTTTTTCTCCCAGCTTGATGCCGAACACCTGCAGCGGATATGCCGAGAAGAACGCAGTAATCTGATCAATATCCTGACTGCCCGCATAGATCGAAGCCTCCTGCATGCTGGGAATGAAAATATCGCAGTAATGCAGGGCTGTTTCGATATTCTTCATCCAGTTGCCGTCTCTGTCATAGGAGGCATCCAGGGATGTCGTCAGCCCGTGTTCCTTCGCCCTTTTGAACAGCCTTCCCAGCGGTTCGCCATCCAGCCGCTTCAGGACATTGGCACTGGCCAGATGAAGATGGGATGACTGTTCCATCAGTGCGTCGGGTACCATTTCATCGGTGAAAAAATGATTGCCGTTGTCCGGCACCCGGATGATATGCCTCTCTCCTTCCGGATCGATCAGCAGGACCGGGGCAGCCGTATTGACCTGTTCATTCTGCGTCAGCCAGGAAGTATCCGCTCCGGCTTTCTGCAGATCATGAATCACCAGCTGGGCTGCGCTGTCTTTTCCAAGCGAAGCACATACCGCGGTACGGATGCCGAGTCTTGCCATATTGACTGCCGCATTGACCGCATCGCCGCCCGAGGATGCTGTATATCCTTTGGCAAGAATGCCGTCCACTTCCATCAGATCCCTGTCGATTCCTGAAAAAAGCGTGTCCCATGTCGCAATCCCGGCACAGATGACATCATATTTCTTATTAGCATGCATACGATTTACCTTCTGCCTTCCATTGTATCAAAAAGAATCTGCGATACCGCAGAATCAGTAGAAAAAACACATTCTAACAGTAAACAATTTTGTGGATAGAACGATAGCTGACTTATAATGAATCTGCCATGAATAGAAATACTTAAGCAGCCATTCAACTCTATTCTTG
>CADABS010000065.1 GCA_902786245.1 uncultured Erysipelotrichaceae bacterium
TTGGCAGATTGCTTTTACATTATAGGCTCCGCTGGCAGAGACTCATCGGTTAACCTTCTTTGAACCTCCGGACTATCCGGAGGTTTTCCATTACAAAAAGCAGGAATACCTCAGTATCCCTGCTCGATCCGCAATGTGCTGCCCTGTGTATTGTCCGCTTTACTGACAATGATCTGTTTCTGGATCCTCTCCTCCAGTTCCTTCCGGTGAGAGATGATACCGATCAGCTTGCCGTTGGTTGACAGCGATGTAAGCATATCGATTGCCTCATTCAGCGATGTCTCGTCCAGCGTACCGAATCCTTCATCGATAAACAGCGTATCCACCTGAATGCCTCCGGCGCCGGAACTGATCCGGTCGGACAGACCCAGTGCCAGTGCCAGTGAAGCCTTGAAACTTTCACCGCCGGACAGAGAACTGACCGGACGCTTCCTGCCCGTATAGTTATCCAGAACATCCAGGTTCAGTGCGTTCTTTCCGTTGATTTCCCGCAGATCTTCATGCCGGCACAGTTCAAACTGCCCCGAACTCATCGGCTTCAGACGCCGGTTGGCTGCCGCGATGATACTGTCAAACCCGGCCGCCTGGATATACTGTTCCAGTGTAATCTTGCTGCGTCCCTTCAGGTTGCCGTTGACCATATCGCTCAGCCGTCTGTACATTGCCGTTTCCTGCAGCAGTTTCTCAGATGCCTGCACCTTTTTCCCGACCGCATCCAGAATACCCTGCAGCTGTACGGCCCTTGTGCCCTGCCGGTATACATCATCCTGCAGCTGTCTGACATTGTCTGATGCCTGCTGTACTTCCCTCTGCAGTCCGTCCAGATCGCTGTACTGCAGTCCCTGCGTTTCCCTGACTGCCTTTTCCAGCAGACCGGCATTGACCGCTCTGTCCGTATCGTATTTCTGTATCTTCTTTTCGTTTTCCTGCAGAACCGTTTCATTCACACAGAATGCACGGTATTCCTCTGCTGACGCAAAACCATTTTCCCCAAGCATTCTGCAGAAGTCTTCCTGCAGTCTCTTTTCATCTGCCTCCGCCTGCTGCAGCGTCTCATGGTCTTTCTGCAGCGATGTTTCCGCAGCCTTGTATTCCTGTTCGCACTTCCGCAATGCTTGATCCGCATCCTCTGCCTGCTTCTTCCATTCCGCCGCTTTGTTTTCCGTTTCCCTGCGTGCTTTTTCTGCAGCCTTGAGATCCGGATATTCAAATGTACCCAGTGATTTCAGAGATGCCTCTGCGGCCGCAAGATTCATCTGGCACGTATGCAGAGAAGCCTGCAGATTCTTCGCATTTGTTTCTTCCTGTTCCAGTTTATCCCGGTTTTCAAGCAGGGATGCCTGCAATGCCGTACGTTCTTTCTGCAGTGCATCCAATGTCTGTGTATCTTTATGGTCCTGCCGATATGTTTTCTGTGCTTCTTCTTTCAGTGTACGGACCGTTTCCGTGACGGTGATAAGTTCTGTGCATTCCGCATCCGCATCCAGTTTCAGCAGTTTCTCTCTGATCCGGCCAAGACCTTCTTCTGCTTTTACTTTGGCATTGGCCGCATTTTTCGCAGCAGTCTCCGCATCGCTGCGGCATCTGTCCGCTGCTTCTCTTGCGGCTTTGACGTCTTCCTCCGTGTAATGTTCTTCCGCAAGCACTGCCGGGGCAGGATGATGCACGGATCCGCATACCGGACAGGGCTCTCCTTCCGCAAGGGTCATTGCCAGAATGCCGGCGATGGAATGATGATAGATTTCTTCAATGTGTTCCATCTTCTGGTAAGCGCTTTTCGACAGGCGTTCCTTTTCAAGATATTCCTTCTGTCTGCGTCCGAGCTCATTCTCTCTTTTCTGCTGTTCGATGAGATCGGTCTCTTCCAGTTCTCGGAGCGACCCGATCCTGTCCTCTGTATTCTGCAGTTTCTGCTTCGCCTGTGCCAGTTTTTCCGGAATATCCTGCAGCTGCGTCAGCCGTGTTTCTCCTTCCCGGATCGATTTCTTCAATGCGTCAATCGTTTCATCTGCTGCGCTGCTCTTTTTCTGCAGCTTTGTTTCCTCACCGAGCAGGCGCGCCGCTTCTTCTTTCAGCGTATCTCTTCTGCGGTAGGATGCTTCTTTTTCTTTCATCGCAGATGCTTTGATCATCAGCTCCTGCGATATTCCGATCCCCGGCTTTGCCTTCTCAAAACGCTGCTTTGCGGTTTCCAGGTTCTGTTCTGCTTTCTGCACGGTCTCTTTTGTCTGCCGAAGGGATACATCCGCATCCGCCAGCCGCTTCTTTCCCTGTGTCCAGGCATCTTCCGAAGACCGTACGGAATATACTGCTTTCTTCTGCCAGACCAGTTCTTTCCGCAAAGCATCATATGTTTCTTTCTGCAGATCAGACAGTTCTTTCTGCTTCTGCAGCTTTGCCAGTTCATCCAGTTTTCTGTTATCCTCCGCTGCCAGTGTCAGTTTCTTACGGACGGTTTCTTCCTGTTTCCGGGCTGTATCAAGCTGCTGCGACCGCGCATTCTGCTTATGCTGTGCTTCTTTGATCAGTGCCGCAATGACATCCTTCATCTCTTTGATTCTGTATGCATGTCCGCTGCCGGCGATTTCATGATTGAGATTCCTCAGCTCTTCCGCATGGGGACTGTCCTCTTCCGCTGTTACCGCAGAAAAATCCTGAATCAGAGAGCGCTCGATTTCATTTGCCTTTGTCTGTCTTTCCGAAGTCTTAATTTTCAGGATCTCGCCCATACGGCGGTAGCCTTCCGTCATAAAGATCTTCTGCAGGATCTTTGTGCGTTCTTCTGACTTTGCATTCAGCAGCTGATAGAACTCTCCCTGGGCAATCATGGCAATCTGCTTGAACTGGGCATAGTCGATCCGCAGCAGTTCAATCACCGCATTATCCACCTGGCGGGCACCTTCCACAGGTGCTTTCCCTTCCTCTGTGAAAACCGCTTTCTCCCCCTGTTTCACCGTACCGCTTCCCCGCAGTTTCGGCCGCTCATAGGCAGGATTTCTTTCCACCGTATAGTTCTTTCCCTGGTGTGTAAACTCCAGTCTGACATATGTCGGTGTATCCGGCTGTGCATAATCCGAACGCAGCGATGACGCATCGCGGTAGCTGCCGCTGGCCTCTCCGTACAGCGCAAAACTGACCGCGTCGAAGATCGTCGTCTTTCCCGCACCGGTCAGACCGCTGATCAGGAAAAGTCCGGAATCACCCAGCTGCCGGAAATCTATTTCCGTTTTTTCCGCATATGGTCCGAATGCGGACATCGTCAGTTTAACCGGCCTCATCGATCACACCTGCTTCCTTCGCTGCTTCTGTCAGAATCTTCCATTCTTCCTCACCGGGCTGCTGCCCTTCCGCAAGCTGATAGAACTTTGACATCTGTTCTTCAAAAGAAATCTGTGTCACATCTTCCAGACTTCCGTTCTCGATTTCATTTGTATGGGAATTCTCATAATCCAGTTTCATACAGTTGGGATAATATGCTCTGATTCTTCCCATCGCGTCGGGAATGACTTCTTCATCCGTCAGGGTCACATAGACATAATCCTGCGGTGCACTGATATTTGCCGGATCCAGAATCTTCTCCATCGGACCCTTCAGGTGACGCATATCCCGGACCGGGACCAGATCGATCAGTTCCACGGAAACCGTATCTGTCATATCGATCAGCACTGCGCTTTTGCGATGGCCGGCTTCGCTGAGGGAATACTTCAATGGTGACCCGGCATAGCGTACTGTATCCCGTCCGACTCTCTGGGGACGGTGAATATGTCCCAGGGCGACATAGGAAAAACCGTCAAACGCACTGACATCGACTTTTTCGATCGTTCCGACCTGATCGGAAGAACTGTTTTCCGAACCTGCTGTTTCCGGATCCATACCGGAAGCCGTGACAAACTGATGGGCCAGAAGAACACTCCTCCGGCTCCGGTCAATATCACAGTCCGCAAGCGCACTGCGGACAGCCGCATCATACGATGATGTATCCGCATCCGGATGGAAATGCGCAACCCGCGATGCTTTGACAAACGGCAGACTCCAGATCTGTACCGGACCGTATTCATCCTGCAGCGTTACGCAGGGAACCGTTCCGTCATAGACACCGGTGATATAGATTCCCTGCTCTCTGAACAGTTCTTTTCCGAAATCCAGACGCACATCCGAGTCATGATTTCCGCTGATCATAAACACTTTCACATCCATCTGTGCCAGCGACCGGATCAGATCATCCAGCAGGGCTACGGCTTCTTCACTGGGGATGTTTTTGTCATAGACATCGCCGGCAATCAGCACACAGTCAATTTTTCTTTCTTTTACGATCTGCAGTATCTGATCCAGGATACACTTCTGATCATCGATCATCCGGAATTCATTCACGGTCTTTCCCAGATGCAGATCCGCCAAATGCAGAAACTTCATATTTTCTGCCTCCTTGCATTCAATTCTATCATTTTCTTCTTTTCTCTTTCCTTACAGTCGCAATAATCCCATATACCGCACGCAAAAAACACGACAGTCCCTGACCGGACAGACAGTGATGCTGAAAAAGAAGTATGATATATGCACGGAGGACTGTGATGCACGATATATGGAATCCATGGCACGGCTGTATCCGGTGCAGCGAGGGATGTGAAAACTGCTATATGTATTATCTCGATGCTCAGAGAAACAGATCCGGTGCCGATATTACTAAAAACAAAGCAGCCTTCCGCTATCCCCTGTCCAGAGACCGCAGCGGTAAATACAAAATACAGAGCGGTGAAATGATCCGGGTATGCATGACCTCCGATTTCTTTCTCAAAGAAGCAGATCCATGGAGAAATGACGCATGGAATATCATCCGGCAGAGACCGGATGTCAGTTTCTTCCTGCTCACCAAGCGTCCCGAACGGGTCAGAGAATGTCTTCCTCCGGACTGGCAGGACGGATGGCACAATGTCTTCTTCAATGTCACCTGCGAAAACCAGAAACGGGCAGATGAACGCATACCCATTCTGCTTGATCTTCCGTTTCATCACAAAGGCATCATGTGTGCCCCGATGATCGGACCGGTATTCATCCGGCAGTACCTTCCTTCCGGACAGATCGAACAGGTCATGTGCGAAGGAGAAAACTACGGCGGCACAAGACCATGCGATTATGCCTGGGTAAAAACACTGTACGATGAATGCAGGGAATATGATGTTACATTCGCATTTCTTGGTACCGGCAGACGCTTCATCAAAGACGGAAAACTGTATTCGATCGAAAACCGTTCGCTTCAGAGCAGCCAGGCATTCAGATCAGGGCTGCGCCATCAGGGAAAACCGATGGAATTCAGACTGACCGATCCGTTGGGACTGGAAATACCTGAAGAAGAACTGTATGTGCCGTATTTCCCGGAACACTGCAATACATATTCCATGAAACTCATATGCAACGGCTGTACCCGCTGCGGAAAATGCAGAAAGGCGGATGTACTGTGAACAGACTGGAAAATGAATATATCAATAAAAAGAGAATCAATGAAGAAGCACTGATTCCCTTCGGCTTTGTCAAAAATAATAATGAATATGTCTATACGGAACCGGTTGCGGACGGAAAACTGCCTGCTGAACAGTTCCAGATTTCTTTCCCTGCCAACCTTTGAGGCAGTATAAAACACCGCTTTTTGTCTTTAGTAAACTCTGTAATCAGCGTCGATTTTCCGACCAGCCGGCATCCATATATGACTGCCATTTTCAAGTGATTGCGTTCATATAAATCTGACAGCACCTGCAATTCACGTTTTCTCTCAATAAACATAAATTCCCTCTTTTTATTAAATTTGATTTTAATAAATCCGTCATCGTGATATCACTGTTCGCGCTGTCACTCAACCTCAATAACGAAAAATCACGCTGTTCGCAAAAAAAGCGGATGGTATGATCCATTCCGCGCAGCCTGTATTGATAAATGATCAGATGACATGAAGCATGATCCTTTTGTTTTCAATTCAAATTCTTTTTTTCCTTTCTTCCGGCAGCTGTATGCATATAGATCATACAGAGAATTGTCTGTACCAGAGAAGATGCCGGGGTTGCCAGACCGACCCGGAACAGTGATACGGGACGGATCCGGGACATCATAAACGAAACCGGCACTCTGACCCCGAACGCACCGATGATACTCTGGGCCATGACAAATTTCGTATAGCCGCAGCCGTTGAAATATCCGGTATAGCAGAAGAAGAACGATGTTAACAGACAGTCGATCGCATAGGCTTTCAGATACTCCCAGCCCTGGATAACAACTTCCGGATCTTTGGAGAAGATGCCGCAGAGTATATCTCCGTGAAAGAACGAAAACCATGCCATGACAATGCCGAATGTCAGGGATACACCGATGCCGTAAGTCAGTGCCTTATGCGCTCTGTCCATTTTTCCGGCGCCGTAGTTCTGGGCGACAAAGGCTGCCATGGACTGTCCGAAAGCACTGGGGACAAGCATGATAAAGCCGCATACCTTTTCCGCTACTCCCATACCGGCACTGGCCATCAGACCCAGTGAATTGACAATGGCAAGGATGATCAGAAAACTGATGCCTACCAGCAGATCTGCCAATGCGATGGGCAGTCCGAAATTGACGATCCTCCGGATCACAGACCCGTCAAATCGGATATCCGATGTTTTCATCGCAAAAGGCAGATGAATACGGCGGATCATGATCAAAGACAGAAGCACACTGGCGGATTGGGATACAACGGTCGCAATTGCCGCACCGGCAGCTCCCATATGCAGTACCCTGACCAGGAACAGGTCACCGAATATATTGATCACTGCCGCAATCGCCACGGTCATCAACGGAATCCGTGAATTGCCAAGACCTCTGAATAAAGAACCCAGCAGGTTGTATGCGGTAATGAACAATAAGCCTGCCGAACAGATCAGGATATAGGAACAGGTCGCATCAAAGGCTTCCGCAGGTGCTTTCATCAAGGCGGCTGCCTGCCGGTTTCCCGGCACCATAACGGCTGACAGGATCAGTGCAGTACAGCCAAAAAACACGATGCTGGCGCCGACGGTACGGCCGGCTTTCTGACTGTTTCCTTCACCGATCTGCTGTCCCAGCAGGATCGTCGTACCCATGGAAAGACCGGCAATGACACTGGTAATGGTCATCATGATCTGTGCACCGGTGGATACTGCCGATACATCCGCGCTGCTGGCATACTGTCCTACGATCATCAGGTCCACTGCTCCGTACAGTGACTGCAGAAACATCGCAATCAGCACCGGCACCGCAAATTTCAGCAGCGGTCCGAGAATCTTTCCTTTTGTAAAATCACCTTCGTTCATAACTGTTCTCCCAAAAAAAGAAACCGGATAAGCACAGGCATTCCAGCCAGGTTCTTATCCGGTTCATCATTTCTCTGAATGACTCGCCTCCGAGCATCTATATCTTACTGATTTGAACAGAAATGTCAAACCATGCGGTTATAATGGATACAGAGGTGGCCCATGAAACAGAATCTGCATACCCATACCGTCTACTGCGACGGCAATGACACACCAGAAGAAATGGTACAGACCGCCATTGCGAAAAAATTCGATATCCTCGGCTTCAGCGGACACGGACACGTTGACTATGATGATTATGCAATGAGCCTGGAAGATACGGAAAAATACATCCGGGAAGTCAATGCCCTGAAAGAAAAATACAGAGATCAGATACAGATTCATCTTGGTACAGAGGTCGATGTACTGTACCGGATCCCGGATAAAACACCCTATGACTATATGATCGGCAGCGTCCACTGCATTGAAAAAGACAATACGGTATTCCCGGTGGATTATTCAAAGGAAGTCTTTGAGAAGTATCTGCAGGAATGGTATAACAATGATTTCATTCAGCTGGCAGAGGACTACTGTGCTTATTATCATACGCTGAAGACATGGGAGGAAATCGATATCATCGGGCATATCGATCTGATCACCAAATACAATGAAGATGAATCCTATATCCGCTTTGAAGATCCTTCCTATGTAAAGATCATGACCGATGCGGTCGATGATCTCGGCAATGACAGAATCTTCGAAGTCAATACCGGTGCCATTGCCAGAGGCACCCGCAGAACACCGTATCCATGGTTCAATCTGCTCTGCTATATGAAAGAAAAAGGCGCCCGTATCATGCTGAACAGCGACTGTCACAGCCGGGATTATCTGGACTGTTGCTACAGAGAATCCCTGGAAATGATCCGGAAAGCAGGATTTACGTCCATGGCTGTTCTGACAGACAATGGATTTGCCGATATGGATATTGATCAGTTTACCGAATAAGGAGAATACAATCATGCTTTTTCAGAAAGTACGTGTCAGCTGGAATGTTTTCCCGGAAAAACTCTTCCGTCTCTTCTACATCCGCCAGGATATCTCTCTGGATCATTTCGCGGTGATCCTGCAGCGTCTGTTTGAGATGGGTGATGAACATCTCTGGTGCTTCAAAGATAAGAAGCACCGCTATGTCACTGACCGGGAACTGTACGCCGCATGGGATGAGTGCAGTCTGCTTTCGGAAGCCCGGTTCAGCAATCTGCCGGAAAAATCCGTATTTGAATACGACTACGGCGAAGGCTGGGAATTTGAAGTACGCAAATACAAAAAGACCATTGAAAAAGATACAGATGATAACATCCTCATGAAAGAAGCTGCCGGCGCAGGTATCTTTGAAGACAACCGCTATACACTGGAAGCGTATCTCTCAGGCGAGGCAGATCCAAACATGCGCACAGACGATGAAAACGAAGGTCTGTATATGCCATGGAATATGGAACTGGAAAAACTCGGCGACTTTGACGCTCCTGCCGATCTGGAATATCTGGAAGATAAAGGCAATTCCCTTTTCGAAGAAGACGGGGAAGATCATGATGATATCTGGTCAGGCTATGACCGGGCATTGCTTCAGACATATTCAGGATCGGCCGGGCCGCTGGATGTATGGCAGGAATTCCTGAACGTCTGTCAGGTCCTGAAAGAAAACGGTTCCCTGCCCCGCAACTTCGATGACTTTGAAAACCTGACGTCTTCCCCGGACGACCTGTATTACCTGATCGATGAAATGCCGGATGATCTGGAAATAGATGAACAGCTCGAAGATGCGCTGAATGCCATGAAACAGCTGCGGGAAATGTTCCGGTTTGCCGAGCCGGAAGACATGTGCATCCGCGAACATATATGCTATGAGCTCAGCGCTCTGCAGCGCTTTGAGGAAGAACTGGAAGAAGCCTCTGCATTCACAGAGAAATATCCGGAAAACACAGCAGCGCAGTCAATGCTTTTAGATGCATATGATCACTGCGGAAAAGAGAAAGAGGCACAGCAGCTCATTGACAGGTTTATGAAAGCACATCCCGCATGCAATGAAAATTCCTATCAGTTCTATAACTTTGCGGCAGACTATTATGAAAACCGCAATGACAGAAAACAGGTGAAAAAACTACGCCGCATGCTTGCCGAAGAAGACCGCCGCCAGATGAAGTATTTCGAAGAAGATGATGATGACTTTGACGAAGACATTGAACTCACCCTCAGGGAACTGGTGAGCATCTACCAGGAAGAAGAGACGGAAGACAGCTACTTTGATATCATTCGCAGACTGGCAGAAATGATCAGGGAGGATGCCTCTGTACTGACAGCCTCCGGGAAAAAGAAAGGCGGCATACAGTACAGAACGCTGGAAATCAACAACGGCAGATATCTGGTTCTGTTTTCTGAGCCGGATTCCTGTTCGCTCTATAACGAGAAAAACGCATTCCCGATTTCCCTGTGCGATCTGCTTAACACGGTCGATATGACAGACGCAGACGGACTGGCAATGGATCCGGATGAGGATGAAGGCACAACAATCATTCCGCGCCAGATTGTCATGACACTGCTTGCCGCAATGTATGATTAAGGGAGAAAAACTATGCAATACAGAAAATACCGTATCTCATGGAACATACACCCGGACAGGCTGTACCGCACCTGCTATATCCGTACCGATCTGACTCTTGATATCGTATCCGAAATCATACAGGATATGTTCTGCGCTGCCCACAGACATGACTCCTCATTTTTAACGGACAGTACCCGCTATGCCGCGCCGAAAGAACTCAATGAACGCAATAAGGGATATCCGATTCCGTTTCTGGGCGTATCAAATACAGATCTGGAAAACGCATGGCCGAATGTCGTCCTGATGAACCGCTTCCGCCTGTCTGACCTGGGCAGCCGGTTCACATTCGTGTATGACTATCGCGAATGCTGGATATTCAGGTGCGAAGCATCTGAAGAGGCGATTGAACACAATTCTCAGGACGGCGTGATCATGACGGACGGAAAAGGATACGGTCTCTTTGAAGATGACATTATGACACTGTGGGAATACGCAGACGGAGAAGTCGATCCGGAAATGGACAGTAACGATAATGACAATGAACACTACATGCCATGGAATCTGGCATTGGAAAAAATCGGAGACTTTGACAGGCCGCTGAACCTTAAAGAAGAAAACGAAATTGCCAACCGGATCTTCCACGATGATTCTGTCATTTACGGCAGAAAACTGTACAATGCCGTCCGGACATACAGCGCCTGGAATTCGGAAGAAAACCGGCAGAAAGCCATCGATGTTCTTCAGAGCATTATTGACAAAAACCTGTACCTTCCGGTCGCCGGAAGGTGGCTGGCCGGTGCCGAAATGATGCAGCCGGAGGGATACCGCGCTGAAAACGATCGGATATACGTCATTGTTTTCAGCACAGATCTTGCCGCACAGGCATATGAACATGCGCAAACATTCCGTTATAACTGCGCTGATTTTCTGCAGCTTTGTCTCGGTTTCAATGATACGGACGGTATTATCATTGACCCGGACACGGAAGGTCACGGTCTGATCATACCTTCGTACATCATCAGAAATATCTTCGAAACTCTCAACATGGCAGTCTACTATCAATAGGCACTGTGAATCATAAAATCGAGTAGGAGGGAGTGATTAGCTCCCGTCCTCTCACAGCACCGCGCGTACGGACCCGTACACGGCGCTTCCAATACTTAGAACATAAACCGCAGTT
>CADABS010000066.1 GCA_902786245.1 uncultured Erysipelotrichaceae bacterium
AGAATATGATCGATATGATCTTTCTGAGATGTTCAGATATACCGGTGGATTTACCTTACAGGCTTCTTAAATCTGCCCACACTTCTTGATGAAGCCTCATATTAATATGAAAAATAATGGATACACTGCGTCAGGGAAACGGTGTCCATGATATAATCTTCGTATTATAGGAGGTGCGGTCATGTCAGAAGTCAGATATGGAAAAAAGGTTTCGATTCGAGAGATCGTTAATTTCTTCAAATTTGAACAGCTGACCGGCAATGACCATGCGCTGGACCGCTGGACCGTAGTACCGGATGTCAACCGTCCGGGCTTTGAACTCTGCGGTTTCTATAAAAAGACCGAGCCGCGCAGAATTGTCATTATCGGCAATAAGGAATCGGAATTCATTCTGACAATGAGCGAAGAAGAGCAGAGAGAGCGCTATCCGATGTTAACAGACGGACTGACACCGGCGATCATCATCAGCCGCAACAACGTTCTTCCTCCGATCCTTGCGGAAGTGGCAAATGCGAATAACTTCCCGATTCTGCGCACATCGCTGGAGACATACCGTCTTGTTACAGACCTGATCACCTATCTGGATGAAAAGCTTGCGCCGGAAGATACGCTGTCCGGTGTTCTTCTGAATGTATACGGCGTCGGTGTTCTGCTGATGGGCGAAAGCGGCATGGGCAAATCTGAAACAGCGCTGGAACTGATCGACAAGGGACATGTCCTGATTTCGGATGACCGTGTCGATGTCCAGCATATTCATAACAGTATTATCGGACATGCACCGGAGATGACCCGGGGTTTTCTTGAGATCCGCGGCATCGGCATCGTTCCGGTAGAAAAAATATTCGGAGCTTCTGCTCTGGATGACAGCGCACAGGTGGAACTGGTCATTAAACTGGTTCCGTTCGAAGGGGATGCGGAATACAACCGTCTCGGCGATGAATCCGACCGGTTTACCCGGATTCTGGATGTACTGATTCCGACGGTGATCCTGCCGGTCAGTGCCGGCCGGAACGTCAGTGTTCTGGTTGAGTCTGCCGTATCGAATTTCCGTCTGAAACAGGGCGGATACAGCAGCTCCGTGGATCTTCGCAGCAGATTCCGCATGCTCTCCGGAAAGGAGTAAATGAAATAGGACATGACTTTTTTTCCTGATAATAATACATTGGTACGGTTTGGCACATTTTCCATTCCGTTTTACGCAGTAACGCTGATTGCCGGTGTTATTGCGGCATATTATATGATCACAAAAAGGATGCAGAAACACGGCTATTCCGTCGATACCAGCGATGAGCTTCTGATCGTATGCATGATCGGAGGAACACTGGGCGGCAGAATATTCTGGGTCCTTGAAAACCTGAAATACTATGCATCGTATCTTCCGTATATCTTTGCGGTCAGCGACGGCGGCTTTGATGTGCTGGGTACGATCATCGGTATCTGTCTGGTCGTTTATGTATATACCCAGCGCAGAACGATGTCGATTCTCAGAACAATGGATGTACTGATGCCCGCAATCATGCTGTTTTCAATCATTACAAGACTCGGCAAGGTACTGGCAAATCCCGGTATCTGGTTTGTTGAGCTGTTCGATCTGATCGGTCTTGCGGCGATCTGGTTCCTGATCCGTCCCTACAGTGAAGGACGCAGAAGGGGCGATGTCACAACCCTGTCCATGATGTGGATGGGACTGACAAGACTTCTGGCAATCGTATTCCGCTGGGATATCAGCGGAGAAGGCAGTCTCCTGCTGGCAATTCTGTTTGAATTGTTCGGTCTGGGACTGTATATCATTATCCGCCGGCGCCGTCCGACGAAGCCGATCATTCTGTTTGATCTTGACGGAACCCTGATGGATTCCAAGAACATGGTCATTCAGTGTTTCTCTTATTTATATAAGAAATACGGAGATATCAGAGAATTCACACCGGAAAAACAGCAGTATGTATTCGGTCCGCCGCTGCGGGAAGCAATGATTGAACTGTTCCCGGATCAGGATCCTGACCAGATGGTCGATGAATACAGACAGTATCAGTCATCCTTCTCCTGGAGTGATGAAGTATCTCTGTTCCCGGGAACCAAGGCAGCGCTGGATCTGCTCTGGAAAGAAGGATATCTGCTCGGTATCGTTTCTTCCCGTCTGAGCGCTTCCTGTGAATCCTGGGTCCGTCAGCTGGGGCTGTCCTATTGTTTCGGAACGATTCTCGGCAGAGATATGTTTGAAAAACCGAAGCCGGCACCGGACGGAATCATCTATGCCGGAAAGAAACTCAAGCGCGGACATGATTCGTGCATCTATGTCGGAGACAATGCATCGGATATTGAAGCGGCCAAGGCGGCAGGTGTATATGCGGTTGCCTTCCTCTCGGATTTCTCCAAGAGAACAGAAATAGAAACAGCCAGACCGAACAAGATCATTACGGCAATTCCGGAACTGATCGATCTGCTGAAAGAAGACCACGAGTGGTCATACGAAAAGGTATAAAAGCAGCACGCCTTCTGACCAGACCTGGTCCTACGAGAAGGTATAAAAACACATTTCTTCTGCCGGCTGTATATGCCGGAACCAATAGAAACAGGATTGAAACAGGTTTATGTACACAGAACATGATTACGACGAAATACTCTGCTGGAAGAAACAGGAGTATAACATCAACGGCTGGAACGAAATGGTTCTCAATGTGAAAGAATTCATAGAGGAAGTATCTGACGAATATGCAAATTTAGAGGCTGCAGCCAATGCCATGCTCAGAAACATGCTGGAGGGGGACCGCTTTGTGGTGGAACCGGCAAACAGGCATTCGGAAGAACTGACAGTCTGCTACTATTGTGATAATCTCAGCGAAAGCAGAAGAAGGATTTTCTAAGCAGAGCGTTCAGCTCTGTTTTCCATAAGGCAGGGTGAATATGGGCAGAATCAGACAGCTTGATGCGCAGACAGCGAATATGATCGCAGCCGGCGAAGTTGTAGAAAGACCGATGGGCGTTGTGAAGGAACTGGTGGAAAACTCCATCGACGCAGGTGCACAGCGCATTTTCGTCATGATTGAAGAAGGCGGCATCCGGAGTCTGACGGTGCAGGATGACGGGATCGGCATGGATGCGGAAGATGCGCAGATGGCTTTTCACCGCCATGCGACATCGAAGATCCAGACATCCAATGATCTCTGGTCGATCCATACACTGGGTTTCCGGGGAGAAGCACTGCCTTCGATTGCCAGTGTATCCAAAGTAACCCTGACGACCAATAACGGCGAAGAGGGAACCCGGATCGTTATTGAATACGGCAGGACGGTATCCGTCAGTTCCTATCCTTCCAACCGGGGAACGGAAATCACAGTGGAAGGTCTGTTCTATCAGACACCGGCAAGACTGAAGCATATGCGCTCTGCCGCTTATGAAGCGTCTCTGATCCAGGATGTGATTTCACGGTTTGCCCTTTCCCATCCGGAGATTGCCTTTGTGCTTGTCAGTGACGGAAGAGAAGCGTTCCGTACGACCGGACAGGGAAATCTGCTGGAAGTTGTATATTTGGTCTATGGCCGGATCGCGGCAGAGAATGCAATTGAAGTTTCTTTCTCGGACTTTGACTATCAGGTCAGCGGATATCTGATCAAGCCGTCTGTCACCCGGGCATCGCGCAGTATGATGCATATCTTTCTGAATGACAGAATGGTCAGAACCTATAAGCTGTATAAAGCAGTACAGGACGGCTATGAAGATTTCATTGTCAAAGGCCGTTTCCCGATGTGCATTCTGAATATATCCATGGACCCCCATCTGCTCGATGTCAATGTGCATCCTTCCAAATGGGAGGTGCGTCTGTCGAAAGAAGCACAGCTGGAATATCTGATCCGGGATAATGTCCGCAGCGCTCTGCAGTCAACGGTACTGGCACCGCAGATCAGAGTCAGATCAGAAGAACCGGTCTATTATGAACCGATGTCTTTTGAATCTGCCATGAAAGAAGAAAAGCCTGTCTATAAGACAGAAGAAGCACCGGTGAAAAAAGAAGAGAAACCGGTGAAAGAAGAGGTCATACCGCAGCCGGCCATCCGGGAAGAAATCAAAGAAGACAACCGGATCCTGCAGAGCATCCAGGAAGCTGAACCGCAGCCGAAGACAGAAACCAGACAGTTTCCGGATATGGAAGTCATCGGACAGCTTCATGAGAAGTTCATTCTGTGTGCAGTGAAAGACGGTCTTGCGGTCATTGATCAGCACGCTGCCCAGGAACGTGTTCATTATGAAGAATTCTGCCGGAAGCTGAACCAGGCACCGGCAATGATGGAATGCCTGATTCCGCTGACGGTCCATGCCAGCGATGATCTGGTCCGCCGGGCAGATGAAATCAATGAAAGCATTGCCGATCTGCATATCACCCTGGAACCCTTCGGCCATGATATGTTTGTCATCCGTTCCCTGCCGGTATGGATGCAGGAAATCGAAGAAGAACCGTTCCTGCAGGATGTTCTGGATGAATTCAGAAATGACCGGAATGCAAAGTATACAAGACTTGAAAAGAAACGGATCGCGACAATGGCATGCCATCACTCCATCCGCTTCAATCATGCCCTGACCATGGACGAGATGAAAGAAGTTGTTAGGCAGCTGAAGGAATGCGAAAACCCGTATCACTGCCCGCATGGCCGTCCTACATTTGTCACTCTGTCAGAAAAAGAACTGGCAAAGGAGTTTCTGCGATGAAGAAGGTGCTGGTGATTGCCGGACCGACCGCATCCGGAAAGACAGCGTTTTCTATCCTGGCCGCAAAGATGCTGGGATGGGAGATCATCAGCGGCGATTCCATTCAGGTATACCGCGGTGAAGACATCGGTTCCGGCAAAGTAACCGAAGAAGAAAAAGAAGGGATACCGCATCATCTGATCGATATCATGGATCCGGATCAACCGTACAGTGCAGCGGATTTCCAGAAGATGGCAAGAAAGATCATCGACGCCTCAGAGGAAGGAATCATCATCTGCGGCGGTACCGGTCTGTATCTGAAATCCTGCCTGTATGACTATGAGTTTGCGGCAGAGAGCGGAAGTTCGGTCGATGAAGATTTTGAAGCAATGGACAATGCCCAGCTGTATGCGCTGCTGCAGAAAACCGATCCGGTACAGGCACAGAAGATCCATCCCAACAACCGGCGCAGACTGCAGAGATCGCTGACCATTGCCAAACGGACAGGCATGGCGCAGAGTGAAATCGAAGCACAGCAGACACATGAACCGGTCTATGACATATTCATCGCCGGATGCACGATGGACAGAGAAAAACTCTATGACCGGATCAACCGCCGGGTGGAAATGATGTTTGCGGCAGGTCTGCAGAAAGAAATCGAAGAACTGCTGGAAAAGGGATATACATTCAATGATCCCGGTCTGCAAGGAATCGGATATAAAGAATGGAAGGCATTCTTTGCAGGAACTGCCAATGCCCAGGAAGTCATGGCAGACATCCAGAAACATTCCCGTCAGTTTGCCAAGCGGCAGTATACATGGCTGAATCACCAGATGCCGGTACAGTGGTTTATTTCCGGCGATCCGTCAGAAGAAGAACAGATGCTTGAAAAGATCAGGAGGTGGAGTACCAATGCATAATTACAGAAAGAAAATCGGCCATATGATCCGGATGAACGGACTGTTCAACGGACTCATTGCCGGCGTGATTACCGCCGGTCTGCTGGCAGGGATTCTCTATTGGCTGAAGTATGCACTGAAATGGCAGTACCTGATTGTCCTGCCGGTATGTATCCTGGTCTGGCTGATCTTCTTCATGATCCTGGCAATGTCAAATGTACATGCCATTAAGAAAAGAATCGCTTCCCTGGACAGAACGACCGGCATCGAACTGGACCAGGAACAGTTTGAACACATTACCAAAGAACTTATGATCGGCCGGCAGTGGCTGGTCTACCGGAAAAAACTGGATTTCCGTTTCTGGACGAAGCCGATCGTGGAAGACATCGATGTACAGCCGAAAACATTCGGAAACCGTACCGTTGTGACGATCCGTACCAGAGGCGAAGCGGAACCGGAGGTGCTGAAAGTCACTTCCCAGGATCAGCTGGGCTATAAACTGCAGACATGGTTCTACCGCCATGACGAAGTACAGTAATTTGACTTTCAGTCAAACGGGATTATGATATATTTGTCATCCATGAGGATGATGAAAGAGAGGAGTCAACTATGAGTGAATTCAATCGCAATTATTCAACCATTGACAGCACATCGTCGCTGAACTCTTATATAACAAAAGTATTTGTCAATATGGGCGTCGGCCTGGCGATTACAACTGTCGTATCCTTCGGACTGTACATGATGTTAATGAGCGGCAGTTCGCTGGCATATGCACTGTATGCAAATCCCTGGATTTCCTTTATCTTCCTGGCAGCGCAAATCGGTCTGGCCATTGCATTGGGTACAGGTCTTTCCAGGTTCTCGACCGGAACATGCCGGGCGCTTTTCTACGGCTACTCTGCTCTGACGGGCATTACCTTCGCGGTTCTGCCGATGGCATACGGCCTGGGCACATTCTTCACAGCGTTCCTGTTTGCGGCAGTTCTGTTCGGATGCTGCGCAGTCATCGGCCATACGACGAATATTGATCTGACAAGATTCGGCGGCATGCTCTTCGGTGCATTGCTGGCACTGGTCATCATGACAGTGATTTCCATGTTTATTCCGGCACTGCGTCAGAATCTGTTCATCGGCTATATCGGTCTTCTGATCTTCCTTGTCTATACGGCATTTGATATGCAGAAGATCAAGCAGTTCTACTATGGTGTCGGTGAAGGAACACTGAAGGAGAACCTGGCTGTCTATGCAGCATTCCAGCTCTATCTGGACTTCATCAACATTCTGATCTATGTTCTCAGAATTCTCGGTTCGAGAAGTTCAAGAGATTAACCAAAGAAGGGAATCTGAAAAATGATTCCTTTTTTTTCGGCCGCGGAAGCTTCAGAGACAGATGAAAATGACCGAATAAACAACAGTCACGCCCGAATAGACAACGGCTATTGTATGGAAACATGCATTATTTTATATTGTGTTCAGAGCTCTGTTAGTCAAATGCCGGCTGAGACCAATGAAAGGACAGCCTATGAAAAAGCGAATAATGAAAGCTTCAGTTTCAATCCTTGTCTTTCTATCCGCTTTGTCTGTACAGGTACAAGCAGATAACACGCCAACGCAGCCATTCAATCCGTATTACAAATATCAAAACGGTGTTGGGAATATTACTGTATAGATAAACTATGCAAGCGGAGTGGCAATATGGGAAAACTATATTACACAAGGCGTTAATGGTTGGATGTATACTGGCTGGAACAATCCGATTTATATGAATTATGTCAGCAGCAATGTCGGGTCCAACATGGATTTTCACGCCGCAACATATAATTCCAAATGGCCAAATATGCCGTCCTGGTATCACGTGTATGCGGAAACAAATCATTTTCTTGGAAATGGAACGAATATCAATACCGGAAGCCAGGGGATACCCGTATCAAGCTGGTACTATACAGAAATATACATTAATAATGATGAGTTCCTTCTGGATTCATTTTCAAACGCTAAAGCACAGGGAACGATATACCATGAAATGGGACATGCTTTCGGGTTAAAGCATAATAATACTAACGAATACAGTATTATGTGTCAGTCTGGTGGAGAACTGGAAGATGGCACGCAGTTCAGCCGTCAGGTGGAAACAATCCAATATACTGACAATCAGGCGGTTGTAAATCTGTATGGAGGTTGAAATGAAGAAACCAATAGTATTAGTAATCACTGCTGTGCTGTTACTGTCAGGATGTAAAATTCAGGAAGAACAGGCATCTGTTAATGTATTGACAGCTGACAATAAAGAGGCAGAAAAAGAACCGGATATTATGTATGTCGGTTCTTCTCTGGATTATGAGATCGCCTCAGAAATTGAGAACATCGGTATTATTCGTATAACATCGGTTGACAGCTGTGATAACAGAAATCTCGAAACCGGAGAATACGTCTCAACCGTGTATACATATGGAACTTTTGAAGTAATCCGTATGTATGAGGGTGAGCTTACGGAAGGACATGAATATAAATTCTGCCGCATGGGTGGAACGATTCCATATGACCAGTATCTGAAAGGACTGAATGAACAGTCCCGTGAAAAAAGAGAAAGTCTGCGCAAAGAGACAGAAACAGAGAAACCGGATTATGTGCAGCAGTCATTTGATGGCGGCATTGAAATAGAGGAAGGAAAAACATATCTTTGTACAATATGGAGTATGGATGATCCGGATATGCTGTTTCTCGGATCCTTCGCTTTTGACTGCAGAGAAGTTGATGAGGCAACTTTGGATACTGAAGACATTATGATCCTGAATAATGAAACAGAAGAATGGGAGGCACTGTCCGATTTCCTCTCAGCCATTCAGCAGTAAAGCAGTATGATTGAATAAATACACAGTGAACCGTGAAATCAGATAAGTTTCAGGGTTCACTGTTTTTTAAGAAAAAAGCCCGAATAAACAACAGTCACGCCCGAATAGACAACGGCTATTGTTCCGGATGTGCATATCTGTTATGACTGTGGTGAAGGTAAATGTATGACAAGTGCATGTATAATACTTGTATGAGTATGTTGATTAATACAAATTTATACAACATTGCGCTGATTGATGATGAAGAGATATATCTGATCCGGATGAAAAATCTGATGGAACAGTTCTTCCCGAATGCAGTTATTGATACCTTCACAACCATGGATGAAGTCCTGGCAATTGATACAAAATACACTTTTGCGGTCATCGATGTACGTCTGGGCGATGAAAACGGAATTGATCTGTCCAGAAAGCTCGGGACAAAAGTATCCTATGTTATTTATTACAGTGCCTATATTGAAGAAATCCGCAGAGCTTTCCGTTACAATACGATCGGCTATCTTCTGAAAACAGATACAGATGAAGAAATCTTCCGGCTGTTCAGACAGTATGACAGTGAATACTTTTCAGTTACCCTTCATCTGCGGACAAAAGATGGTGAACTTAGCTGTCAGATACAGGAAATTGTTAAAGTAATCATGGAGAACCGGAAAGTATATGTTATTGTGCTGGGAAAAACAGAAAAAATTCAGGTTCTGGGAGAAACCCTGAACAGCATTCAGCAGAAAAGCGGAGGCAGTCTTGAATTAATTCATAAATCTGCACTGATCAATATCATGCAGATGGTCAGAATGAATGTACGGACCGGTGAACTGAAATTATCTGACGGGTCATATGAACTTGTAAGCAAACGGCAGCGCAGACCGGTATTTCAGAAATTTCTGGAGATGCGACGACAATGAAAAGACAGCAAATTGCACAGATCGTATACTATTTCTGCCAGTGGCTCTGGCTGTTTATTCCATATATCAGCAGTAAAGACGGATGGAAGAAAACGGGGATTCGCTTGCTTTTATCCATCGGCACCGTTCTCTTACTGGCATTGTTATCATTGAAACTGACAGTGTATCTGCAGGAATTTAATGATCTGCTCAATGCCTCTCTGTTTTCAAACTTCTATATCGGTTATTACAAAATCAAAGAGTATGTACTTTCAACAGTAACAATTGTATTGGAATTCTGCATCGTATTGCTGTATTTCAGAATTTCTGAGGGAGAGGAATGGAAAGATTCTCTGTATCAGGCCGGTATGAACCGGATGTTTGCCGGATCCGCTGAGATGGCAAGGCTGTTCATTACATATACTTTTTTTGATTTTCATGAATATCTGTACAGACTGCCGGATCCGGTTCTGTATTACATACCGCTCAGCACAGTTATTACCGGAATTGTTCTGTTAATGCTCCTTGAAAGAAATGAATTCAGACTTGAAAGTAAGGACAGGGATGCACTGACATGGATTGTTCTGTTTTTTGCATACTGTGTTGCCAAACTGATTCCGGTGTTCAAAGACAATACGGATTACATGCTTGGGTTAACCAATGCTGTGCTGCCTGTTCTTTTTATATATCTGCTGAAAAACAGAATCATGCTGACGCAGTATAAGTACAGAGAAGCGGGAATCAAAAAACAGATCGCTATTCTTGATGGAGAACTTGGCGCAATTCACGGATATACAGAACAGATCAGCGAGACCAGACATACGCTGCTGCATCATATGAATAACCTGCAGAAATTCATAGAACAGGAA
>CADABS010000067.1 GCA_902786245.1 uncultured Erysipelotrichaceae bacterium
TATGGATATGATCCAGATCACTGTTCATCTCCAGGATATTGCAGTTCCAGTCCTGATCTATGACAGAATGACTGATTTCAAATAAACGGTTCTTCAGATCACCGGTAATAACGGGATGTCTGTTTTTATAATACAACTGATTATTTTGATAATTATTGCGCTAATGCTCTGTAAATAGAACAGTAAATGGTCAATACAGATGTTTTAATCTGATTTTTTTGCGGAATCCGCATTTTTTTCAGCAATCAAAAAGAACAGCCTATCACTGACTGCGATGAGCTGTCCTTTTCATCCCTGAACTATCGGATATAGCTTTCATCCAGAAGGAAGTCTTCAACTCCGACATACTGGATTCCGTTTTCATCATGCCATGGCATGATATAGTCTTTTACCACTACTATTTTTCTGAAGGAATCCGGAATTCTGAGCAACGATGCGATTTCCTGTTCTTTCTTGACAGGATCCGCAATGGATAAAGCAGATTGAATATAGGTCCGGTTATCTCCTCTGTTCACCACGAAATCCACTTCCAGCTGTTTCCGTATTTTCTTTCCGGTTTCATCTTTGCAGTTCTGTTCAACGACACCGACATTCACATCAAAACCGCGTCTGATCAGATCGTTAAAGAGAACGTTTTCCATCAGATGTGTTTCTTCCAATTGCCTGAAGCCAAGTCTGGCATTGCGCAGTCCGGGATCAGAATAATAGTATTTCGCAGGTGTCCTGATATACTTTCTGCCTTTGATATCATAGCGTTCTGCCTTCCGAATCAGGAATGCATCCGTAAAATATCCTATATATGCATCAATGGTATCCGGCGCAACACGGATCTGTCTCTCGCTGGCAAAGGTATTGGAAAGCCTGCTCGGATTGGTCAATGATCCTATGTCAGATGCCAGTACATTCAGCAGTATGTCCAGTACTTCCGCGTTGTTTTTCACCTGATGCCGTTCCAGTATATCCTTGATATAGGTCCTGGTGAAAAGATCATGAAGATAGCGGCTTTTCTCTTCATGCGATTCCATCGTCCATACCACAGGCATGCCGCCGTATGTGTAATAATCACGCCATGCCCCGCGCTGATCGCCATTGTAATGTTCATAGATCTCTGCATAAGAAAGCGGGTTGACGCGTATTTCATCCCCGCGGTCGCGGAACTGCGTAAGGATATCGGATGAAAGCATTCTGGAATTGCTGCCGGTCACATAGACATCCGCATTCGGCAGTTTCATCAGTCCCAGCAGAACATCGATAAACGTAACTTTATCATCGGCATAAGGATTCTGTACTTCTGAGACAAACTGGATCTCATCAATGAAAATATAGTATCGTTTCCGGCTGTCTGACATTCTTTCTCTGATGGCTTTATTCAGTTCAAAAGGGTTGCGGTATCTGACATTGTCGATTTCATCCAGTGCCAGGCCGATAATCTGATCTTCACCGATCCCGGACTCCAGAAGATACTGCCGGTAAAGCGTAAAAAGAAGGTATGACTTTCCGCATCGGCGCAGACCGGTGATTACCTTGACACGGCCATTGTCCTTTTTCCTGATCAGCTGGTCCATATACTGTTTTCTGCTGTACTGCATCGGCATTCCTCCATGATTTTTTTGCGGAATCCGCATCTTTTTCATGAATAAGTATACCTGCATTTATACAGACGGACAAGTTTATATCTGAATTTTTTGCGGCATCCGCATTTTTTTCAGCAATCAAAAAGAACAGCTGTGCAGCTGTCCTGTTATTCTGTCCATTCCAGATATATTTCTGCTGTGAACGTATCCTGATCTTTGATATCTGCCATGATCGGATCGCGCATGTAATCGATAACTGCCAGTTTTTCATATACACCGGTATGCTCTGCATAGACCAGTACGATCTGTCCGTTTTCATCGATGGCGATATCCCATGGCTGTACGGATATTTCTGTGCAGGATGCGGGCAGGCTCCATGGCAGTTCTGCTGTATATGCATTTTCGCTGTTATTCACAAATGTCAGCTGCAGTGCTTCTTTCTGCAGTTTTTCAAAGAAGGCTTCGGCGATGCTGTTATCCATGAGTTCCGGAGTGACGGATTCGTTTTCCGTATGGAATACAAGATATGCTCTTGGTTCCATGGGATCGATGATTTCACCGTCCCAGTCATTGATTCCGCCGAATTCATAGACATGGGTATAGCCCAGATCTGCCAGTTTCTGTGCTGCCTGCTTTGATCTTCTGCCTGAGCGGCAGTAGATCAGGATGATCTGGTCAGTATCTTTCAGTTCGGCCGGTTTTTCAGTGCCTATGCTTTCATTGGGAATGCATACGGCACCGGGAATATAACCGGTGATATATTCTTCATAGGTGCGCACATCGACAATGATATGACCGTCATTCTGTGCCATCATTTCCTTTGCCGTTTCCTGGGAAATACTCTGATAAGAATCTGTTTCGCTGCTGTGTTCTGTACTGCATCCGCACAGCAGTACGGCTGTCATGAATATCAATAGTAATCTCATATCAATTCTTTACTCCCGGTTTTCAGTTTCATTATAGCAGTACATGCAGTATTCATTTACTGCAGCTGCAGTCACAAACAGATCAGTCAATGCAATAGGAAACTGTTATATTTTTCTCACAGCCTTCATTTTATGACCTCTGAGATATTTATAACATAACTGTGACGATGAATGAACCGCCTGGCAATGGTAGAGAAAAAGCATCCCATGTATCGGGATGCTCAAAGAGACAATTGTACACAGTTCTGCGGATTATCCGAGTTTTGCGCTGAAGTCACCCATGACCTCAGAGATTTTGATCTGCTGCGGGCATACCTCTTCACAGCTTCGGCAGTGCAGACATGCCGAAGGACGCTTGTCTTCGGGCAGAGCACTCAGTGCCATCGGTGCGATGAATCCGCCGCCGGTATAGGCATGTTCATTGTACAGAGAGATCAGACGGGGAATATCCAGTCCCATCGGGCAGTGGCTGACACAGTAATGGCAGGCGGTGCAGGGTACGGTACCCACGGAAAGCATCCGGTCTGCGATATTGAGCAGTGTCTTCATTTCCGTATCGTTGAGTTTTCTGTCGTCTGCGAATGTCTTCAGGTTCTTCTCGAGCTGTTCTTCATTGGACATGCCGGAGAGGATCATTGTGACAGAAGGAATCGTCTGCAGGAAGCGGAATGCCCATGCCGGGATTTCTTCATCGGGACGCAGCTGTTTCAGTTCTGCTTCATATTCCGGCGCAAGGCTTGCCAGCTTTCCGCCGCGTAAGGGTTCCATGACCCATACCGGGATGTTCCATTCATTGAGCAGATCGACCTTTTCCTTACCGCCCTGGAACGTCCAGTCGAGGTAGTTCATCTGCAGCTGGCAGAATTCCATGTCTTTGCCATAGGCATCCAGGAAGCGCTTCAGTGTAGGCATATGGCCATGGCAGGAGAAGCCCAGGTGCTTGATACGGCCGTTTTCTTTCTGTTTCATGAGGTAGCTGAAAATACCGTATTTTTCATCATCGAGGTAGGCATCGATGTTCATTTCGCATACGTTATGGAAGAGGTAGAAGTCAAAGTATTCCACACCCAGTTTTTCCAGCTGTGCTTCAAAGATTTCTTCGACTTTGTCCCAGTTGGCTGCGCTGTAGCCCGGGAACTTTGTTGCAAGATAGTAGCTGTCTCTGGGATAGCGGGCCAGTGCCTTGCCGAGAACCGTCTCGGAATTGCCGCCATGATAGCCCCAGGCAGTGTCATAGTAATTGATACCGTTTTTCATGGCAGTATCTACCATGCGCAGCGATGTTTCTTCGTCAATTCTGCCGTCGTCGCCGTCAATGACCGGCAGACGCATTGCGCCGAATCCCAGTCCTGACAGTTTCAGTCCCTGAAAATCTCTGTAAATCATACTCATGTCCTCCTGTTTTCTTATTTCATCCGTTTTTCCTGTAACCGGATCAGATAGTCTATACAATCGATCTTTTTCTGGCTTTCATGCATTTCACGGATCAGTTCGCAGCGCTGTTTTTTCATCTGCCGCAGCATTTCTCCGTATTCCCCTGTTTCAAACAGGGTACAGATGGCTGTTCCTGTTTCCTGTGTACATCCGGCATCTGCCAGTCCCTGCATCAGCTGTTCTCTTTCCGTCATATATCTCTCTGTTATTCCAACTTCATTGTATGCCTTGTATGCGTTTCTTCGAATAATTATAATGAATATCGTAATATGCCGATATGGAATATCATGGAGGTATGCATGGAAATCAGAACACTGCGGTATTTTCTTGCGGCAGCCAGAGAAGAGAATATGACCCGGGCAGCAGAGCTTCTGCATGTGACCCAGCCGACATTATCGAAGGCACTCAAATCGCTGGAAGAGGAACTGGGCAAGAAACTGTTTACCAGGCACAGCTTCAGTATCCGTTTAACGGATGAAGGCGTGCTGCTGAGAAACAGAGCGGAAGATCTTGTGCGTATGGCTGACAGAATTGAAAGAGAGTTTATCTCCCTGGATGATATCACCGGCGGCGATCTGTATTTCGGTCTGGCAGAATCCTTCCAGATTTCTTATCTGGCAAAGGAAATCTATACATTCAAAAAGAAATATCCGGATCTGAGCTATCACATCACCAGCGGCGATACGGAACAGGTCATTGAGAAACTGGATAAGGGACTGCTGGATTTTGCGGTACTGGCAGAGACACCGGAGGATACAAAATACGAATATCTTGTCTTTCCCAGGCCTGATACCTGGGGTGTGATCATGCCCGCAGAAGATGCATTGGCGAAGAAGAAGGCCATCGCACCGGAAGACCTGATCGGACTGCCGTTATTCTGTTCGCAGCAGGGATGGGACAATGATATACCCCATTGGGCAAAGGATACGATGAAACAGCTGAAACTGGAAGGTTCCTTCCGGCTTTCCTATAACGCCTCTGTATTTGCCAGAGAACACCTGGGGTATCTGCTGACCTTCGATCATATCATTGATACATCCGAACAGAGCGGGCTTGTCTTCCGGCCATTGACGCCGGTACTTGAAACAAAACTCTATATCGTCTGGAAGAAATACCAGACATTCTCACCGATTGCCCGGAGATTTATGGAACAATTGATGAAGAGTTTCCATCATGAAACAGAATAAAGGAAGGGATATGTATGTCTGAAAAATATGAAATGCAGAAAAAAATCTATGACGCAATGGAACTGATGCGGAAACGCTATACCACAAGCACAGAAGAATACTTTTCCAGGCTGAAGGAATACGGCATTGAACTCAGTGAAGAAAAGATCATTGAGGACTATGAAAAGGTCCAGGATATCGAAACCCTCGAGCAGAAGTATTATGATCAGTACGGAAAGATCCTCGATGACAAACAGGAAGAAAAATGGCTGAATTCCGATGTTTTCATAGAACTGCTGGAACGGATCATTCCTGATCATTTCAGGGTCGAGGATACCGGTGATCCGTATTTCATCACAAGCGCGATCAATGAGATCTGCAGCCAGGAACTCAGAAAAGTCAGTCAGGATGAAATTGAAAAAGTACTGAAGGCACTGGTGACTCTCTCAAAAACAAGAGACTGTCACAATTTGAACAGTACTCTGGAGATGCTGAATCTCGACGGTCTTCTGAAGGAACTGGTCAAAGTCTGCCATAACCGCAATACTGCGTTCAGGGCATTGATCAGGGAACTGTACGAATGTTACGAAGATATGGATCCGAAAATCTTCCCTTCTGTATACAAAGAATACAGTAAACACTGAACACGTGAACTACTCGGCCATAAATGACCGAGCTTCCTGCTTCAACGCTACAGCTTACCAATAAGGACGTATCCTCAAAGGCAGAGGTCATCGGCTCCACAGGCGTTACAGGTTCGGCCGGTCCCCGGCCTACCAATACTTTTTGTTATCCAACCAGATACTGGCGGATACCTTCGTTACGAATGTTGATAGCGGCGTTATGATCCCGATCGTGTTCAGCCCCGCAATCCGGACAAGTCCATTTACGGATCTTCAGATCTTTGATTTCGGGATGCACAGTACCGCAGCACGAGCAGAGCTGAGATGACGGATACCACTTGTCGATACGGACAAGCACTTTGCCTCTGTCGGCAAGCTTGTATTCGAGCATATCGACAAACATGCCGTATCCGTTATCCATAGTTGCTTTGCCGTTATGGAAGCCCTTGTTCGACAGAGACCGCATATTCAGCGACTCCACGCATACAAGATCACGCTGATTGGCTATCTCAAGCGATTTCTTGTGAAGGAAGTCCTTACGCTGGTTTGCAGCCTTGCGGTGGACTTTTGCAATGCGGAGTACTGCCTTACGGTAGTTATTGCTTTGCTTGTCTTTGTGACGGAGCTTACGCTGTGCCTTTGCAAGACGTTCCTGACTCTTGCGGAAGAATTTTGGAGAACCGCATACGTTTCCGTCAGAGTCCGCAAACTTACCATCAGACTTATAATCGAGACCGATGGCGTTCTGCTCAGGATGCTCGACAGGAACCACATCCTGCTCGTACTCGAAGAGAACAGAACAATAATATGTCCCATCACGTTCCTGTGAAATGGTCGCCGATTTCAGCTTCCAATGTTCTTTCGGGAGCCTGTGCAGAACAGCTTTGACATGACCGGCTTTTGGAAGACGGATCGTTCCGTTTTCGATATCCAGGGATACAGTACCGTTCTGGTTGTTGGTGGTATATGAGCGCTGGGTTTTCTTCCTGCTCTTGAATACCGGGCGACCGGCCCCCTTGACGGTAAAGAACCTTCTGTACGCCGCCTGAAGGTTCAGCTGTACATTGGCCAGGGCAAGCGAATCGACTTCCCTGAGGTATGGATATGCATCCTTGTACATCGCCGGTGTCGGCTTGATGACAGCCTTGTGCTGCTTATATGCAGCTTCACGATCCGCAAGCATCAGATTCCAGATCTTCCGGCAGCAGCCGAAGGTCTTCGCAAAGAGAACTTTCTGTTCCTCTGTTGGGTAAATACGATATTTGATAGCTCGGTTCATAACTGCACGTTCCTCTGTCTTTCAATGTACCTGCGGACGTTCTCTTCGCTGGTTGAACCGATCGTCTCGACAAAGTAGCTTCCATTCCATAAATGGCCGTGCCAAAGTTTTTCCTTGATCTCAGGAAATTCCATAAGCAGATGCCGACCGGAAATACCTTTCATCCAGCGGATGATGTCTGTAATGGACAGTTTGGGAGGCGCTGTCACAAAACAGTGTACATGATCCGATTCTCCGACTTTGGAAAGAATCACTGCAAACCCTTTCTCCTGACCAATCTGAACGAGCAGCTCGGAAAGCCGGTTAGCGATGGCAGGAGAGAGCACTTTACGCCGATACTTAGTGCACCAGATGATGTGATAGTTGATATTGTAAACGCAAGTGCGTCCATGGATGTATTGTGTATTCATACATATAGTATACCATATATAAGGTATTTACCCAATACGCAAAGGTTATTGTTTGATACATATAGTGAAAAATCTGCGCTTTCATCTCCCACATGAATGAGGGAGAATTCCCGCGCAGAATTCTTAAAAAGGCGTGCCTGTGCACGCCTTCACTGTGTATTGGACTCAGCCGCAGAGACCGTAATGGCGCAATGCGTTCGCAATACCGTCCTGGTCCACATCCGTCGTAACGAATTCCGCGAATGCTTTCACTTCGGCCTGTCCGTTGCCCATAACGATGCCATGTCCGCATTCCTTGATCATCTCGAGATCATTCAGGGAATCGCCGAAACCATATGTATCGTCAATGCTTCCCTCGTAATAGGTAGCGACCATGAGAACACCGGTTCCCTTGTTTACGTCGATCGGAGAAATCTCGCATCCCAGGTCAGAGTTGCCTGCCTGTGAATTGATCGGCACGAAGGTGGTTACCGGGGCTACTGCTTTCACAAAACCTTCCTGGTCGGAACCGGGGAAATACTGCACATTGATCTTGTAAATATCCTCTGTATGTACTCCCGATGGTTTCATTTTACCCTTGTTGTCCATGTAATAATACTGTAAATAAATATCTTAGAGAGTTTAATCAATTATTTGATCGGATCACTATACTGAATTATTTTTCACTGAATACATTTTCAGTACTAGCCGCAAAATGAAAACAGACCGGTCATAACCAGTCTGCGAGATGTTCAATGCGAGGAACGATCGTTCTGAAATTTCAGATTCTTCGAAAACAGATTCTCGCCGTTGATCAGTTCATATCGGTCATCTGTGAAGCTGAATCCTGCGGAACAGGCAAATCCCATTCTTCTGCACACGATACCCTCGATTGCTTTCAGCTGCTTTTCTTCCTCTCTGCATTCGCTCATTTTCATTGGCCTGGACCAGTATTTACATTCGACAAAGTCATAACCGTCTGCTCTTTTCAAAACACAGTCAAATTCACCGTTCTTATGTGTTTTCGGGTCGTCATACCAATACGTGCCGTAATCATATATGTCTGTGATCTGACGGATGAGAGACAGTCTTCTGAAATACTGCAGGACCATCTGTTCAAAACGCCTGCTGATATACTCATTCAGTGAAGGCTGAATATACAGATCGTAAAAAGCATCTTCTCCCAGTCGGAAGATCAGAGATTCATTTCCGAATATATACGTGAAATAAAAGCGAAGCAGATTATCCCTGATCTCATAGAACTGTTTCTTTTTGTCTCCCGGTTTATTGATGGGAAACACTTTTTCAATCATTTCCATGCGCATCAGGTTTTTCAGTTGTTTGTCCAGGAGTCCGCTGTTCTTTTCTGAAAGATGATCGTTCAATTCAGAATACCGTTTCTTTCCATTGCCGATTACCTGGAAAATCCTGATATCGTATGCTTTCTGAATTTCCTTCAGAATCACACTTTCGATATATATGCGGAGCAGACCGGTATCTCTCAGAATCAGATGAACGATATTGTCTTTGATTGATTTTGACGAATCGATCTGGGTCAGCACATACGGCGAACCGCCGAAGACTGCGTAATTGGCTATTTTTCTGTCAATTCCGCTTTCAGGAAAGAATTCAGCCGACTCATAATAGTCGAACGCCTCCAGATGGATAATGTCCGTGAATCTGCCGAATAAAGGATTATCTTTTTCCAGCAATTCTGTCATGACGGTGATATACGAACCGCACAGGATCAGTTTGACATGTCCGGGAAGACGGTCAATGACAGACTGCATATAGGAATCCACTTCATTTTTCCTCCCGGAATCTTTCAGATATGAGTATTCATCCAGAATGATCAAAACGTTTTGATTCAGATTTGAAACGAATGTGAAGATATCCATCAGTGTATCAAAATGAATACCCGGCAGATTCAGACCGGTACAGATGCTTTTTGCGAGAAGATCAATATTGCCTCTGAGAGTCGTCTGGGCGCACATATGACTGATCACCTGTCCGTCGAATGATCCGGCAGCCTCTGCGATCAGAAAAGATTTCCCGATCCTTCGCTTTCCATAGACCAGTACCGCGGTTTTTTCTGTGCTTCGCAGCTGTTCGCCAAGCCGTTCCAGTTCTTTTTCTCTGTTCAGAAACATACCAGTCTCCTTTACTGAATAATTTTTCACTGAATATATTTTCAGTATAAGTATCAATCGTCTGACTGTCAACCCTGCGCCACACGCATCTGATAATAATCATCCACCAGCTAAGCTGGTGGTTTTTCACAATACGGGCTGTTAGCCCTCATATTACTGGCTGCGCCCAGAGGCGCATGTGCGGTCCGCCACA
>CADABS010000068.1 GCA_902786245.1 uncultured Erysipelotrichaceae bacterium
GGCTGTATGGTCTTCTTTTGCGCACTTTAAATGGTGTTTTTCTTTTCTCTTGCCTGAATATAAAAATGGCGCTCACCCATTTTTGGGTTTACGCCATTGACGGCTGTGAAAGCCGTCTTTGCTTTATGGTCTGCGTCTGTCGGTCAGATAGACAATGGACAGAAAGCCCGGGCCTGTATGGCAGCCGATGACCGGGCCGAGTTCCTGCAGGGTAACAGAAGCGGCTTCCGGGAATCTTTCCATGACCATCTGTTTCCATTTTTCGCCTTCCTCCGGGCAGTCGCTGTGCGAAAGAACGATTTCCTTTCCGGACGCATCGCCCATTTCCGCTGCGGCATCTTCGAGCATCTGATGGATCGCATGCTTGCGGCCCCGGACCTTGTTATAGGACACCAGTGTGCCGTCATCGGGCAGATAGATCAGCGGCTTGATCGCAAGAAGCGTTCCGACGATCGCGGATGCGTTGGAAAGTCTGCCGCCGCGGCGGAGCCACTGCAGATCGTCGATCATGAAGCGGTGGGCGATCTTCAGTTTTGTCTCTTCGGCATAGCGGATGACTTCATCCTTGGACGCACCCTGTTCTTTCATTTCAACCATATGTCTGACTAAGAAGCCAAGACCGGTCGTGATGCAGGATGTATCGATAATATACAGATCGCTGTCCGGCATATCCTGACGGATCGAATCGGACGCAATCATGGAATTCGAATAGGAATTGGAAATCGCCTTGTCCATATCCGCAAAAATGACCGTGTGATACTCCTCCAGCAGATCCTTGAAAAACTCATAATAGGCATAGCTGGTGATCTGCGATGTATTGGGCATCTTTCCTTCCCGCATGGCACCGTAGAGAATTCTCCGGGTGCTGTCGGAGCAGTCATCCTGGTAGATCGTGCCGTTAACTTCAAATGTATATGAAATCATGGGGACGCCATGTTCTTCAAGCCATTCCCTGTCCAGATCGCATGTAGACGCAGTCGCAATGACGTAATCTTTCATAGGTTCCTCCTCTGCAACGTGCCTGCAATCAATAATATTAAAAGAAAAAGCCCGAGAAGACAATACGGATGCAGTGAATAGAAAGCACCGGCAGTGCCGGTGCGGGGTTTATACCGAAGGTACCTGACGGGAGCGGTTGGTCAGCTGGTCGATGAGTTCCTGCATCGTGCCGCACGCCGCTGCGTTGTCCGGATATGCAAATACGACTTCCAGAGTCGCCCGGGGATTCAGAGGAACCGCGGTGACGCCGGCCTGTCTGGCGACGGTCAGATTGGAAATCGGCAGCAGCGCAACACCCCGTTTCTGGGCAACGACCGGCAGGATCTGATCGACATCGGCGGTATGCACGTTCTCGGTCGAGATATGGCGGTCCTTGAGCAGCTTCCAGCACAGACCGTATGCCGGGGTATAGGGATTGGTCAGATAGAATTCTTCGTTTTTCAGCTGTTCAAGCCGGATCGAGCTCTCGGAGGCATACGGGTGATCGCTCCAGAGAATGGCAGCCATTTCATCCGCCGCCAGCCGGATCATGTTTACATCCAGATCTCCCAGCATGCTTTTGCGGGCAATGATTCCGTCGTAGTAGCCTTCCTTCAGACCCTGCAGAAGATTGGTTCCTTCCGTTTCCTCGATCCGGATATCCTGATCGGGATGGTCATCGATAAAGCGGGTGAATACCCGGTTCAGGCGGTACTGGCGCAGGATCGGCAGGGTGCCGATAATGATCGTCCGCTCATAGTCGGGACGGAACCGGTCCATTTTGCGCATGGCATGGCGGTATGCCCGGATCAGCGGCTTGGCTTCTTTGAGCAGGGTTTTGCCGGCTTCGGTCAGAATACCGGTATTGTCTCCTTCCCGCAGGAACAGCTCTGTATCGAATTCTTTCTCCAGGTCCAGAACATGCTGCGAGGCGGAGGATTCAAATCTGTGCGGCTGTCCCTGCGGTGTAAAAAACGTTTCACTTTCCACGGCAGCCACAAAGGCTTCCAGATCTTCTATTTTCATGATTGATTGACTTCCTTTTTTATTATTATAGCATGCACAGTAACATGTCATACAGTTTCATCAAAGATTCAGTTTCTCTTCACCTTCCGCAGGAACATTGTGCATTATGATGACAATATGAAAAATACAACTATTCTGATTGCCGTCATCCTGTTATTATTTATAGCCGGGTGCACGATGAAAAAAACACAGACCGATGAAAAAATGGCGATTACTGTTTTTGCGGCGGACAAGGCAGATGCGATCCTGATCCAGACGGCGGAAGGGGCTGTTCTGATCGATGCCGGCCTGTCGGAAAACAGCGAAGATCTGACGGATGCGATGGAAGACAGAGGCGTCACTTCCCTGGATGCGCTGATCATTACCCACTATGATCAGGATCATGTCGGAGGAGCGGATACCGTCGTTGAAAACTTTGATGTCGAACATGTCTATGTGACATATGACTCCAAGGATTCAGATGAAACGGATTCTTTTTACAGTGAACTGGCAAGAGCCGGTCTGCAGGCAGTTGAGATCCGCGGTACACAGGTTTTCAGCATCGACGGGGCGGTATTTACGATGTACGGCGCCCGCGGCGGCTATGACCATGACGATTCCAATAACTCATCGCTGATCGTCGAAGTATCCTTCGGTTCCTGTACATATCTGTTTACCGGGGATGCCCAGGATGAGCGCATCGCCGAATTCCTGGCAGAATATGAAGGAAATCCGGATTTCCTGAAGGTACCGTATCACGGCCATTATACGGACGGACTGAAACAGATGATCAGTGCACTTTCGCCCCGGACAGCGGTCATTACCAACGGTGAGGATGAACCCGCTAAGAAGGAGATGAAGCAGACACTGGCACTGCTTTCCCAGAAAAGCATCGATGTATATGAAACCAGATACGGAACAGTCACCGTCACCTGCACCGCAAACGGATATGAAATCACACAGGACCTGCAGTGAACTACTTTTTGCATGTCAGGCGGTATTGTGCGATAATAAAAAACATATTGAAAAGGAGCGTGATATTCCTCTATGGATGATGGCACCCGATCGTCTTGGCTGATCGTATTTATTCTGATACTTCTGGCAATGTATTTTGCGGTATGCGAGACCGCTTTTGCGTCTGTATCCAAAGCGCGGATCCGGTCCCGGGCTGATAAAGAAGAACGAAGCGCTGTTCAGGCGATGTACGTACTTGAACATTTTGACCGTGCAATCACGACACTTTTAATCTGTACGAATATAACCCATCTGGCTGCTGCATCTGTCACAACGATGATCGTAACGAAGACATGGGGCATTTCCTATGTAACGGTTTCGACGCTGATCATGACACTGGCGGTTTTTTTCTTCGGCGAGATGCTGCCGAAAAGCTTTGCCCGCAAATACTGCGAGCGCTGCAGTCTTTCGACTGCTTCCATGCTGCGTTTCCTGATGACGGTGTTCAGCCCGCTTTCCTCGCTGCTGACCTGGATCGGAAACATGGCAAGCAGGCTGTTTTCGGAAGAAGCGGAAGTATCTGTTACCGAAGATGAGCTGTATGACATCATTGAAGACATGACCGAAGAAGGAACGCTGGATGAAGAACAGGGCGACCTGATTTCTTCCGCACTGCAGTTTCAGGATGTCACGGTCGGCAGTATTCTGACCAGCCGGGTCGATGTCGCAGCGGTGGATATCGATATGAGCCAGGACGAGATCCTGGAAATCATCAAACGCGAGAATCACAGCCGTCTGCCGGTATATAAAGACAATATCGATACCGTCGTCGGCATTCTGCAGATCCGGAAATACATCCGCAAGGTCATCAATGAGGGAACGGTCCCTGATCTGCATGAACTGCTGGATGAACCGTTCTTTGTCCACCAGTCCGCCAAGATCGATGATGTGCTGGCAGTCATGTCCAAAGCGAAAATGAACGTAGCCATCGTCACCGACAACTTCGGCGGCACCCTGGGCATCGTCTCCGTGGAAGATATCCTCGAAGAACTGGTCGGGGAAATCTGGGATGAAGATGACCAGGTCGAAGAGCCGATGATACCGCTGTCCGATGATTCCTACAGCGTCAGCGCCGAAGAACCGGTGCTCGGTGTATTCGATAAACTGGACATCGATTACAGCGAAGAACAGGAACAGGAACTGAACAATAAACTGATCAGCGAACTGGCCTATGAGACATTCGCAAGAATTCCGAAGGAAGGCGACCGGTTTACATACAACCGGGCTGAAATATCCGTTCTGCAGATGAAGAAAAACAGGATCATACGGCTGCTGGTGCAGGTATTCCCGAACGATCCGGAAGAGAATATCGGGAGGAAGACAGCATGATTGCAGGTATTATCGCAGCAATTGCCGTATGCGTTCTGTGCTCGTCGTTTTTCTCGGCTTCGGAGATGTCCTATTCTTCGTGCAATAAGGTCCGTCTGGAAAATGCAAAAGAAGACGGCGACCGGGCAGCCGCAAGAGCGGTGCATATCACGGAACATTATGATGACGCGCTTTCCACGATCCTGGTCGGAAACAACCTGGTGAATATCGCAGCTTCATCGTTGGGATCGGTGGCAGTCATTCTTCTTTCGGCGGAGAATTATGCATGGCTGTCCACAGCGCTGATCACAATGGCCGTCATCATCTTCGGGGAGACGATTCCCAAGATCGCGGCCAATAAAAACGCAACGCACTACGCAATGAAGTTCTCCGGCATCATCCGTTTCCTGATGGTCATTCTGCGGCCGGTCACATGGGTCGTCGTCAGCCTGGTCAATCTGCTGACGGCAGGTCTGAAAGGCGATGTGCAGGATGATGAAGATGCGGCAGTCGAGGAACTGCATTCCATTATCGAAACAGCAGAAGATGAGGACATTATCGATCAGGATTCCTCGGAACTTGTCAGCGCAGCGATCGATTTCGCGGATATCTCGGTATCGGAAGTCATGACCGCAAGAATCGATATCACCGCCATCGACGCAGATGATGACAGATCCGAAATATGGAATACCATTGAGAATTCCCTGTATACAAGAATTCCTGTCTATGAAGAAAGCATCGACCATGTCATCGGCATCCTGTCGGTCAACCGGTATCTGAAAACGGTGATCGATGATCCGGAAGCGGATCTGCGGGGAATCCTGATGGAACCGTGCTTTGTCTATAAGACGATCCGTCTGCCGGATGCCCTGGAACAGATGCGCAAAGCCCAGCAGCACCTGGCCATCGTCACCGATGAATACGGCGGCACCCTGGGCGTTGTCACCATGGAAGATATTCTGGAACAGCTGGTCGGCGATATCTGGGATGAAACGGATACCGTGGAAGAGGGCATTATCGAAAAAGAAGAAAATGTCTTTGAGATCTACGGCGATACACCGGTATTCGAATTCGTGGAGCTGTTCGGCTGGAATGAAGACACATTTGACTTTGAAAGCGAAACCGTCGGCGGCTGGTGCATTGAGATGCTGGAACAGTTCCCGGAAGAAGGCAGCAGCTTTACCTATAAAGACGCAAAGGTCACAGTCCTCGAAGTCGCAGAGCGCCGGGTTCTGCGGGTCAGGGCCGAAAAACAGAAAGATGAATAAGAAACAGCAGACATTGCACCGCAGTGTCTGTTTTCTTTTCGGAACCGCCGGAATACTGAAAAAATGAAACAAAAACAGGAATTTTATTCAGATTATGTGAAAATTATGTCAAAAGATGGACGAAAACAGTGGAAATCGATAGCCGAAATATGTTTTAATTATCCCTGAATTGCGATTTATGGAGGCTATTTGAATATGGAAAAGAAAGTACACATTACAGAGGTTGTACTGCGCGACGCAAACCAGTCGCTGATCGCGACACGTATGCCGCGTTCTGATTTCGAGGATATTCTTGAAACCATGGACAAAGCAGGATATTACTCAATGGAAGTATGGGGCGGAGCTACATTCGATTCCTGTCTGCGCTACCTGGACGAAGATCCGTGGGACAGACTGCGCTTCATCCGTTCCAAATGCAAGAATACAAAACTGCAGATGCTGCTGAGAGGACAGAACATTCTGGGCTACAAGCATTATTCTGATGATACGGTACGGGCATTTGTCCGCAAGTCCGTTGAAAACGGCATTGATATCATCCGTATCTTCGATGCGCTGAATGACCCGGCAAATATGGCAACTGCCATCGATGAATGTCTGAAGGCCGGCGGCCATGCCCAGGGTACGATCTGCTATACGATCAGCCCGATTCATACATTCGAAAGCTATGTCGAACTCGGCATGAAGCTGGAAGCCATGGGATGCAACTCCCTGTGCATCAAGGATATGGCCGGCATCATGAGCCCGCAGGTCTGCTATGATCTGGTCACCGAGCTCAAGAAAGACGTGCACATTCCGATCTATGTTCATTCCCATACAACGACCGGTCTGGCACCGATGACACTGCTCAAGGCAATCGAAGCCGGTGCAGACGGTGTCGATACGGCGATTTCTATCTTTTCCGGCGGCACATCGCATCCTTCAACGGAATCTCTTGTCTATTCCCTGAATGAAATGGGATATGACAGCGGTGTCGATCTGAAGGTCTGCCAGAAGATCAATGACCACTTCAAGCCGGTACAGGCCCGCTTCCTGAAGGAAGGCGGACTGAACCCGTCAGTACTGACAACGAAGATCGATGCGCTGAACTATCAGATTCCGGGCGGCATGCTCTCCAACCTGATCTCCCAGCTGACATCCGTCAACAAGCTCGATCAGCTCGATGCGGTACTGGAGGAAACACCGAAGGTCCGCAAGGATATGGGCTATCCGCCGCTGGTTACACCGATGAGCCAGATGGTCGGCGCCCAGGCAGTGACCAACGTACTGCTCGGCGAAAGATACAAGACAGTCTCCAAGGAAATCAAGGCATACTGCCGCGGCGAATACGGACATTCACCGGCGCCGATCTCCGAAGAACTGATGAAGAAGGCCCTCGGCGATGAAAAGCCGTTCGAAGGACGCTTCGACGACACGATCAAACCGGAAATCCCGGCAGCCCGGGAATATCTTGGATCGCTGGCGGAAAGCGAAGAAGACGTACTGAGCTATGTCGCATTCCCGCAGCAGGCAGAAGCATATCTGAGAGGCCGTGAGGAGAAGAAAGCGCTGAAGGTCAGCTACACGATTACGGAGGCTGAGTAATATGCCGTTTACCGATGCGCTGATTGTAGCTTTTTCCGGTATTGCAGTTGTCTTCTTTCTGCTCATCATTCTCTGGGCCATCATTGAGATGATCAACCGGACGGTTTCATCCATTGAAAACAGAATAGTTGCACCTGTGCCGGCAGCGCCGCAGAGAGCCGAGACCGTACAGGAAGAACCTGCAGCTGAAGAACCGGCTGTGGCAGCTGAAGAACCGGCTGTGGCAGCTGCCGCAGATGAACCTGAGCCTGTACAGCATGGTACATACGGCGGCGAACTGCTGCTGTTTGACGTCGATGAAAAAACAGCCGCATGCATTATGGCAATTGTCAGTGATCAGACAAGAATTCCGCTGAACCAGCTGATATTCAAGTCGATCCGTGCACTGGACTGATAGGGAGGAGAAACTGATGAAATACGTTATTACGCTGAATGGCAAGAAATATGAAGTTGTAGTTGAAAAAGGCGAAGCGACCGCAGTATATGCAGGAACTGCTGAACCGATGACAGCCGCTGCTCCGGCAGCACCTGCACAGGCAGCCGCTCCGGCAGCTGCACCCGCACCGGCGGCAGCACCTGCTCCGGCAGCACCTGCAGGCGCAGGCGATCCGGTCAAATCACCGATGCCCGGTCTGATTCTGGATGTCAGAGTCTCTGCCGGCCAGACGGTAAAGAAGGGCGATATCATGTTCATTCTTGAAGCGATGAAAATGGAGAATGAAGTTGTTGCGCCGAAGAACGGTACAGTTACATCTGTTACTGTAGCAAAAGGAGCATCTGTACAGACCGATCAGATCATCGCAACACTGCAGTAGGAGAAACGCCATGAATATTATTGATATTTTAGGCAGTATCTTCGCGGATTCCGGTTTTGCCGGCATCTTCGAGGATCCGCGTTATCTCATTATGATCATCATTGCCTGCGTACTGCTGTACCTGGGCATTGCCAAAAAATACGAACCGCTGCTGATGGTTCCGATCGCATTCGGCATGCTGCTGGCAAACCTGCCGCGCACAGGCATTACCGAAGGCCTGATCCATTATCTGTCCCTCGGTGTTGAATACGGCATCTATCCTTCCCTGGTCTTCCTGGGAACCGGTGCCATGACCGATTTCGGACCGCTGATTGCCAGACCGTCCTCTCTGCTGATGGGAGCCGGTGCGCAGTTCGGTATCTTCACGGCGTTCCTGATGGCGCTGGCCCTCGGCTTTGATCCCAAAGTCGCTGCGGCAATCGGTGTCATCGGCGGTGCAGACGGCCCGACGGCAATTCTGACAGCGTCTAAGCTGGCGATGGATTACCTGCCGGCAATCGCAATCGCTGCCTATTCCTACATGGCTCTGATTCCGATGATCCAGCCGCCTCTGATGCGCCTGGTCACCACGAAGAAAGAACGTGAAACAAAGATGGAAATGGCAAGAACCGTTTCCAAGAAAGAACGCATTATATTCCCGATCGCTGTTACGATCTTCGTCATTCTGCTGATTCCGGATACAGCACCGCTCGTCGGCATGCTGATGCTCGGCAACCTGCTGAAGGAAACAGGTCTGACAGACCGTCTGAGCGATACAGCCCAGAACGCACTGACAAATACCACGATCATCTTCCTGGGTCTGTCGGTCGGTGCCAAGGCAGTCGCTACGACATTCCTGACACTGCGCACGATCGAAATCGTTGTCCTCGGTCTGATCGCATTCTCGTTCTCGACGATCGGCGGACTGCTGCTGGGCAAGCTGATGTATGTCGTTACCGGCGGCAAGGTCAATCCTCTGATCGGTTCGGCCGGCGTATCCGCAGTGCCGATGGCTGCCCGCGTTTCCCAGATCGAAGGTCAGAAAGCAAATCCTTCCAACTATCTGCTCATGCATGCGATGGGACCGAATGTTGCCGGTGTCATCGGTTCGGCTGTAGCCGCCGGTATCCTGCTTGGATTCCTCGGCTAAGGAGCGTACCTGAAATACAGAATTTTGATTACCGCCTCTTTCCGGAGGCGGTTTTTATTGCTTCCTGCATGTTCTGGATGAGTGCCCTGGACGTGTAGGTTGAACCTGTTACAGCGTCCGGTACGTATTCCTGCAGGTCCTTGACAGTGAGTCCTGTCCAGATTTCCTTGAGAATCTTGAAAGTAGGTTCGAAATACTCTTCTGTCTCCAGGTTCGGGAGGGCGGTGACATCTACTATGCAGTCATTGAGGATTTTGACTTCTATGGGAGTCGGGCCGCCGTATCCGAATATATTCCGTCCTGACGTTGTGGTGTTGACTATCAGGGTGTCACCTGACATCCGGACGGCAGGGACCTTGCCCTTGGTCTTTATCTTGGTCTGGGAGAGAGTGACGGCATGCGGCGCAATGATCATCAGAAGTGCAGCGCATATGGAAATAATCTTCTTATTCATGTTATCAATAGAGCTGCCCTGAGTTCTTCCACATTGTGTACCATGATGTCGGCTTCGCCCAGGGAAGATGCACTCCTGTAGCCCCATGTAACTGCTATTGTGCTTATTCCGGCATTTTTGCCT
>CADABS010000069.1 GCA_902786245.1 uncultured Erysipelotrichaceae bacterium
CATATATTAGCCCTTGCTAAAGACCATAGGAAAAGGAGGCACTCTGCCGAGTACCTCCTCAACTCAAGACCTGGTTTCACTTACTTTGCGTAAGATCCTCAATCACTGCAGCGGTGTTTTTCAGTTCAAAAATTTGTGCTTTCGGAGAATTCAGCGAATTTCTTCGCTTCTTCGATTCTGCCTTCCGCTGTGGAGACAACTGCCTTGACGGCATCGCTTCCCAGCAGCAGACGGAACGGAGCTTCTTCGGCATATGCCATTTTGTAGACAAGCTGTCCGGCCTTCATCGGATCGCCCGGCTGCTGTCTCTTGTTTTCCGCATTGGCATTCTTCCATGTGGAATCCTTGTATGCATCGACCTTCAGCGGTGCGCTCTTGAGTGCTTCGTCATAGAAATGCGTACGGAAGGAACCCGGCTCAATGACCATGACTCTGATTCCCAGCGGCTTGAGTTCCTTGCACAGACCGTCCGTCAGAAGATCCAGCGCAGCCTTAGAGGATGCGTAGTAGCCTGAACCGACTGCCGAGCGTTCAGCTGCGATGCTGGTGGTATTCATGATCACGCCTTCGCCCTTTGCACGCATGATCGGCAGAACTGCCTTGATCATATTGATGGGACCGAACAGATTGGTTTCAAACAGCTCGCGGATTGCTTCATCTTCGCCTTCCTCTACGGAAGAACGATAGCCGTGACCTGCATTATTAATCAGCACATCGACGGTTCCGAATTTCTCAACAGCCGCATTCACCGCTGCTTTCATCTGTTCTGTATCCGACATATCCAGCGTGACCGGAAGACATGTATCCGGATAATCTTTCGCGATGCTTTCGAGTTTGGAAAGCGATCTTGCGGTAATCACCGCATTGTCACCGCCGGCCAGAACTGCCCTTGCGATTCCTTCGCCGATACCTCCGGCAGACGCTCCTGTGATAATCCATGTTTTAGCCATTTTCTTTTTCTCCTTTATTATTTTATCGATTACTTACATTACTTAAAGTTTTACCGGGTAGATGGCCGCAAGACCTCCATCTACCAGCAGTTCAATCCCATTGACGTAGGAAGACTCATCGGAGCCCAGATACACCGCCGCATTGGCGATATCACTGACATGGCCGACCCTTCCGGCCGGAATCAGTGTTGCCCGGTAGGCACGGCGCTCTATCTCTTCCTCTTCGCTTCTGCCCAGTTCCTTACCGGCAGCTTCGGTAGGAATGATACCCGGGGCGATCGCATTTACCCGGATTCTTCTGTCCCTGAGTTCATTGGTCCAGGTATGGATGAATGATTTCTCCGCAGATTTTGCGGCGATATACAGACTGAAATCCTTTAATCCGAGCGAAGCTGTTACAGATGTATTGAGAATAATCGCAGAACCTTCGTTCATGATCGGCAGACACGCCTGCACCGTGAAATAGCTGCCCAGAACATTTGTATGCATGACCCGGTCGAATTCTTTTTCCGTAACGTCTGTCAGAGACACATAATTTCCGACGCCGGCATTGCATATGACAATATCGACGCTGCCCCGTTCTGCCCTGATCTTTTCGGCAGTCCTGATCATATCTTCTTTCACAGACACATCTGCCTGTACATATGCCGCATTGTTTCCGATCGCTTCAACAGCTTCCTGCAGTCTGTTTTCCCGCCTGCCTGTTATATAGACAAACGCACCTTCCCGCGCATATGTTTTCGCAATTTCAAGACCGATGCCTGTACCGCCGCCCGTAATGAGCGCTGTCTTTCCTTCCAGCCGCATACCGTTTCTCCTTTCTGCATTTTCAGTATAGTGAGAATATACGGTATGCAGAAGTCTCAAAAAGATAATGAGTATATACCTTTTGGTATAAACTTACCGGATGATCTCCAGGAATTTCCGGATTTTGTCAGAAGGATTCTGAGGATAGAGAAGACCATAGGGAATCTGATAATCCCAATCCGCCGGAATCATCTTGAGACCGGGATGGGCACGCATCCAGAATTCCATCGTCACCAGCAGTGCACCTTCCCGTTCACAGCGGTTGAATACATCTATTCCGTAGAAATCAAAATCAACGATCCGGATCGCCGGGTCTGCGCTCAGTTCTTCCCGGATTCTGTCCATGACTTCCATCTTTCCTCTGCTCATCAGAAGCACCTGCTGTCCCAGGAGATCCGATACCGCAATGGATGCCTTTCCGGCATAGGGATGATGAAAAGGCACGGCAATATTCACCGGGTATTTCTGCAGTTCCATTCCGGAACAGTGCCGGTATTTCAGATGTACCGGATCGGTGACGCCGCTGATCAGATCGATTTCTCTGCCAAAGGACGCAAACAGCGCATTGACTGCGGGCGGGGTATTCTGAAACGGAACGATCTGCATCTTCAGCTGCGGCCAGGCAGTATATGCTTTTTCCCATAAAGCCGTGATAGTGTCAGCCGGTGTTACCGGCGATGTACCGATACGGATCACATGATCTCCGGTACTGCCCGCATCGGCTGCCCTGCGTACTGCGCTGTCTGCCGCATCCAGCAGAAGCCTGCCGTCCTGGTACAGAGACTTCCCGCTTTCACTCAGATACAGACCGCGGTGGGTACGCACAAAAAGCTCTGCCCCGACTTCTTCTTCCAGCATCCGGATCTGCTTGATCAGTGCAGAGGGTGTAATAAACATTCTGTCTGCAGCCTTGTTAAAAGATCCGGCATCCGCCACGCGGATGAATGTTTCCAGATATTTCAGATTCAGCATCATTCTCACCTGATGCTATTGTAACCTGTATTTACCTTTCATTACAAAGTAAAACCGTTCCCTGTGCAGGAACGGCCGGATGATTACTGATGTTCTACATTATAGGCATGTTCTTCTTTGATTTCTGCCAGCAGACCGCTGTCGAGCATGACATCAATAGCAGTCCATACCAGAGCAGTCGCGCCGATGAGAATGGATTCCATGCCCTTCTTCGAACAGGAAGCTGCGACCATATCCTGGGAATGGCCGGCAATCGGCACATCGGTGATACTGAGGGAAGGCTGAATGACCGGAACGACCTGGGAAACATTGCCCACATCGCTGGAACCGGGCTGTACCTCCCAGGACTGCGGCTCAGAATCATAGCCCAGTTTTTTCAGATTGTCTGCCCATACCTGATCGAGTTTCGGTGTCAGGACCATGTTCTCAACAAAATTCGCATACGGCTTCATGGAACTCTTTGTACCGGTCTGCAGGGCTGCGCCTTCGACGATCTTTTCGACTTTGGATACAACATCCAGAGCCGTATTCTTTGCGGCTGCCCGCAGATAGTATCTTGATCTTGTATATTCCGGAATGACATTGGGTGCTGTGCCGCCGTCAACGATAATGCCGTGCATTCTTACGTCCGTTGTTACCTGCTGCCGCAGCATACTGATGGCATTGTATACGAGGATCTGCGCATCCAGCGCATTCAGTCCGTGATACGGATCCGCTGCCGCATGGGCAGGCTTTCCCCAGAACTCGATTTCCATGGCCGCATTGGCAAGATTCCTTGACGACAGTTTATTCTTAGGACTGCTGCCGGGATGCACGCATAATGCAAAATCCACGTCTTTAAAGTATCCGTCCCTGACAAAACTGCCCTTGGAGCTTCCTTCTTCGCCGCCCTCTTCACCGGGTGTTCCGTATAAACGTACTTCTCCGCCGGTTTCATCGATAATGCTTTTCAATGCCGCTGCCGCAAGTGAGGAAGTCGCACCGAAAATGTTATGTCCGCAGCCATGTCCCAGTCCGGCCAGAGCGTCATATTCCGCCAGGAAGGCAACGGTCGGTCCCGGTTTTCCGCTCCTGTAATATGCCGCAAATCCGGTTCTCTGATGAGCTGCCGGCAGTTCGATTTCAAAGCCCTCGTTCTTCAGCTGGGTGCTGAGCGTTTCTGACGCAAAGAACTCATAATTCGATACTTCCGGCTTCGCATGGATCGCCAGCGCAATATCCTGGTATGTCTTTCCATGTGCCTGTATAAAGGCTGCTGTTCTTTCTTTCAGATCTGTCATATTTGCATCTCCATGTATATGTATTTAAAAATACATGCTCGAATGTATTCCGTCAATCGGTGCAGCGGGAATATGATCCTTATTCAAGCGGATGTGAGATGCCTGCCAGGAACTGCCCGATCCTCTCGAGATAATCCGGTGCTTCGTCATAGACGCCGTGTCCGTATCCTTCATAGATATATCCATCGCAGTGCAGCTTTTCCATCAGATCCCTGGATGCCTGTGCCCCCAGTATTCTGTCCTCCCCTGCCCCGAGTACATAGACCGGACAATGGATTTCTTCCAGACGGTCATATACATCAAAATCAATCATCCCGTCAATCGAGCGGATGAAGTTTTCGTAATCCTGTTCCGATGCGCCGCTGCCGGATGCGGTGATGATCTCTTTATACTGTTCATAAAACGAAGGTGTATAGACATATTCCCCGAAGGTCTCCATCAATGCGGGAAGATTCCTTTCCTGTGCCAGCCGTTTCCATTCGCCCAATACGGCAGCGCTTTCCTCTCCGATCCGGGATGAGGCTGAACAGAGGATCAGACCGCCCGGACAATATCTATCCATCGCCATATGCAGACCTATCATGCCGCCCTGGGAGACACCCATGATGAAGGAAGGAGAGACATGCAGTTCCTGCAATGCTTTTTCCGTATCCTCTGCCATTGCCTGCATATCGCAGCCCTGCGGTATTTCTCTGATTCTGTCCATCAGAAGAATGTCATAGTCCTTTGCCAGAATCTGATATGCCTGGATGATTGCTGCAGCCGAGCCCATGACGCTTTTCAGTGACAGACCGGGCAGGATGACCAGCGTCGGTCCGCTCCGGCTGCCGAAGCGTATGTAATCCATTTCCTTTCCGTCAAAACAGACTGTCTTTACTTCTTTTTCCATCTCTCTTACAAGACTTTCTTTCACATAGATCCGCTCTGTCTGATCTTCCGTCAGAACATACAGATACTCTCTGTTTCCATCATTCTGCACAGTATATATTTCAAATTTTCTGCCGTTTCCCGATGCGGTTCCGATTCTTTCTCCCTGTTCAAACTGACTCCGGTCTATGATCGTGTCATACAGGTATCTTGTATCACCCAGCAGGATCACATTCACATTTCCTTCTTCCAGTGTTCCGGCCGGTTTTTCACTGCATCCTGCACTGATGAGCAGACAGAGCAGCAGAATACTCCATATGGTTTTCTTCATTCAGCGATGCCTCCTGATTTCTGTTCTATTTCCATCATACCGTATTGTCTGCTGCACAGACATGCAAAAAGCCCGGTTTTCCGGACCTTTAGGACAATAAGCGGGAATCCTCGGTAATTCAATTACCGCAGATGAAAGCGCACAATAAGTGGCTTTGCATAGTCTTTTCATATTCATTGATAATGCCAAAAATGATATACTATGTGTATGAAAGATAATCTAGTTCATTACAGAACTTCTGTATGCAATATCAATTACCATGTGGTATGGTCTGTCAAGTATCGCAGAAAGATTCTTTCCGAAGAGGTTGAACTATATCTGAAAGAACTTGTCCGTCAGATTGCCACAGATAAAGGCTTTACCGTTCATCTGTTTGAATGCGGTGAAGGTGACCATGTCCACTGCTTTGTGTCCGGTCCTCCGAAACTGTCTGTTACAGATATTGTAAAATATCTGAAGGGTATTACCGGAAGGAAACTGTTTGAACAGTTTCCTGAAATCAGGGAGAAACTCTGGAAAGGTCAGCTGTGGAATCATTCCTATTATGTAGAAACGATTGGTTCTGTATCTGAAGAAAACATAAGAAGGTATATCGAAAACCAGACGAAAGCATACTGAAAAGAGAGGAGGGAAAAATATGCGGCTGAGTCATAAAACGAAAATAAAGCTGAAAGACAATGAAAGCAATATACTCGGACATATGAACTATGCCGCATATAAGCTGTGGAATGTATGTAATTACGAAAGAAGGAATTACAGAAAACTGGAACTGAAAGAATATCCGGACTGGTATTATCAGAAGAAAGCACACAAGGATGATCTGTGGTTTAAGTCACTTCCTTCACAGACAGCACAGGAAGTATGCAAACAACTGGACAAGGCATGGAAGTCATACCATGCTCTTTTAAAATCCGGAGGAATCAAAAATCCGAATCCGCCGCGTTTCAAGCAGGAGAACATGGAAATCACATACATGCAGAACGGAATCAGGCATGAAGCAGGAAGCGGGAAAGTACGTCTGACTCTTCCGAAAAAACTGAAGGAGTATATGAAGTCGGAATATGGCATCGAAGATAAATACCTTTATCTGGAAAATGAGATTTTCCAGGATACAGATGTCATAAAGCAGATCAGGATATATCCTCCGGAAAACGGTGAGAGTGAAATTATCGTTATTTATGAGGTCGCAGATCCGGAGTACATGGAAGACAACGGCCATTATCTGTCCATTGATCCCGGACTGTATAATCTGTTCACATGCTATGACAGTTCAGGAAGAAGCTTTATACTCGGAAGACAGTATCTGAATATCTGTTACAGATATGAAAAGGAAATAGCCCGTGTACAGTCACAATGGAGTCTGATACAGTCATCGAAGGGAGTAAAGTATCCGAAGACATCGAAGCATATACAGAAACTGTATGAGAATAAAAGATGCAGTATTCATGATTACCTGCACAAGGTGACAAGATGTATTGCGGATTACTGTCATGATAATGACATCCATAGGGTCATCATAGGAGATATCCGGAATATACGCAAAGGAAAGAATCTCGGAGACAGCACGAATCAGAAAATGAACAGTCTGCCGTATGCAGTGATCTATATGATGCTGGAATACAAACTGCAGTTATATGGAATCCGAATGATCCGGCAGAACGAGGCATACAGCAGCCAGTGCGGACCACATACAGAAAGAGTATGTGCAGAAGAGGCGATAAAGGGAAACAGGATAAAGAGAGGGCTGTATCAGGAAGGTCAGAATATATACAATGCGGATGCACTTGGAGCATACAATATTCTGAGAAAGTATCTGTATGAGAATCAGATTGACATGCATATCCCTGAAACAGGCTTGTCTTCGACAATGGTAATACAGGCAGCTGTGTAGTATCTGTCATAAATACAGATACAGCAGTAAAGGTGTCATGGACGCACCCGGGAGCTGCACATCTTACGCTGTGCCAACCCGATGCTCTGGCAATTCAATTGCCGAGTAGTTCACTGCAGTTATGATAGTTTACAGCAGGCTTCGACATCTGCCATATCGGCAGTCGGCTCGAATCTTGCGGCGACATTGCCTTCGCGGTCAATGATGAACTTTGTGAAGTTCCATTTGATATCCGGCTTTTTGTCCCAGTCCGGATCGGCTTCCGCGAATTTCTTTTCAAGCAGGGCTCTGTATTTATGATCATTGAATCCTTCAAAGCCCTTCTGCGATTTCAGATATGTATACAGCGGGAGTTCGTTTTCTCCGTTGACATCCGCCTTCTTCATCTGCCGGTAGGTCATGTTGTAATGCAGGGTGCAGAATTCATGGATCTCTTCATCCGTCCCCGGTGCCTGGGCTCCGAACTGATTGCAGGGTACGTCAATGATTTCAAAGCCCTGATCATGATAATCCCTGTACATCTGTTCAAGAGCTTCATAATGCGGCGTGAAACCGCAGGCAGTCGCCGTATTGACGACCATGATGACCTTTCCCTTATAGTCCGCAATATTCAGTGTTTCGCCATTGGCTTTTGTTACGCTGTAATCGTAGATCATTCTTCTGTCTCCTGATCTGTACCATGCATTAAAATAACAGACACGGTCTGCTATTTCTGATTGATATATGCGATCACGGTATCTTCTTTATTGACGACTGCCCCTGCATCCGGATACGTTGATATGCATATGCCTTCTTCCGCAGAAGCGATATATGTATATTCAAACTCTACCGGAATACCGGATTCTTCTGACCAGGAGAGTATTTCCTGTTCCTTCATGCCGGAGAGATTCGGCATAGACATGCCGCCTGTCCATAAGCCGATCAGACGGTTCATAATCAGATACAGAACAATCATGACCGCCAGGACTTTCGCTGTGCCTTTATTCATCTTCCTGCACCAGCAGCGCTGCCCCGATCAGTCCTGCGTCGTCATCGAACTGCGCCGGAACGACAAGAATATCATCCGCGACGATATAGCGCATTGCCTTCTGTTTTACCATTTCCACATACCAGGGATGATAGATGGCAACCGAACCGCCGACCACATATACATCCGGATCGATCGTATAGAAGATATTGGCAATGCCCCGGGCAAGACTCTCGGACGTAAATTCCAGGATTTCCCGGGCTGCCGCATCTCCCGCATCATACCGGTCGAACAGTTCCTTCGTGGATGTTTCCCTTCCGTAGCGTTCCGAAGCGATCCTGTGCATGGCTGTGCCGCCGGCTGTTTCATTCAGGGAACCGGGATTGGCAGAGCGGTGATGATATGTATCATCATTGACGATCATGTTATAGAATTCGGACGCATTGGAATGGGCACCGTTGATCAGTTCTCCCTTATATACATACGATCCGCCAAGACCCGTTGAAATACCGATGAATACGACACTGTCATATCCCTTTCCCGCACCCCGCAGCGCTTCCGCATAGCCTGCCACATTGGCATCATTGTTCAGCCATGTCTTCAGTCCGGTTTTTCTTTCCGTATAGGAAACGATCGCAAAGTTATCCCATCCCTTCAGATTCGGAGGATTGAGAACAAGTCCGTTCTTCAGATCCAGGGGGCCGGGTGAACCGATGCCGATGCCGGACAGCGGATACGGACTGGCATTGATGCGTTCCAGCAGAATATCCATATTCTCTGCACCGGTCTTTGCCGGATCATTGACAGTTTTGAAAATATCGACAATGTTGTAGTCTTCATCAAAGATGGCTGCCCGCAGCTGGGTGCCGCCGATATCGATGCCTGCTCTGTACATAGCAACTCCTTTTACCCATGATGTTTTACATATATGAATATAAACGAATTATAGCATACTCACCCCTGTGTGCATTCATAGTGAGGCTGTAACAATGCTACAATGAAGACAGTAGGATCCGGAGGTGGATTATGATCGTATTGATCGCTCTTTGTTTCTGTATGACTTCCATGTTCATCTATGCGGAAAAGCAGCAGAAATACGTCCCGGCTGTCATTCTGAAAGGACTTGCCTCACTGAGTTTCGTCATCCTCGGCTTCATGAATTCCAGCGGAACAGCCGCTGCTTCAAAGATCGTCACCGGTCTGGTTCTCGGATGTATCGCCGATGTTCTGCTGAACCTGCGCTATGTCGCAAAGGAAAAAGGAAAACCGGTTTTCCTGGCCGGCATTCTGGTATTTCTGAGCGGCCATATCCTGTATCTGCTTGCCGTATTCCCGATGAATACAGGCAAAATCTTCTGTATCATTCTTTCCGTCATCCTGACAGCGCTGCTTATGAAATGGATCTTCACAAAGATCACCGCGGAAAAAGCATTTAAAATCGGCTCTTCATTAATAAGTGTGGGTTAGGAAATTAACAAATCATCAGATACAGAGCCGATATCCGATGAAATTCATCGAATAAAAAACGGGCATAGATT
>CADABS010000070.1 GCA_902786245.1 uncultured Erysipelotrichaceae bacterium
GTGGCGGACCGCACATGCGCCTCTTGGCGCAGCCAGCAATATGAGGGCTAACAGCCCGTATTGTGAAAAACCACCAGCTTAGCTGGTGGATGATTATTCCGTTCAGACAGCAGATACGCCCGTTCAGACAACGGATATTGAAAACAGGTCCTTTATGTAATAGAAATGTATTAAGAACAGGAGGGTTTTCTGATGATAAAGAAAGTACTGATACCGGTGCTGAGTGCAGCGGTACTGTGCAGCTGCCGTTCATCTGTACCTTCCATCGGTGAAGCAGCTGTGCATGATGAAAAATGGCTGAATGCAAAACTGGATGGATCAAGTGAAGAAAATATTGTTTCTGTATGGCAGGATCCTGATTACAGAATGGCACAGCCGGAGGAAACCGTGCTGTATTATCACCATGATGAACCTGCAGCCCGTATCATTCTGACATTGAAGAATCATCGTTTTGACTCTGCTGCTATTGAAACAGGTGAAAACATCCAGAAGGAATATGCCGGTGATATGTACTGCGAAGCAGCGGTTTACTTCCTTTCACTGGATGATGGGAGATACTATCTTCCGGTTTTCTGTGTACACAAAAAACTGACGGATCATTCAATCCGTCTGGAAGATGCGAACCGTCAATGGTTCTATGATCTTGTATATGAATATGGGGAAGAATTTGAAACAGATCATCAGGATCTGCAGAGAAAGATCAATGATCATATTGTCGGGAATCTGAAAGATTTTGAAGATTGCCGGGTTCCGGAAGAAAAGCTCAGCCGGATGATTGAAAAGATTTCGGATACGAAAATCACGGTGTATCTGGATAAAGAAACGAATGATGATGAAACGCATAATTACATATTCACGATGATACCGAAAGTTATTGTGGATGATGAATGGCAGTAAAATGCCGGATGCGGAATCATTAGGATGAACTGTTTCACTCATCGAAACGGTTCATTTTTATGTCTTCGATATGGACACTGTCAGCGAATTCTTCATCCAGGATTCTGAGGGCGTCTTCTCTGGTGAAAGATGCGCGGAATCCGAGGATGGAAACAGGCCCGGACTGAATCTGTGCACAGTATTTTTCTGTCAGCGTATTCTGCCGTGATGAAAGCACGTGGCTCTGTGTCAGCAGTTTCAGAATGCTTCTGAAATGCTTTTCGTATTTTTCTGCGCAGGATTTCCGGACGCTTTCATCCTGCAGGCTTTCATAGTAGCTGTATGGTGTATGAAATACATCATATGCCGTTTCTGCCTGCATGAACAGATCCGGATATTCATCCAGCACTTCGCTGGAAACAAGGGCATTGATCTGGCTGCGCATCAGGCTGAAGCCGAGGATACTGCTGATGCCGTCTGTTTCTTCATCGATGTATGTAACAGCGTACAGAATACGCGAATCCGGATAAACTGCCTGTATCTCCAGCAGCTGTTCTGCGGTGACGGGATCTTTCAGACGCACATCCATTTCGACATATGCAGAATCGGGGAGGCCAGTGATTTCGTCAGCAGGTTCGGGGATGCTGTAAAAGCTGCGGTATTCGCTGTCAGAGAGATGCCACCATTCATTGCCGCTGTCTTTCATCAGATCTGATTCGGCGGTATCGCTGATTGTGATCGTACCGTTGGAAATGACTGCGGATGCCGGACTGCCCCAGGAGCGGTTCCGTTCGCGTACAGCCCGGAATTCATTGCGGATCATCACCGGAAATGTGTATTCTCCATAGGCGGTTTTTTCACAGCTGCCGGAAAGGGAAAGACTATATCCGGGCATGAACAGCTCTGCACAGCTCTGCAGATAGATGGCTGCGTTGTCTGTGAGAATCTGATCTTCGGTACGCTGGGGAGAAAAACGGGCATATGCCTGCCGGTCAGTCAGCTGCGGCAGATTGCTCAGATGCCAGGATGTGCTTTCCCGGTACTGCCTGACAGCGAAGAAACATCCCGCTGTCAATGCGGCAAGGCACAGCAGTACAATCAGGATCCTGGTATAGATCCGCCGTGTGATTGCCCGGCTGATGCGGCGGCTTGCGGATGTATCATATGTATCAGTATTTCTGTCAGTCATTGCTGTAACCTTCTTTCTGTGCCAGTTCTTTCAGTTTCTGTTTTGTGCGGTGGCGGATCACCCGTACGTTTTCTTTTGTCATATGCACCAGTTCTGCAATCTGTTCATCGTTCAGTCCGGATGTCAGGGTCAGGATCATGATTTCCCGGTCCGGCTGTTTCAGGGCATTGATCTTTTCATACAGCCAGGGTGTACGGTCAGTTTCACCGGCAGGGGGAATATGGGCAAGCATCTGTTCACCCAGGGAAATGACATGTTTCCGTCTGCGCATTTCATCAAAGAAGAGATTCCGCAATACGGTGTACAGCCATGTCTGCAGATTGTCATGTCTTTTCAATGAGAGAAATGCCCGGATGAATGTTTCCGATACCAGATCCTCTGCGTCTGCGCGGTTATGCACCAGCGAAAGGGCATAGATATACAGCTGGCGGCTGTATTTCCGGTATATTTCTTCAATCAGATCATTCTCCATGCAAACCTCTTTCACCTTTATAACGGTTATATGACAGAAAGATTACAGAAAAAAGAAGAATCCGTTACAGATTCTCCAGTCTGCTGTATTTTCTGTCCAGTTCTTCTTTTGCCTGCTTCGCTTTGATTTCAGCGCTGGCATCGCTCATTTCATCCATGGGCAGGATTTTCATGATCTGCTGAATGACATCGATTACCTGTCCGATCGTTTTGATCAGTTTTTCTTTGACCTTTTTCAGTTCTTCAAAGTTCCAGGAAGATTCGAGTTTGAGATAGTTTTCAAAGATCATGTTCAGAAAGGGCAGATATTTGTCATAGAAGCGGTCCAGTTCATATTCGCCGCTGTCGAACCAGTACTGCAGGTCCCTGAGATCACGCAGTGCTCTGATCATTTCATCTGTACTGTTCTGAATATCTTTGTCATAGATCTTGTCACGGGTGTCCTGAAAATAGCGGATATAGGATGCCGCCTGTTTCATGTGCAGATCTTTTCTTTCGTTCGCGCTCATACCTGCATTGTACACTAAGTCCATATGGATTTGATGGTATACTTGTGACAATGACAGAGGATCAGATGATGGATGATACGTTTGAATTATATGATCTGAAAGTGGAGACATGCGCAACGGACAGACCGTTTGTATGCGGACACAGGGAAGGCGATTCTTTTCTGGTACAGGGTGAAAATCTTGTCTTTGAAAAGGATACTTCTTTTTCGATGTATGCCCTGGCAGCTCTGCTGCCCATCCTGCCGGCTAAACAGAGGGTACAGGACCGTAAAGACTGGATGTATACCGACTCTCTGATCGCATGCCCGGACCCCAACTGCGGCGCACAGTTCCGTATTACCCGTACCGGTATACGGAAATTCCATCACAGCGAAGTAACGGCAGTGCCGTTGGAGGAAGAAGATGAACAATAAGATCGAACTGGCACCGGGATATACGGTCAGCCGGGTGCTGAACGGATGCTGGCAGCTGTCGCAGGGTCATGCCCTGGACGGACCTCTGGATTTCAGCGATGTGCATAAGGCATTTGAAGAACTGACGGAAGCGGGATTTACTTCTTTTGACTGTGCCGATATCTATACCGGTGCGGAAGAATTCATCGGCGAATTCATTGCGGAAAAGAAGCAGGATCCTTCATTTAAGGAAACGGATATCCAGGTCCATACGAAATATGTACCGGATCTGCAGATACTGGATCAGGTGGACTTTGCATTTACGGAATCAATCATCGACCGCAGCCGGCAGAGACTGCATAAAGATGTGCTGGATGCGGTGCAGTTCCACTGGTGGGATTATGAGGTTCCGGGAATGATTGAAACAGCCGGATATCTCAATGAACTGCGGAAACAGGGAAAGATCCGCTGTGTATCCGTGACCAATTTCGATACAGATCATCTGGCAATGCTTATCGATGCGGGTATTCCGGTGGTTTCCTGTCAGGCCCAGTATTCGCTGTTCGACCGCAGACCGGAAAAGAAACTGCAGCAGTACTGTCTTGACCATGGCATTCATCTGATCTGCTACGGTACATTGGCAGGCGGCTTTCTGGCGGAAAGATATATCGGAAAGAAACGGGAAGAAATCATTGCGGAGACGCGTTCGCAGGTGAAGTATCTGCAGGTCATTGAGGATTCGCTGGGCTGGGATGGCTATCAGAAACTGCTTCTGGTACTGAAGGAGACCGCAGACCGCCATGGTGTCGGGATTCCCCAGGTCGCGGCGCGGTGGGTGCTGGATCAGCCGGGTGTTGCGGCAATTGTCATCGGCGTGCGCAGCAGCCGCCATGTCCATGACAATGAGAAGATATTCTCTTTTGATCTGACGGATGAGGAAAAGAAACAGCTCAGAGAACTGATTGACAGCTATGACAATCTTCCCGGGGAACCGTTTGAACTGGAAAGAACAGTCGGATCGAAATACCGGAATATCATGCATATGAATATCAATGAGGAAGAACAGAGCTGATTGTATTGAGGGAGAGAAATGGCGAAAAAGAGAAAAATAAGAACGGACAGAATGCTCATCCTGATCGGGATTGCGGCAGCGCTGGTACTCGGTCTGATCCTGGTGCTGAAGGGATGCGGTCAGAAGAAAGAAGAAACAAAGCCGGAAGAAACAAAAACGGCAGAAACGGATCAGACGCAGAAAGAAGAAACGCCGGAAGAATCCAAAAAACCGGAAAAACCAGAAGAGCCGGAAGAACCGAAGGAACCGGAAATTGATCCGGAGACGGATCCGAGATTCTTTGATACAGACAGCCTGCTTGTCATTGCGAATAAAAAGCACCGTCTGCCGGAAGGATATGTGCCTTCTGATCTGGCATATCCGGAGGGTGTGGAGATGCGCTATAACACCTGGTCGATGCGTCTTGAGGCGGCAGTCGCAATCGAAGAAATGTTTGCGGCAGCGGAAAATGAAGGCGTGCATCTGGTCATGGGTTCCGGCTACCGGGGCGAGGATTTCCAGACGACACTGTATTACGGCTATGTCGACAGCTACGGGAAGGAAACCGCAGATGCGATTTCTTCGAGGCCCGGATACTCCGATCATCAGACCGGTCTGGCAACCGATCTGTGCGGAGTGGATACAGCATATGATCTGACCCAGGAGTTCGAAGGAACGGATGAAGGGAAATGGCTGGCAGCCCATGCCCATGAATACGGATTTATCATGCGCTATCCCAAAGACAAGGAAGACATTACGGGTTATAGCTATGAACCATGGCATTTCCGCTATGTCGGAAAAGAAGAAGCCGCAAAGATCTATGCGGCAGGTGCAGATATGACAATGGAAGAGTATTATCATATTTCCGGAGGAGATTATGCCGACTAAGAGAAGAAGAAAAGTCAGACCGCTGCGGATGGCAATGGTCATTGCGGTTCCTGTGCTTCTGGTGATCGGTCTCATCTTCGGTGTCAGAGCGCTGCTTTCGCCGAAGAAAGAAGATACGGCTGATCAGCCGGAAGAAACGACCGAAGAGAAAGATAAGCAGGAAGAGACAAAGGAAGAAGAAAAGAAGGAACAGAAGGTCACGGTGTTTCTGACCGGTGACGGTCTGATTCATGAGTCTGTATACATGGACGCATGGAATGAAGACGGTTCGTTCAATTTCGACAAGCAGCTGCACCGGATCGCGGAAATTGCTGAGCCGTATGATCTGCAGTATTACAACCAGGAAACGATTCTGGGCGGTACGGAGCTTGGTCTTTCCGGATATCCGGTATTCAACAGTCCGAAGGAATTCGGTCAGTATATGGTGGATTCCGGGTTCAATCTGGTATCGACCGCAAATAACCACTGTCTGGATATGGGCTTTGCCGGTGTATCCAATTCCAGGGAATTCTGGAACAGTCAGAAAAATGTTCTGATGCAGGGTACGAATACATCCCAGGAAGAATACGATGCGATTGCCTCGATGGAGGTCAACGGCATTAAGATTGCGTTTGTTTCGTATTGCGAGCATACCAACGGTATCTATCCGGAATATGATTACGAAGTGAATTATTTCCCGGGCTATGAAGAGGCAGTGCTGGATAAGATCCGCCGGGCCAAAGAGACAAATGATGTCGTCATTGCGGCGATGCACTGGGGTACGGAGTATTCGCATGGTGTCAATGAAACGCAGACATGGCTGGCCCAGGAAATGGTCAAGGCAGGTGCGGATATCATTGTCGGCAACCATCCGCATGTCATTCAGCCGTTCCAGTGGATCGACGGGAAGCCGGTATTCTATGCGATGGGAAATCTGATTTCTTCGCAGCTGGACAATGACAATCTGATCGGCATGATGGCGGGTCTGGATATTACCAAGACAGAGGAAAACGGAGAAACGGTCATCAAGATCGACCATGTCCGGGCGGACCTGCATTATACAATCATGGAAGGTGTATATCCGGATCTGCGCTATAACATAGAAGTCATTCCGTTCTCGCAGCTCAATGATGAAATCCTTCCCGGGTATCAGGAAATCTACAAGACATATACGGATATCATCAAATCACTGGATTCAAATATTGAAATCGGAGGACTGTAACAGTTGGTTCTGTTACAGTTTTTTCTTTACAGAATGGTCTACTGATTGTAGACTAAAGATAGGTCTACTGCTTGTAGAACGGAGGGTTCTATGGATGAAATCAAACTTGGAAATATAGAGGAGAAGTTTGCGGATCTGATCTGGGAGAATGAGCCGCTGTCATCCGGACAGCTGGCGGCACTTGCGGAAAAAGAACTGAACTGGAAGAAGTCAACGGCATATACTATTCTGAAGAGACTGTGTGAACGGGGTATCTTTCAGAATGATCATGGTATCGTTACGTCATTGATTTCAAAAGATACATTCTATTCCATCCAGAGCGAAAGGGTCGTGGATACGTCGTTCGGCGGATCTCTGCCCGCATTTATAGCAGCTTTTTCCCGGCGAAGATCGCTGAGCAGTGAAGAAATCGAAGAAATGAAACGCATGATCGATGAAATGAGGGATAGAAAATGACAGTAAAACTGTTTCTGGAAATACTGGATATGTCCGGAAATGCGTCATGGATGATTCTCTGTGTTCTGGCAGTCAGGTTTCTGATGCGGAAACTGCCGAAGAAATATGCCTATGCGCTCTGGATGGTGATCTGGATCCGGCTGCTGTGTCCGTTTACGTTTGAAACACAATTCAGTCCGGTTCCGTATTCCGAGCCGCTTTCTGTCTATTATGAAGAAACGGCAGAAACAGAATTCCGTCCGGCAGCGGTTTCTGTTCCTTCGTATGAAGCGGAAGTACCGGTGATCAATGAAACAAATACCAGGACATGGAGAAACCTGGTTTATCCGGGTTCTCTGATCTGGCTGGCAGGTATCGTATGTTTTACAGTCTGCAGCGGTGTTTCTCTGCACAGGCTGAAACAGAAACTCAGGTTTTCCGTTGCGGAAGCGGAGGATATCCGGCGCTGTGATTATATTGAATCTCCGTTTGTATACGGAATCGTGAAACCGGTGATCTATCTGCCGTCATCGCTTTCAGAGCAGGAATGCGGATATATTCTCATGCATGAACGGTTTCATATCCGCAGGAAAGATCCGCTGGTCAAGCTGGTTTCATACTTAGCTCTGGTGCTGCACTGGTTCAATCCGCTTGTCTGGCTGGCATATGACTGTTTCCAGAAGGATATGGAAATGAGCTGCGACGAGGAAGTTGTCTGCCGGAACAGGGAAGATATCCGTCCGGCTTATGCCGAATCGCTGCTTTCGCTGTCTGTGCAGAAACACAGATACGCTGCACCGGTTGCGTTCACCGAAGGAGATCCGAAGCTGCGGATCGCCAATCTGGCGGTAAAGAAAAACAGAAAGAAAACTGCCGGGATCATTGCGGCTTCGGTATGTCTGATTCTGGCAATGGTGTTTATGATGACAAGGCAGAAAGAAAGCACACCGGCAGTGAAAGAAGATGTTCTGTACGTCAGTGGGGAAGAAGTATCAGAGATTACTCTGTGGTATGCGCCTGGCGGCATTGCGGAAGAAAATCGACATGTGCCGGATCCGGAACGTCTGATCCGGGAGATCAATGAAAATCTGAAGGAAATCACAAAAGTATCGGATCAGACCGGTATCGGTGCAGAAGATGCGGCTGATATTGTGTATATTCTTGAAATCAAAGGAACAGTCCATCAGGAGATCCTGACGGTCATACATTCGGACAGCGGGGATATTCTTGTGAATGATACGGGAAAATACGCGGTCAATGCGGAAGTCTACCTGGTGATTGATGAAGCATATGATGCCATCCGTACAGCGGATCATCAGGAAAGCATTCCACCTGCGGAAGACGGAACTGTCATGGATGCGTTCTTTGTCGCAGATCTTGCGGAAATACCGGGGATGAACGGATCATATGACATGTGCGATGCGGCTGCGCTGATCAGGGTGGAAACCATCAAAGGGGCAGAAACATACAGCGAGAGCACAGAGAAAGCAGCTGCACCGTTTACCTGGGGAACGTTTACGGTTCTGCGGACATATAAAGGAGACTTTGAAGCAGAAAAGAAAGAGTATACCTTCACCCGCGGAGGCGGAACGGTTCCGTGGTCTGCATACCGGACATTCATGCAGGAATTCTCACCGGACTCCCTGGCGAAATCAGAAGCGCTGATGAAAGAGAATCAGAAAGAGCCGCCGGCATATGTACACTGGCGGGAAAGTGAAGATATCGATATTGAATCCGGAAAAACATACCTTGCTTTCTTCAATAATACGGATTATCCGCCGGGAAAGATTGGGGCATGGAATATCGCCTGGCGTCAGGCAGGTCTGAGAGAAGTACAGGGAACGCAGGTGCTGAATAATATGACCGGTGCCTGGGAAGAACTGGATACAGTTGTATCGGAAATACACTGAAAATGAAAGGATGATCACTGGACGGATCATCCTTTTTGAATATCTATCCCCAAGCGAAGAGGACACCGTCCATAGGAGCCTTTGGGTATCACCGCATGGACGGTGATGAATTCGTCCCTGATCCTTTATCCTGGGAGCGGATATAGTTCCGGACAATGTTTCTGCTGTTTTCTCCGACGGTACAGACAAAGTATGAATCGCTCCAGAACATCGGCTTGTCTGACCAATAGTATTTCTTCACTGCTTCATGAAGATCACGCCGTACGAATCTGGCAGATCTTGTCTTCAGCACATTCGCCAGTGTCAGCGGTGCAATCTCCGGTCCGCATTCAA
>CADABS010000071.1 GCA_902786245.1 uncultured Erysipelotrichaceae bacterium
GAATATGATCGATATGATCTTTCTGAGATGTTCAGATATACCGGTGGATTTACCTTACAGGCTTCTTAAATCTGCCCACACTTCTTGATGAAGCCTCTTAAAATCTTCGGGATTTTCTACATCGGCGCAATTGTCCTGCTCAACTGCTGCGCATGGATGAACATGTTCGCTTCCCCGTCATCCTTTGCATATATCTTCGCTGCCGGCGCATTTCTGTTCCTGATCAGCGATATCGTTCTGATTCTCAATACATTCGGACCGGAAACAAAATTCAGTCTGCGCGTCACCAATCTGAGCCTGTATTACATCGGTCAGGTCCTGATCGCACTCAGTCTCCTGTTTCTGAAATGAAACAGAGAAAATCAAAGCTGTACAGACATGTGAAAAGGAGGTTCCCCTCCTTTTTCATTGCGTATATATTACTGCTCATCAAAGCCGCCGACACCGACAGACTGGGAAATCGGCACCGAGAAAGCGATACCGTTGCTTTCGCTCTCCAGTCCGGCTGTCGCATAGACCGACTTCAGGACATCATCCTTGATCTCCGCAGGCACCACCAGAATAACCATTTCCTTTTCCGGCTGAATCGTGATTTTGAACAGATCTTCTGCCTCGGTCGAAGTCGTGCCGCGTCCCTTGACGATCGTAGCACCCTTGGCCCCGGCCTTTCTTGCGGCGAATATGACCTGATCCGAGAAACCTGCGTTGATCACGCAGAATACCGCTTCATATTTACTCATCTTTGCTTACCATCCTTTGATCATTGCTTAAGAATCCATAGCTCAGCTTTCCGATGACACTGGAAAGCGGCATTGCGAAGGAAATACCCCAGTCTTCATTGACGGTATGGAACCTGTCTTCCAGCGCTTCGAGAATCGCTTTGACCGATTCTTCCCGGACGATGGAGAAGATCACGGTTCTCCGGCTTTCCTTCAGGCCCAGATACTCCGCCAGTTCCGTGTCTTCAGAAGATCCGTTTCCGACGACGCATACCTGCAGATTTGCATCGAATGTTTTGAGGAAATCCGCGAAGAATGTACCTTTTCCTTTTTTGACAATGGTGATCAGCATCATCAGTTTATGCGGTGCAAGGTTCATCTGCTTATTCATTTCCGACATACGCCCTGCCTCCTTTACTCAAAATAGATGATCTGACCGTCATCCGCATCCAGAATTCTCTGTACCGATCTGCTCTCCCGCATGAATGCGCTGATGACGCTGCGGAAGCCGAGACACTGGATCGTAATCAGCGGCGTCATGGCAACCATGGATACGACCCCGAAGGCAAAATCCATGATCGCATCGGCACCCCGCATCGCAACGCATGCACCGATCATCATCGGCAGAATGAAGCTGCTGGTGAGCGGACCGCTGGCAACGCCGCCCGAGTCAAACGCGATCGCCGTATATACCTTCGGCACGAAGAATGAAAGACCCAGAGAAATCAGATATCCCGGAATCAGATAGTACAGCAGCGAGAAGCCGAAGATCAGGCGGATGACCGAAAGACCGATCGATACGCCGACACCGATCGAAAGCGCCGCCATCATCTGTTTCTGCTTCACATCGCCGTTGGTGACTTCCTCTACCTGCTGATTCAATACGTGAACCGCCGGCTCGGCAAGGACGACGACCATGCCGATGATAAACGCAAATCCGACCAGATACATCGTATTGCCCTGGGCCATCTGCGTTCCGATCTTATAGCCGACCGGCATGAATCCGATCGTTACTGCCACCAGGAATATGACCAGACCGGCAAAGGCAAACAGAATGCCGACCATGATTTTTCTGACTTTTCTTCCGGGCAGATGCAGGATGAATTTCTGCAGCACCGCGAAGAATCCGACCATCAGCAGCAGCGACTTGGCGACATCCCATCCGGTCTCAAGAAGCAGATGCCAGAAAGCAGCACCCAGACCTGATTCCATGGAATAATCCGGCAGCGGGAAATGGATGGTTCCTCCCGAGGCGGCGATGGAAAGAATCAATACCGCCAGGATCGGACCGGCAGAGCACAGCGAGATCAGACCGAAGCTGTTCTGACCGGCATTGCGGCCGCCCATCGTCTGGGCAATACCGATACCGAGTGCCATGATAAAGGGAACCGTGATCGGACCGGTCGTAACACCGCCGGAATCAAATGCCAGAGGCAGATACGATTTGCCGCCCTGGGCGATCATCAGGGATGAAAACGCGAACAGCAGCATATAGAAGAACAGCAGCATGGATGTCAGATCCGTCTTTGTGACAATGCGCAGCACGGCCAGTACCAGGAACAGACCGACGCCGATGCCTACCGTCATGATCAGGGTCATCGGACGGATGACTTCGCTGATCTGCCCGGCCAGAACCGAAAGATCCGGTTCGGCAACCGTGATCAGAACTCCCATCAGGAAGCAGGCTGCGAACAGCGTCTTGATGCGTCCGGATTTTGTCAGACCCGATCCGACATGACGGCCGATCGGCGACATCGCCAGATCCGCACCGAGGTTGAACAGACCGATGCCGATGACGAGAAACAATGCGCATATTGCGAATATGATTCTCTCCTGCATCGTCAGCGGTGCCAGCGGCGTAAAGGACAGTACCAGCACAATGCCGAATACAGGCAGAACCGAGACAAGTGCCTCATTCAATTTGGATAATAATGCCTTTTGCACGAAAGCACCTCCTGCAGCAATAAAAATACCTGTTCTTAATTATAGACGATAAACAGACCGGTACATCTGCAGGGTTATAAGAAAAAGGAAAAAAGCATATCTCAGTTTTACCGGCAGAACGGAAAATGTCCGCAAAGACCTGTCTGAAATATCCTGCGGGCATTTCTTTCCTGTATGTTCATATGTTTTCCCGGTTCCGGTTCAGACTCTGTACCGGTCATAAATCTTCCGATAGGCAAAAGGAAGACACAGACCGCCGCCGACGGTTCCGGCAATCAGAAATATCCCGGTGATTTTCATATCCAGAATGCCAAGCACGGTACTGATCCACAATATGGCAGAAAAAGCGATCCACATGATTCCGTTTGCACGGTTATAAGCAGGAATATCCGTGATTTCTTCAGGACTGACAGAAGTTCCTGACCAGAACCACATTGGTTCTTTCCGCTTTATCGCATATATGCCAAGACCGGTAAACAGGCAGCTGACGGGTATCATAATAACCATCCAGACGATTATTCTTCCCATCATCAGTTCCTCCTTTATTCACTTCTGTTTTCATCATAAAGCATCCGCGGACGGCTGTCACTGCATATGATATTAAAAGGACTTCCCTGACTGCCCATGCATGCTATCTTTTCTTATACAGAACCAGTTCCGGATCCGTGCCGTTTTCCGCGTATGTGCAGATCAGAATGAAATCCATACCCGCAAGGACACCGAAACATCTCCCGCCGCCGGATACCGGCTCCAGCTGATTGCCCAGATAGGTCGTATCATCATCCAGAAATTGTACATTCATGCCATTGGGAAGCCGGTATGTCAGATTGACATATCTGCCCACCAGGGCATTCAGTTTTTCTACTTTCGGCATCCCTTCGATATGAAGATCATTGATTTCACTGATCAGCGTCTGCTTGAATTCTTCGAATTCTCCATGATCGCCCAGTTCCTCATACCGTTTCCAGTAATCCAGCTGCGGCAGCGTACTGCGCAGATAAGCGCGCGCCTGTTCTTCGCTGACCGTTTCGCTGACCATATTCCGGACGCATACTTCGATCAGATCATCCATATTGCCATAGGTGAATGTACCGTCCGCATAGCACCATTGACAATAGTCTTCGCTGAACGAGCCGTCTTTGTTACGGCCGATGACCGTATCATCCAGGGGCATGCCGCAGCACTGGCATATCAGCTTCCGCGGCGATCCCAGCAGTGTATTGATCGAAACATTGAAGAGGACCGACAGTTTTTTCAATGTTTCCGGATTCGGTACGGTTTCCCCGTTTTCCCAGCGCGATACAGCCTGCCGTGTGACATATACTTTCGCAGCCAGATCATCCTGTGTCAGTCCGTGTTTTACTCTGAGTGAATGAATAATGTCTTTTGTGCCCATACAAACACCTCTTCTTCACCTTCAACTCTACTATGCAGATGTATCAAAAGCACGCAACCGTCTGTTTCCGCAGATCTGCCTGTTCCCCGGCATGAAACCGGCGTTCTTTGCTACAATGAGAAAAAAGGAGTATACCTATGCAGATCCGGACATATGAAGCATGCGGTCTTCCCGATACAGCCGCAGATGCCAGAAGCTTCACAGAAACAGCAGAAATCCACGAAATCCGGAAACGGATCCGCGCGGTCATCCAGACGGAAGCCCCCATCACGGAACGGCTTCTGATCAAGCGGGTCATCAACAGTTTCCATATCCACAGAGCCGGTTCGTCCATCCGTCCGTTCATGCAGGAAATCATGGCGGGTATGAATCTGAAGACGACCGCAGATGAAATCGGTACGGTGTACTGGACAAGTTCCATGGATCCCGATACCTACAGCCTTGTCCGCACATTCGGAAAATACGATGAAACACGCCGCGAGATCACCCTGGTGCCGACCGCTGAGATCGCCAATGCCTTTGTATATATCCTGCAGAAAGGCCCGATGGAAAAAGCGGAGCTGATGCGCAGTACTGCCAGATTTCTGGGCTATACAAGAATGAAATCCAATGTAAAAAAAGGCATGGACAGAGGACTGAAACTGGCCATCCAGAAAAAACAGATCAGAACCGCAGAAGACGGCACCTGTTCTCTGCGGTGAGAAAAAGCGGTATGCCAGCACGTTTGCACACCGCTTTTTCTTTATGAAAGGAGTTATTCCCTGCGGAAAACCCACCTGTATTATAATCCCTCGGTCATTGAAAATGAAATGGATTTCACGGACCGCTATAATACAGAAAAAGGAGTAAAGAGGATGACACGTTTACAGACCGGCGATGTATTTCCCGCATTTACATTCAGCACCGCATACAAAGACAGCGTTTCTGTTTCTGCCATCTGCAAAGGCAGAAAGACCGTATTCTGGGTGCTGCGCTATATCGGCTGCACCGTCTGCCGCTATGATGTTTCCCTGATTGCCGAAAGATATCAGGAATTCCTTGATAAAAACGCTCAGGTATATGTCGTCATGCAGAGCGACAGAGAGCACGTACAGAACGACCTGAAGAATACGGATACGGTTCTTCCGTTTGAAATCATTACCGATCCGGAACAGAAAATCTATCAGATGCTTTCGATTGAACCGGCTGCCTCGATGGAGGCACTGGCAGGAAACGCCGGCGAAGCCCTGCGGGAAAAAGCGAGAAAAGCAAGACTCAAAGGATTCAGCCACGGCGACTACGAAGGCAATGAACAGCAGCTGCCGGCCATGTTTATCGTCAATGAAGACGGCATCACCTGCTATGTCCACTATGCAGAAAACATTATGGATATGCCGGATATTGATGTGGTTCTTGGCATGCTTTGAGAAGCGGACGTGTCCGTCTTCTTTTTTTATATGCCATCGGCACTGACCTGTGTCACAATGAAGACAGCAGTATGTATGAAAAGAGGCAATCATGAGCATTTTGAAACTGAAACCGGCATTCAAAGACTATCTCTGGGGCGGACATCGTCTCGCAGATGAATACAACATGCAGTATGACGGCGATATCCTGGCGGAAGCCTGGACACTGTCCTGCCATCCCGACGGACCATCCGTAATCGAAAACGGAGAAAACGCCGGAAAAACTCTGGCTGAATATATTCAGGAAAACGGACAGGAAGTACTGGGAACACACTGCCGCAGATTCCGAGATTTCCCGATCCTGATCAAGTTCATCGATGCGAAAGACGATCTGTCCATCCAGGTCCATCCCAATAACGGTTTTGCCCTGTCCACAGAAGGACAGTACGGAAAAACGGAGATGTGGTATGTCCTCGACGCAGCTCCGGGTGCCTTTATCTATTACGGATTCAAACGGGAAGTATCCATGGAAGAATTTGCCCGGCGGATCAGAGACAATACCATTCAGGAAGTACTGAATGCGGTGGAAGTGCACAGCGGCGATGCATTTCTCATTGAAGCAGGTACGCTGCATGCCATCGGCAGAGGCTGCCTGATCGCCGAGATCCAGCAGAATTCCAACGTCACCTACCGGGTCTATGATTACGGCCGCAAAGGCAAAGACGGCAGGAAAAGAGACCTGCATATCGAAAAGGCACTGGCAGTCACTTCCAGAATGCCGGTGATCCGCAGAGGAGAAAGCTATCCCCATATCGCAGACTGCGATTACTTTACCGTAGATAAACTGAATCTGGACGGAAACCTGACATACCGCATGCAGGGAAGAGTTTCAGAAGAATCCTTCCTGAGCATTCTGATCCTCGACGGCAGCGGAACATTATCCAGCCGGAATGAAAAGATCCGCTACCGGAAAGGCGACAGTTTCTTTCTGCCGGCAGGCAGCGGCGACTGGCAGATCGAAGGAACATGCGATGCCCTTGTGACGACCATCCGGGAAAAAGCCAGTCCGATCCGGATCGGTGCAGACATCGGCAGTTCGGAAGTACAGATCGGCATCATCAACAGCGAACAGCACATCATCGCCGTAAAGCAGTATCCTTTCGACCGTTCGCAGACCGCCGAAAAAAACATCGATGACCTGGCGGAGAACATCCTGTCCCTTCTGAAAGAAAACAGCATCCCTCTGGATCAGTGCATCGGTGTGGGTGTGGGTATTCCGGGAACCATCGACCGCAAAAACGGCAGGGTTCTGTATTCCAACAATATTCAATGGGAGGACGTACCGATCGTCCAGAGACTCGGCAGATCGATCCCCTGTCCGGTCCGCATTGCGAATAACGCAGACTGCGCGGCATTGGGAGAAGCTGTTGCCGGTGCCGGCAGAGATTACAGCGATGTCGCAATGTTCACCCTGGGCGGCGGTGTCGGCGGCGGCATCATTCTGAACGGCAGGGTATTCGAAGGCGGCATCATGGGCGGCAGTGAGATCGGCCATATGGTGATCCGCCACGGCGGAAGAAAATGTACCTGCGGCAGAAAAGGATGCCTTGAAGCATATGCCTCCGTGCCTGCTCTGCTGAAAGACGCCGAAAATGCATGCGGGACAAAGCTGTCACTGGATGAAATCTTTGACAGATATCACAGCGGCGATGAAATCATGGAGAAAGTCATCGCCGAATATATCGATACATTGGGTGTCGGCATCCTGAATATGATCAACATCTTCCGGCCTCAGCTGATCCTGCTGGGCGGCATCCTGTCAAAATATACCGGAGATTTCATTGAACCCCTGCAGCGCATCGCGGAAAAAGAAAGCTTCGGCAGATCCCATGGCATGATTCCTGAAATCAGAACCGCAGAACTAGGCAAAAGCGCCGGCATGATCGGTGCCGCCAACCTGTAGCTTTATCAGACAATATACCCGCCGATATGCCCGGCGGGTATTTTCAGTCACGATTACAGGACCGTCCTGATCGCATTGGCTGCGCTGTTTTTACCGGTTCTGTGGTCGCTGGGTGTCTTGGAAAGAACGAGTATATACCTGGGATCGTTATAGTATACAAGCTTATAATGCTTTCCTTCTTCCGTGATCCTGAAGCCCAGTTCTTCCAGTGCCTGCCGGGTACGGGAATCCATGCCGTCATAGTTCTTCAGCACCTGCCGCAGCCGTTCTGCTCTTTCTTCGCAGAGCTTTTCATACGGATTGTTTTCCAGAATATCCCGGATCACATCCTGCCGGCGGGATTTCTCCGGCAGATTCCGGACTGCATCGTGCAGTACCGAAAGGACCATATCTCTGCTTTCTTTGGCAAACAGGTCTTCCTGGGTACCCATGGAAAGCAGAAGCTTTTCTTTGCTAGACGCATGTCTGGTTTTCAGCCAGGCATTTTCCTGCATCAGAGAATCATTGACCCGGGTCAGATCTTCGACCTGCTTCTTCAGCTGGGCCAGGTCTTCTTCAAAGCCGTCCAGGATCATCTCTGCTTCAGCCCGGGCTTCCTGGAGGGCTGTTTCCCGGATCCGCCGCTCTTCATCATCCAGCGTTTCCAGCAGTTCCCGGGTTTCTTCTTCCGCCCGTTTCCGGGCCTGTTCCGCTTCCCGGCGGCGGTGATCATGCCGCAGCAGCTTTTCATTGAGCACTGCCGCCATGACTCCCTGCCAGGTATACAGACTGTCAATTTCCAGACTGTTGGAATACAGCATCAATGTCCGGATCAGCGCTTCCATCTGCGCTTCATCGTATCCCTGCGGACTGTGATACAGAAACCGTCTCTTCGACACGGAAGGATTGGGAAAATAGATACCTGCCGCACCGTCATATTCATTCTTCCAGTCGCATGCCTCCCGGATCTTTTCATTGTCATAGATACTGTCCTGCACAAGCACATGGGCGATGCCTTTGAGTCTGGAGGCGAGCAGGTTTGTGTCAAACGGCTCCGTATCATCAAAGGTGCGTGAGACATAGACGACCGGCAGCCGGTATCTCGTCTTTTCCCGGATGATATCGGACAGCTGCCCGATCTGACCGGATGCGATCCGGTGCGGTGTTCTCTTCACTTCCAGATCCAGATCATCCCGGACATAGCCGTTTTCAATCAGAAGCGTGATGAAATGCGGTGTCGAAAACCGGGTATTCTCCGAAACCGCGTCTGCCGCATAGCTGCGGTCCAGCCGGACCGACATCCTGTATGTCTGAAAGTTCATGACAAAATCCGTATCCCAGACCACGCCGCTGCGCTGCCTCTTTTCATGACGGACGGCAGTAATGCCTTTCAGCGGAAAGTTTTCGATCTGCAGAGAAAGATTCTCATCGCCGAAAAAAACGCTCTGTTCACCGTTCCATCCGACACCGGGCACGATATTCTCTTCGTATTTCTGGGTCCGGTTCCATTCTGAAACGAGATGAATGAAGTCGCTGACCCGCATCTGTCTGCTGATATCCAGCATTGCCGAAAAAATGATCACAGCCATCACCTGCCTTTATATATATTTTCTAACAGTAAACAATTTTGTGGATGCCAAATGCGATAAATACTAGCGTCTCCGCTTGTATTGAATGTCAGTTAGCACCAAATGTCTCAAAATCCGCTC
>CADABS010000072.1 GCA_902786245.1 uncultured Erysipelotrichaceae bacterium
GCAGCACATCGATCTGCGTGACCGGGACCCGATCGAAGTCGCTGTCGAGATCGGTATACCCAGAGTCGTTGCAGCCGATGTGATCAGGACACTGGCGGAGAACAAATACGCGCTGAAATAATACGCATAAATTGCGTATAAAGTGCTTTACAAATGCGCATTAAAGGCGTATAATATACTTGTGAGGAGGGAGGGATGAAACAGAAAGAATTGGTAAAGAAACTTCTGAAAGCCGGATTCAAGTTCTACGATCACGGAGCAAATCATGATAGATATAAAAGAGGAGATGTGATCGAAACTGTACCAAGGCACAAGGAAGTGAACGAAAGACTTGCCAAAGCGATTCTCAAAAGAAACGGCATCAAATGATGCTGAATCTTTTGGGTGTTTCATCTAAGACTATTATGAAAAACGTATATACAGTATTAATCTCCAAAGACGGCAGCGATTATCTTGTTTACATTCCGGATATCGATCGCAACACGGAAGGCAAATCTATGTATGATGCAATTTATATGGCAAGAGACCTTTTGGGCACATGGAGCCTGGATCATGAAATGCCGGTTCCTTCTTCCACAGAAGACGCCATTAAAATCGCCAAAGAAAAAGCAGATGATGAAAATTTTCTGTGGTCAGCCGGCTCACCGGTACTGGTAGATATTGACACAGACGAATACAAAAAGAAGCTTGATACCAGATCCGTTAAGAAAAACTGCACGCTCCCAGCGTGGCTGAATGATAAAGCAGAAGCTGCCGGCATCAACTTCTCAAGAGTGCTGCAGGAAGCACTGATTGAAAAACTGGGATAAGTTTGCCTAAAGACTTCACTTAACAATTCCCGATTGACAAACTATAGCTAGGAGCGCAAAATTAAATCACCAAGGATATCTTGGCGATTAATAAACAACCCTAGCATTAGGAATCCTCAACTATCAGAGGGGACTGAGACTAGGGTTTTACATTTTTGGAGGGCGTTAATGACTGAAACACATACAATACATGATGGTTTGAAAGTTGCCATACTAGTCGATGGCGGTTTTTATCGGAGGCGTGCATATTCTGTTTTTGGAGATATATCGCCTGAGAAGCGAGCCAATGAACTTGACAGTTATTGCAGACGTCACCTAACGGAAACAATTAACGGTATTCATCATGAACATGACTTATATAGAATTTTCTATTATGATTGTGTTCCATCAAATAAAGCAGTGTTCAATCCAATCACAAGGAAAAGCGAGGAATTGTCGGAGACAAACATGTATTCTTGGACAGTTAAGTTTCTTGATGAATTAAAGAAAAAAAGAAAATTTGCAGTCCGTCTTGGTGAGCTCTCGGATTCAGGAATCGGTTACTTCATTCCACCCCAAAAAACAAAGGAACTACTGCTCGGCAAAACAAAACTTGAAGATTTACAAAAAAGTGATTTAAACCTGAGCATAGTGCAGAAAGGTGTGGATATGAGAATTGGACTTGATATAGCATCAATGGCGTATAAAAAACAAGTTATGCAAATCGTGCTTATATCTGGAGACAGTGATTTCGTCCCAGCAGCTAAACTGGCAAGAAGGGAAGGAATAGACTTTGTACTCGATCCCCTTGGAAGTCGAATCAAAGAAAACTTAATGGAGCATATTGATGGCAAACGAACGGTTGATAGTGCGTACATAATGCATAAATAAATCTCCGGAACTCTCACCCTCCGGAGATCAGCATAGTAAATATCGTCCAACCGGTTTTTACTATCCATCAATGGAATTATTACCTGTTTTTTCAGGGATGTGCATGCATGCACAGTATGCCTGAATAAAGAAAAGACTGCCCTATGCGGTGCAGTCTGTGCCGTCTTTTCAGACAGCGGTTTTTCTGTATTTCAGTATTTCCGGCAACATCCGTATGATCTGATAATCCGAAAGAATGTACTTTGAGCCTTCCGAAGCAGGATTGAACTGTTTCATGCACGCATCCGCATAATCCTCTGCTTCCTGCAGCTGATCTGTTCTGACCAGTGCCGGATGCAGAAGATACCGGTCATCCTTGACTTTCTTTCCCTTCAGCAGCCGGGCGACTTCCATTTCCTGGGTATGATTCAGATAGCGCCAGCCCTGGAAACGCTGGTACATATTCCATCGTTCATGTTCCGTCTCCGCCAGAAGTTTCTGATGAACCGGATCCTGAATGTATTCTTCCGGACTGAGACTGCTGTTCGTCTGAATATATGCAAGCCGGTACATCGTAGCCAGTGCCTGGGCATAGGAAGAATCCTGATTGACATAGCTGTAGAAACCGGTTTCCCAGAGAACTTCTTCCTGTCTTTTTTCATCTGCTTCGAGAATGCCCGGATACCAGGAATTCAGATAGGACAGATGGACGCGGGCTGCGGTATCTTCCAGATACGGTGTGACCAGATGATCAAAGCGGTAGTTTTCGTCTGCGCATCCGAAGATCAGCAGTCCCGACCAGGAATCGGTGATGAGCGCTCTGAGGTCCGGATCCGTGATGCGTACGGCAATGCGCGGAACGGACAGTGTATCGCTGTGTGATGCATACAGGCGGCAGATCCGCTTGGCTATGCGGAAATTCAACTGATCATTGCCTGTCGCAAAGATCAGTGCCTGAGCATCTGCGCAGTATTTCATCAGTTCTTCATCCATCTCGCAGCGGTTCGCATTGACCTGATGGAAACAGATATTCAGGTTTTTCTTTTCTGTGCTGTCGTCATCGCTGAAATACGCATCCACAGGCAGATTCAGGATCTCCGGACATTCGGCTTTCAGCTGGGCAGCGATACGCTTCGCTTCATAATCAAACACATGGATCTGATAGGCTGTTTCCGGCAGAATGAGCAGACTTGCGGCGGTGCGCAGGACGCTTGTGCCGGCCACGCCTGCACCGATGATGCCGATTTTAATATCTTTGCTGTCTTTCCGGATCAGATCGTTTTTCAGATTTTCCATCAGCCGGACTGCTTCCTGCCGGTATACATCGACAAAGCGGAGGCGGATATCCTCCGGGCGGTTCCGGTCGATTTCCCGGATCAGATCCAGTTCCTGAAAGGACGCAAAGCAGCGCACGGAGATTCGTTTCTGTATTTCCTTTTTTTCATCTTTCAGTTTTGTCAGCAGCTTGACGGTCTGCTCCAGAGCTTCTGTATGCGAATCATTGATTTCATAGAAATTGTAATCGCGGTTTCTGTAGAGATGCAGACCGGTTTCTTCCTTTTCAACCAGGATGGCATGTGCCGCTCTGGCTTTTGTCTTGAGCTCTTCATCTGCTTTTTCCGTATCCGCAAAGATGATCATGGAATCCAGTCCGTGTTCACTCAGACTCTGGGCTGTGATCAGTGAGTTTTCATTCAGCTGGGAAAAGATATGGATCTTATGTTTTCTCTGCGTACGCAGCCATTCCACGGCACTGTGGGAGAAACTGATAATGAATACCGATGCGAACAGCGGACCGGCAATATACAGTGCATAGAGCATGAAACTGTACAGCGAACGCATGCCGCCGGTCAGAGCGAGTTCATCCGTAATGCCGCCCCGTGAACCCATGCCGATGGCAGAAGCGCCGTATTTGATTGCGGAATATGCCGCAAAAAGAATATTGGATTCCGTCTTCAGGAAATACGGCCAGCTCAGGGCGGTCACCGCAAGAGAAATCGCTACGGTCATCACGGCAGATACGCGTTTGATATCATATCTCTCTTCATAGATGATGCGGATTCCCGCTGCCAGGATCAGGATGGCAATCAGTATATATATGAACATAGTAATTCTCCCTGTTTCCATTCATTATACATTCATGCAGAGAAATTGGCATGAGAAAAGGCGGTTCCCCGCCTTTTGATCAGTTATTGACTTTGACTGTTGTCCAGAGATTGGAGAGCTGCTTCTTGAGTTCCGGATTGTAGTGGAACACTTCATCCTTGTCATAGCCTTTTCTCGGCATATAGGCAGGATTCTCATAGAACGCACCATCCGGTCCGTACAGTTCTTCGACAACGCTTGTATCAACGGATGTATAGCCGACGAATTCACTGTTCGCATACTGCACATCTTCGGAGATGATGTAGTTGATGAATTCATTTGCCAGTCCTGTGCATGTTGCGTTGGCCGGAATGACCATTGCGTCGATCCAGAGGTTTGTGCCCTGATGCGGCTCGACCCAGCCCATTTCTTCATTTTCGGAGAGGACATAGGCAGCGTCGCCGGAGTACATGATGGCGATGTCTTTTTCGCTGTTGATCATGGCATCGATAACTTCGTCTGTTACATAGGCCGGATCCATCGTGTCGTTCATTTCCTTCAGCCATTCATAGGCTTCAGTGATTTCATCCGGATCGTCTGTATTCATGGAATAGCCGAGTGCCTTGAAAGCGATCATGAAGGCATCGCGCTGGGAGTCATAGAAGAAGATTCTGCCTTTGTATTCAGGATCTTTCAGAATATCCCATCCCAGGGATTCGATCTTTTCCGGATCGACGTTGTTTTTGTTATAGACAAGTCCGACGGAACCCCAGAAATAAGGAATCGCATATTTCTGTTCCGGATCGAATGCCTTCCACATTTCGACGACCTGGGGATCGAGATTCGGCAGATTTGTGATTGCGTCCATATCGATTTCCTGCAGGTAGCCTTCTTCCATGAGCTGTTCGATCATATAGTCGGACGGAACAAGAACATCATAGGAGTTGCCGCCCATCAGTTTTGTGTACAGCATTTCATTGGATTCGAATGTGTCATATTTGACAGTGGCGTTGTACATTGCCTTGAAATCCGGAACTGCTTCTTCGCTGATGTATTCACCGGCGTTGTAGATATTGATGGCATTGCAGCCGAAGGTTTCCTGGGCATCGATGACATCTTCTTCATCCACATTGGCGGATCCGCCGCTGCAGCCGGCCAGCACCAGCATGGATGCGGCAATTGCTGCCTTAAACATTTTCTTTGAGTACATTATTCTTATTCCTCCTCTTTTCCTGGATCATGGGTACTACATTGACAATGATCAGAATGATCGTGACGACATAGACAATCAGAGCGGACAGCGCGTTGACAGTCGGATTGATCCGCTTGACACTGCCGTAGACGTAGATGGAAATATTTGCAACACCCGGGCCGGTCGTAAACATCGAGATGACAAAGTCATCGAACGACATGGAGAATGCGACCAGCGCACCGGCGATGATGCCTTCTTTGATCTGCGGAATAATGACCTTGAACATGGCCTGCAGCGGTGTGCAGCCAAGATCCAGAGCCGCTTCCGCAATGTTGGGATCCAGTCTTCTCAGACGCGGAAGAACCGAAAGCATGACATAGGGAATGCAGAATGCGATATGCGCCATGACCATTGTCCAGAAACCGGTCTTGATGCGCAGGGATGTATAGAACAGCATCAGGCCGATCGCCGTGACGATTTCCGGATTCAGCATCGGCAGGTTGTTGACCTGGTTGACTGTCTCCCGCAGAACCTTGCTGGACTTGGAAAGTCCGATGGCAGTGATGGTTCCGACGATCGTCGATACGATGGTCGCGATCACGGCACAGGCAACGGTATATCCGATTGCCTCCATGATCGAGCTGTTGGCGAACATCGATTCATACCATTTCAGCGAGAAGCCGGTGAATTTGGAGAGCGACTTCGAACTGTTGAAGGAGAAGAATACGACATACAGGATCGGCAGATAGAAGAAGAACAGGATCAGGCCGAGGTAGATCTTCGAAAGAATTCCGGTTTTCTTTTCCATCAGTCATCCTCCTTCGTTTCTCTGTCGAGTTTTCTTGTAATGTACATGGAGATCAGAATGATGATTGCCATGATCAGCGAGATCGCCGCACCGAAGTTCCAGTCGCCGGTTGAGACGAAGTATTCTTCGATCAGGTTTCCGATCAGGATATAGGATCCGCCGCCGAGCAGCTTGGGAATAAAGAAGCTGGATACCGCCGGCAGGAATACCAGGGTGATACCGCTGACGACACCGCTGAGCGACAGCGGCAGCGTGACCCGCAGGAATGTCTCCCGGTCATTGGCGCCCAGGTCATGGGCGGCGATGAGCAGGCTGGGATCGATCTTCGAGAGCGCTGTATAGATCTGCAGGATCATAAACGGCAGGAAGTTGTAAACCATGCCGATGTAGACGGCGATCTCCGGCGGCAGCGAGAATCTTGTCAGGATGCCTCTCCAGGCATAGGTTCTGACCAGCATATTGATCCACATCGGCAGCGTGATCAGCAATACCATCATGGCGGCGCTGTTTGCCTTCAGCTTTGCCATGACAAAGGCAGCCGGATAGCCGATTGCGATGCATATGACGGTGGTGATGACCGCTACCTTGAGCGATCTCCACAGAACGCTCGGGAAGATGCGGTCAGCGAAGAATCTGGCAAAGTTGCCCAGAGTGAACTGCAGGGTCAGAACCGAGTTTCCCTGTACGGTGAATGCATAGAGCACGATCATTAACATCGGAATGATGATCATGACCGTCATCCAGATCACATAGGGATAGGTAAGCTTGCTGAAGTTCTTCATTGCTTTATCCCATCTTTCTCATGACATGCATGTCTTCCGGATTCCAGTGCAGACCGATTCTTTCGCCTTCGGTGATATGATCGGTCGTTTCGATCTTGATTTCCCGGCCCTGGGTCGAGAATGTCACCGGATAGTCGCCTTCCGTGATGTTTTCATCATCGAAATCGTATTTGACATCCCAGATCTCGACTCTGGAGTTGTCTTCCATGTTCCAGGCATAGGCATCCGCCCAGCGGATCAGGTCTGTATCCAGAGCGACGGATTCTCTGATTTCATCGGCACTGCGGTAGAAATCAAATGCCTGGATGCCTTCTTCTTTGGATGCATCTTCAACGACGGCCGGCTTGACGACGTTGATCTTGATCGTGATCTCCGTTCCCTTGTCGGTGCCGAAGATACAGTCATAGACGCCTACTTCCGGCTTCACATTGTATTCGACTTTTGTCAGGGAGATGTTTTCCTCATCTTCGATCGTCCAGGCCTGGGCATTGGCACGGGCGATGACTTCGGAATCCGTCAGATTCGGTACATCTTCCGGATCCATGTAGAACGAAGAAGCACTGATCTTTTCGCCGGCTGCAGCGTTTTCGATGTCGCGGTTGCCTGTCACATGCATCATTACGGTCTTGGAAGTACCGCTGGAAGTCTCAACGATGACTTCGTAGTGGACGCCCTTGAACAGAACGCTCTTGACTTCGCCGTTGAGCAGGCCCTTGTTTCTCGGAACGATATCGACGTCTTCGGGACGGATAACGATATCGACCGGTTCATTTTCATGGAAGCCTTTGTCGACACAGACATAGTCCACATCATCGAAGCTGACGAGTTCATCTCTCTTCATGATGCCGTCGATGATATTGGAATCGCCGATGAAGCGGGCGCAGTATTCATTGACCGGTTCGTTGTATACTTCGGTCGGCGTGCCGATCTGTTCGATTTCGCCGTCCTTCATGATGACGATCTTGTCAGACATCGTCAGCGCTTCTTCCTGGTCATGGGTGACGAAGATGAAGGTGATGCCGACTTCTCTCTGGATCTCTTTCAGTTCCAGCTGCATTTCCTTGCGCAGGTTCTTGTCCAAAGCGGAAAGCGATTCATCCAGCAGAAGCACGCGGGGCTCATTGACCAGCGCTCTGGCAATGGCGACACGCTGCTGCTGGCCGCCGGACATCGATGTGACATCGCGGTGCTCGAATCCTTCCAGACCGACCAGTGAGATCATACGCATGACTTTCTGGTCGATGATATCTTTCGGCTGTTTCTTGATCTTCAGGCCGAAAGCGATATTGTCATAGACATCCAGGTGCGGAAACAGCGCATAGTGCTGGAAGACCGTATTGACATCTCTTTTATAGGCAGGGATCGTTGCGATATCCTCGCCGTCCATCATGACGCTGCCTTCCGTGGGATCCAGGAATCCTGCGATGATCCGCAGAAGCGTCGTCTTGCCGCAGCCGGAAGGTCCCAGCAGCGTTACGAACTCATTTTCATAGATGTCGAGCGAAATGCCTTTCAGAACGACCTGTTTGTCAAATGTCTTCACGATGTTTCTTACTTCGATCAGTTTTTTCATTTTCAATTCCCCTTTTGATCAGAATACCGGCGGGGTGCTGATCCACAGAACCTTTGCCGGTGCGCTGCCAGCGTTGACGAGCTTATGGCTCTCATTGCCTTTGATGTAGAAAGTTTCCCCTCTGCGGACTGTTATGCCCTTGTCATCCGAATCTCTGACAAGCCTGATGCGGCCGCTCAGGACATAGCCGAGTTCCTCGCCGTCATGCGGTTCGACCGTCTTGGACTCCCCGCCTGCCGCCAGTTCCAGGATGACCGGCTCCATTCTGTTTTTCTGCGCATTCGGAACGATCCAGCGGATCGTCACGTTTTCCTGCTCGTCCACGAATACATCTTCTTCGGTAAAGACGATCTTTTCATGTGTCTCCGCCGCGAAAAACTGTGCCATTGTCACACCCAGCGCTTCGGCGATATCCTCAAGCGTCTGGATCGACGGCGATGTCAGATTGCGTTCCAGCTGGGACAGAAAGCCTTTTGTCAGTTCTGTCCGGCTGGCCAGTTCTTCCAGGGTCAGCCCGTTTTTGACTCTGAGCTGTCTGATGCGGTGTCCGATATCATACATAACAGCCTCCTGTGTTTAGTTATACTAAACAAAACTTTTGAAATAACCAAACCATGATTATTATATATGTACTATCGCCAAATGCAAGAATTATTTTTAAACTTTTTGTTTAGGAATTCTAAACCGTGCAGGCATGGACACAAAAGAAAAAAACCGCGGTATTCCCGCGGGATCTTACGCAAAGTAAGTGAAACCAGGTCTTGAGTTGAGGAGGTACTCAGAAGAGTGCCTCCTTTTTAACAGACCATAATGAAAAACTGCAGGACA
>CADABS010000073.1 GCA_902786245.1 uncultured Erysipelotrichaceae bacterium
AACTAGCCGCTAGTTTCAATAGTTATAAGAAAACTCATCTACTTTTTTTCGATGAGTTTATTGGTCTTCCATGATGCGAGGGTTTTTCAGCAGCCTCCCTGCGGGCGTTTTTCTTTTTGGCAGAGAAAGCAATAACATTGAAGCTTTGCGGAAAGTATTATACTGATAGACGGAGAACGGATTATGAAAAGAATACTGCAATTAATAACAGCACTGATGCTTTGCATCGTTTTTACAGGCTGTAAACAGGAACCGCAGCTGAGCGATGACATTTATATCTTCTATACCAGCGATGTGCACTGCGGTGTGGAAGACAACCTGACATTTGCCGGTGTGAAGGCACTGGTCAATGAAACAAAAGCGGAACATCCCCATACGATGCTGATCGATCTGGGCGATTATATACAGGGCGGAACGTTGGGTTCGCTGTCCAAGGGAGAACTGATCATTGAACTGATGAATGCCATGGACTATGACATTGCGACATTCGGCAATCATGAATTCGACTACGGCATGGAACAGCTGAAAAAACTCATCGGCATGGCGGAGTTTGATCTGACCGCATCCAATGTGATCTATACCGGAAACAAAGAGAATATCTTTGCGGATGTTCCGGCCTATATCATGAAGGAATTTGACGGGGTAAAGGTAGCTCTGATCGGTGTCCTGACACCGTCATCGACAGTTACGTCGACACCGGCGTATTTCCAGGAGGACGGAGAATTCGTCTATGACTTCTATTCCGGAAATGAAGGCAAGGATCTGGCAGCCCAGGTACAGAAGACGGTGGATGAAGCGCGCAGTGCCGGAGCGAAGTATGTCATTGCCATGACGCATCTCGGATCGGTTCCGGAGGATGAACCGTATGATGCCATCTCTCTGATCCACAACACCAGCGGCATCGATGCGGTGCTGGACGGACATGCGCATGCGGTGATCATCGGCGATTATTATCCGGATAAAGACGGAAAGGATGTTCTTCTTTCTTCGGTCGGCACGAAGCTGCAGAATCTCGGTGAACTGATCATCGGAAAAGACGGAACGCTTTCCACGGTACTGATCAGCAAATCCGCGAAGCAGGATGAAGAGATCCTGAAGAAACTGGAAGAAGTGCACAGCGAACTGGATGTGCTGCTCAATGAGAAGGTCTGCGATACAGCAGTGAACATTCCCATTGCGGATGAAAACGGTATCCGCATGGTCAGAGCCAGAGAGACAGGTGCCGGCGATCTGGTGACGGACGCATTCCGGGATGCGCTCGGAACGGAAATTGCGATGACCAACGGCGGCGGTGTCAGAAGTACGATTGAAGCCGGAGAAGTGACATTCAATGATGTGCTGGCAGTTGTTCCGTTTATGAATACACTGTCTGCGGTCAGAGCGACCGGTCAGCAGATTCTGGATGCGCTGGAATTCGGAGCGCAGTCAACCGAAATCATCTACGAATTTGACGGCAACGCTGCCGGTGAGAGCGGCGCATTCCTGCAGGTATCCGGTCTGAAGTATACAATCGATACATCCATCCCGTCCGGTATCGTTCTGGATGAAAACAAAATGATGACCGGCATTGAAGGCGAACGCCGCGTCAAAGATGTCTATGTACTGAAAGACGGAGAATATGTTCCGCTGGATCCGCAGGAGACCTATACCGTCGGGGGAAGCACCTATATCCTTTCCGCAAACGGAGACGGCAATACGGCATTCAGCGGTTCGGAAATTCTGATCAACGGCGGGCTGACGGATATTGATGTGCTGAGTCTGTATCTGCAGAAACTCGGAACCATCCCGGAAAGCTATGCGGGGCCGGAAGGCAGGATCACGGTTAAATAAATAATAAGGATTGGTTTAAGGTATAATGGATATGCTGTTTCCAACAGCGTATCTTTTTTGTTGAGGTCTGCTTATGAAAAAAACAATGGCATTCCTGCGGTCGATGAAATTCGGAATCATTCTGCTCGGACTGATCGTTGTACTGTCTGTGATCGGAAGCGTTATTCCCCAGAACAGTGAAGCGATGGTATATGTACGCGCATATCCGGATTTCTATGAATGGATCTTCCGTCTGCAGCTGAATGATATCTTTAATGCATGGTATTTCAATATCGTGACGATCCTGCTCTGCATCAACCTGATTCTGTGCTCGATTGTCAGATTTACGAAAATACCTTCGCAGAAACAGGAAGAAGAACGGGCGATGCATGCAAAGACGGCCGTATCTCTGAGCGCTGCGCAGAGACAGGAAGTCATTGCGGAACTGGAGCGCATGCACTGTCATAAAACAGAAAAAGACGGAGTATCCGTCTATGCAAAGAACCGGATCGGCTATTACGGTACGTTCCTGACGCATCTGGGAATTCTGCTGACGGTCATCTTCTGGGCGGCTGCCATGAAGCTGCCGACGGTCATTGACCGTACCTGCTATCCGGAAGAATCGATCTTCCTGGATGACGGCACGGAGATCTATGTCAGAGATTTCTCGATTACGGACGCAGAAGGAAAGCTGGATTATAAAAGCCAGATCGAAATAGCACTGGCCGACGGCAGAACATCCGGACCGGTGGAGACTTCGGTCAATCATCCTGCTTCGTTCGGCAATTACAAGGTTTACCAGCAGACCTACGGCACAGCGCCGCGGGTTGCGGTCAGCGATGATGCCGGGCATACGGATCTGTTCTATCTGGAACCCAATGACATTCTTTCGGCAGACGGAAAGAACGGTATCGTGTTTGACAATCTGTATCCGGATTTTACCGAGGAAGACGGACATATGCGGCTGGTGACTTCGACCAGCGGCAGATATGAGAATCCGGTGTATGTATTTACAACACTGGAAAACGGCCAGCAGCAGGAGGTCATGCTTGCATTCCCGGGCGACTGCATGGAAATCGGGAAATTTACATTCTGTTTCCAGGACCCGGTGGAATACCCTGGCCTGCGCATCAAACATTCACCGGGATGGGTGAATATTGCGCTGCTGTGTGCGTTCATGGTCATGACACTGGGCCTGTACATCACCTTCTTTATGCAGAGTGTACTGGTCAGAGCCGATCATGAGGGATATACGCTGCTGAGCGCAAAATCAGAGGGTCTGCAGATCCGGTTCAGACAGATAACAGGCGGAGGTAGTGAACATGCTTGATATTATTTTCTTCAGCGGAGTCGTTCTGTATTTCATTTCCATGTCTCTGACATTTTCATCGGTAGTATTCAAATGGGAAAAGGTACGGAAGATTTCCTGGGTTCTGTTTCTGGCTGGTGCGGCTGTCAGTACAGCATATCTGGTCGCAAGAAGCGTCAAGGCGGGACGTCTGCCGCTGTCCAATCAGTTTGAATTCGGTGCTTCCTTTTCCTGGGGCATCGCTGTGATGTTAATGATCCTGCATTATAAGTTCAAGGCGGATTGGATCGATACGGTCGGTATCGCCATGACATTTCTGATTCTGTCCTATGCGGCTTTCCAGCCCCGGCAGATCAATGAACTGATGCCGGCGCTGCGCAGCTACTGGTTCGGTTCGCATATCGGATCGGCTGCTTTCTCCTATGCATCGTTTATGCTGGCAGGAGGAGCGGGTATCCGCATCATTATGACGGAAAAGAAGAATCCGGAAGATCCGCGCCTGGAACAGATGGATTACTTTATGTACAGGCTGATTGCCTTCGGGCTGCTGATGCTTACCATTACGATCCTGACCGGTGCGATCTGGGCAGAACAGGCATGGTCGGCATTCTGGACATGGGATCCGAAGGAAGTATGGGCACTGATCACCTGGATCATCTATGCGATCTTCCTGCATCTGCGTCTGACAAAGAAAAGACAGAGAACCTTCCTGGCATGGTATGCCATCGTATCTGTACCGGTTGTTCTGTTTACATTCGTCGGCGTCAATACGCTGATGAGCGGTCTGCATTCCTATGGAATGATTTTCCGGAAAGAGCTGCTTTGATATGAAAGTACATTTCTATTACGTCCGTCATGGCGAAACGCTGTTCAATGAGATCCGGCGCATGCAGGGGGCCTGCGATTCCCCGCTGACGCAGAAAGGAATTGAACAGGCAGAGGATACTGCCAGCGCACTGCGCCATGTACATTTCGACCATATCTTCTGTTCTTCTTCGGAACGGGCCTGGGATACAGCGAAGATAATCGCGGCATATCACGGAATCGAACCGGTATATATGAAAGAACTGCGGGAATTCGATTTCGGAAATCTTGACGGTGAAATGATCGACCGGTTCTATGAAAGGATCCAGCCCCATCGGATGGCGGATGACTGGACCGATGTCGGCGGTGAAAACGTTGCGCTGTTCAAGGCAAGAGCGCAGAAAGGATTTGATAAGATCCTGGCAGAATGCAGGGACGGCGATACGGTTCTGATCGTATCCCACGGCAGCTATCTGATGCATTTGATGAAGACGCATTTCAATTTTGATCAGCAGGAGTATATCCGCCGCAGACAGGCAGCGGATCTGCCGTTTGTACCGAACTGCTCGGTATCGGAATTCGAATATGAAGACGGTGTCTATACATTGACTGCCGAGCCGCAGACAGCGTATGAATTCCGGCGGAGAACACCGAAGAAAGTAACATTCTATTATGTACGGCACGGTCAGACGGTATTCAATAAAAACAAGAGAATGCAGGGCTGGTCGGATGCGCCGCTGACCGACACAGGCATACAGGATGCCTGCCGGGCAAAAGAAAGACTGAAGGATGTTTCCTTTGCGAAGGCGTACTGCTCAACCGCGGAAAGAGCCCGGGATACTGCGGAAATCATTCTGCAGGGACATGGAATCAAAGCGGTCCCGAGGAAAGAACTGCGCGAAATCTTTTTCGGAAAATGGGAAGGGGCGCATTACGAAAATCACTGGGCCGAGCTCAATGATAAATTCCTGACGGATGACTGGAAGGAAGACGGCGGCGAAAGCCATGAAGATGTGCAGAACAGGATCCATGCATTCTTCCGCGATGCGGCGGATGCGGCATCCGACGGCGATGAGATTCTGGTGACTTCCCATGGAACACTGTATGCGGCAGTGCTGGAAGCGCTGCTCGGTATTTCCCGGAAAGAATTCTATGAATCTGCCGCCAGAGAAGGCAGGGATCCGATTCCCAATGCCGGCATCGCAAAGATCACATACAGAGACGGCACATATGAACTGACACAGGCAATGGCGTAGACCGCTGCCTTTTCAGTTTGTTTTCGTAGTACACTGAGAGTAACGGAGAGATGGCTATGGAAAAATATTCGGAGAAACTCAATGGCTTCTGGGAGGAAGGATATCATTATTATCTGGAATTCCGGAATGAAAAACTGACCGTGCGCGGCTATGACCGGGCGGTCGTACTGGAGACGGAAATATCCTATGATGCGGATGCGCTGGAGAAAGGACTGCGCACAGTCATTGTTTTGAAAGACAGGGTTCTTTCCCGGACGCTGACCGGTGAAATGATGACGGAAATCGGGGAACTGGTATGGGAAAACGATGAACTGACGTTCCTGTATCATTATCCGATTTTGGAAGATAAGGTCTATACACTGCATAAAACTGATCACGGACCGTTTGCGCATATCGTGATCCGGGATGATGAGTATCTGGATTTTCTGCAGGGAGACTGGTTTGAATGGGGCAGAGGTGATGGGACATCGAAGCTTGTCATTCATGGCAATCAGCTGAGCTGGGGTGTCTGGGGCGGCGGCCCGTTCCATGTCATCAGCTATGTCTCTGACCCGCAGAGAGTACTTCTGACACCGGAAGATCTGACAGAAGATCATTTTCGCGGATTCACGCAGGTCGAGGTAAAGCCGGATATGCTGTGTACGACCCTGATGGTCAGCGATATGAGCATGCCTTTATCCGTATTTGCCAGAAAAGAACTGCTGGACAGGATCGAAGTGCCGGAAGCGGCCAGACGGGCACCGGTCAGCACGATGATGGCACCGGGCACTGCGCCGCCGATGATGGGCATGGGTATGGGTATGCTGAAGACAGAACCTTCCCCGCAGAAACAGGAATATCCGGAAAGGTGCTGTCAGTACTGCGGATATGATCCCGGGGAGAATACCCCGAAGTTCTGTCCGGAATGCGGTGCACTGATGAAGAGATAATCAGACAGAGACGGTATAACCGTCTCTTTTTCAACGCATGGCTGTCTGATATCATGGACATATGAGTGAAACACCGGAAACAAAACCGTTATGGACCAGGGATTTTACGATCCTGACACTGGGCAGCGTCGTATCGATGTTCGGCAATGTCATGTCCGGATTTGCAATGTCTCTGCTGGTGCTGGATTATACGGCATCGACTTTTCTGTATGCTGTTTATGTTGTCGTGTTTACGGTTCCACAGCTGATCGTTCCGGTGTTTTCCGGGGCAGTGCTGGACCGTTTTTCCCGGCGGAAGACGATTTATACACTCGATTTTGTGTCCAGTATTCTGTATATGAGCGCTGCGTTTATTCTGCACAGCGGCTGGTTCAGTTTTCCGCTGCTGGCGGTATATGTGTTTGTGGTCGGATGTGTGCACAGTGTATACCAGGTAGCCTATCAGAGTTTCTATCCGCTGCTCATCTCGGAAGGCAACTATTTCAAGGCATATTCGATTTCGGGTGTACTGGAAACTGCCAGTGCGGTCATGGTTCCGGTCGCGACGTATTTCTATCATCTTGCCGGCATCGCTCCGCTGCTGGCCGCTAATGCGGTCTGTTTCTTTATTGCGGCGGTATTCGAGACGCAGATCCGTCATGAAGAAAAATATATTGAAGTGCAGAAAGAACACAGAACGGCGGAAACGGACGGAAAGCAGATGCTGGATGATATCCGGGAAGGCACCCGGTATATCATCGGTGACAGAGGTCTGCGGGCAATTGCATTGTATTTTACGGTCAGTGCACTGGGCTATGGCGCATCGAATGTACTGGTCCTGCCGTATTTCCGGAATACCTATGCCAATGGCGAATATATGTATATGATCGTACAGGGCATGGCGATTGCCGGCAGGGGTCTGGGCGGAATGTTTCACTACCGGATGCGCATGCCGAAGGAGAGGAAATACGCAATTGCCGTATCGGTATACTGTCTGACCAGCATCATTGAAGCGTTCTATCTCTATACGGAGATACCGGTTATGGCAGGGCTTCTGTTTATGAGCGGGCTGCTGGGAGTAACCAGCTATACGATCCGGATCGCCGCAACCCAGAGCTATGTGCCGGATGAAAAGAAAGGCAGATTCAACGGTGCCTTCAATATGCTGAATACACTGGGAAGTCTTGGCGGAGAACTGATCTGCGGTGCGCTGGGTGTATATCTTTCTGCCCGCGGTATTATCAGTGCCGTCATGATCATCAATCTTGCGGCAGTATTTGTATTTATCATCCGCAATGGAAAACATGTCGCAGAGATATATAATACAGAGACATGAGGTGGCAGTATGAAGGGAATTCTGTTTTTTGATATCGATGGAACACTGGTCAATTCGCATCAGACCGAAAAGGTCGCACCGGATGTGCAGGAAGCCGTCCGTCAGGCAAAGGAAAACGGCTGGCTGTGCCTGCTTTCCACCGGCCGCAATATCGGCGGAATTGAAGATTATATCGATCTGATGGACGGTGCGGTATTCTGCGACGGTGCCGGATTCCTGTATGAAGGACAGGTATATGATCTCAAGCCGGTCCGGGAAGAACTGCTGGATGAACTCCGGCATCAGGTTCTGGACCTCTATGGCGGCAGTCTGATCATGTGGGGAAACTATGATTTTTACGCGGATGACAGACAGTATGAAGAATGGTCTGCTCTGGCGGAAAAGAGACAGAAGGAACGCGGGGAGGATGCCGAAGAGGATATGGTTCAGAAACGGATGAAGCGTCTGAATGCATGGAATCATGATCCGATTACGGAACTGGACATATTCCTGCCGGATGAGGAAACGGAGAAGAGATTCATGGAAACACTGAATCCGGATCTTTCCTATATTTCCACCAGTGCTTCGTATGGCAGAGACGGGAAGACCTGCGGAGAAGTCACAGCAGCGGGATGTTCCAAAGGAAACGGTGCTGCCGCAGCCGCGGAAAGATTCGGCATTGATATCAGAGATACCTATGCATTCGGCGATTCCATGAATGATGCCAGTATCATACAGGCATGCGGTACGGGCATCGTGATGGGAAACGGAGCAGAGGAACTCAAGGCAATGGCAGATTATGTTACGGATGATATCAATGACCATGGTCTGATCAATGCGATGAAGCATTTCGGTATCATCTGAAACAGTTCATTTATACAGCAGCCGGTCAGGATATGCCCGGCTGTTTTTCTATTGTTTTTTACATTTCTACATTTAAAAAAATGGAAAAATAAATGATTCAGTGCAATTTTACCGCTGATAATTAAAGATATTGATTAAATAATATATAGATTTCTCTTTATAATATGTGTACAGAAAGAAAATACGATGAAAACGGAAACTAACTCAAAAGTACTCAGACAGAAGTTCAAATACATTACCCGCATTCTTTCGTGCGTAATGGCGGTTTTCGTTGCGGTTCAGCTGATCATGCCTGCTACTGCGATGAGCAGAAAAGAAACCGTCCTTGACTGTGCCTATGAAGTCCATGAACATACGGATGAATGCTATAAAGATATTATTGATGAAGAAGGCAATATCATTGGAAAAGAACTTGTCTGCGGACAGACAGATTATGTCATCCATACCCATGATGAACACTGCTATCAGGACGGTGAACTGATCTGTACACTGGACGAACATGAAGAACATACCCATGATGACAGCTGCTATGAGGAACAGAAAGTCCTTTCCTGTGGAAAAGAAGAAAGCACCGGACATATCCACGATGAGAATTGTTACCAGAGCGTAAGCACCCTGGTCTGTGATAAAGAAGAACATGTAC
>CADABS010000074.1 GCA_902786245.1 uncultured Erysipelotrichaceae bacterium
GGAATGGCAGAGCGGATATTCCATGCAGTTCGGTCTGGTATCCCTGGACAGAGAAAACCAGATCCATACACCCAAACCGAGTCTTGCATTCCTCGGTTCTTACAACAGATAGGATTCATGATAACCTGCAAAAATGCACATGCAATGGCGCAGGTTTTAATGCTTATCATCCGAAAACAGGGTAAGATATTAGATAAGTAGGAAATCCAACTTTTACGGGAGAAAAAGCCATGTCTGATCAGGGAAACTTTGTTCTGAATCTGTCGGTACTGTACAGGAATACACAGAAATACTTTGACCGGGTCCTGATCCCGTATGAAATCGGTTCCGGGCAGCTGACCTTTCTTCTGTTTATCAATGAAAATGAAGGCATTACAATGCAGGAGCTGACAAGGATCAGCGAAGTGGACAAAGGCACAACGACCAAGAGCGTCCAGCGTCTGATCGACCAGGGCTATGTGCAGGCTCTGACGGATGAAAAGGACCGCCGGGTCAAGCGTCTGTATACGACCGAGAAGGCGGCCGGCATCATGAATGATATCTATGACTTCCGCAACAGCCTGCGGATGATGATGGCCAGAGGCATGGATTTTGCGGCTTTTGAGGCAATGCTTTCTCAGGCGGCGGACAATGCCCGCAGCGGTATGTCGCAGGATCCCCGCAGCATTCTCAAGATCGGAAGATTCCAGAAATTCAGCGTCCAGCGCTGGCCCGGGCTGACTGCCTGCGGCATTGATTTCTCCGGCTGCAACTTCAAGTGTCCGTACTGCCGGGAAAGAAATCTGGTATTCATTCCGGAAGGAACGGAATTTGAAGATCCCGATGAAATCATGGCATATCTGATGAAGCGGAAAGGGCTGATCGATGCGGTCTGTCTTTCCGGCGGTGAGCCGCTGATGCAGGAAGGACTCGAAGACCTGCTCGTGCAGATCCGCAGTACAGGCTATCAGATCCGTCTGGAAACAAACGGATCAGCACCGGATAAACTCCGCAGCCTGATCGAAAAGAAACTGGTCGACTATGTCGCCATGGATATCAAGAACACACCGGAAAAATATGCCGAAACTGCCGGTGTGAACAAGGATGTACTGAATTTCGGGGCGATCCGGGAATCCGTGCAGATCCTGAAAGAAGGCAATGTGCCGTATGAATTCGTTACCCCGGTGGTGCGGGAACTGCATACGGAGGAAGATATTCTGACCATCGCAAAGCTGATCGCACCGGCGCAGAAGTACATTCTGCAGGTCTATGAGGAAACGGACAATCCGATCCAGACCGGCTTCCACGCATACAGCGAAACGGAAATGGAAGAGCTGCTGCAGAAAGTCAGGAAAATCATCCCGGAAACAGCTGTCAGAGGCGGCGCAAGATAACAGGGGAGAGATCTCCTGTTTTTTCATATGAAAAGGCTGCGCTTTCACGCAGCCGGTACCCCTTTCTCCACCCTCATCTTCATAAAAACGGCATCCGGTAATAACAGTTATTCATAACAGTGCAGGTCTGCGCAGTCGGAGCATAAACATCAGATGGAAGATTCGAACTTCCGCGTGCCTGCTCTTCGGCACCAACCGAGTGCGGATTCATTCTCAGCCGCGGAGATAATGCCCGCTTTTTAAGAAGACTACCATCTGGATCAGAATTCTGTTGTCCAGTTGATCTGCTGGACCTTATTATCCAGCAGGCGCAGCTTCTTTGCCATGTCATCGGCCTGTTTCTGCAGGTCTCTGACATCCACCGCTGCCATGATGCGGATCTCGGTTCCCCTTGCCCGGCGGGCAGTCTGGGATGCGGTATTGATGATGTCTCTGTAAATGCTCAGACGCTGCTGCAGTGCGTCTTTTTCCGCCAGCATCTCGGTCAGGGTCTTTCCCTCACAGATCGTCAGGGCATTTTTCAGATTGATCATGGAAATCAGACTGCTCAGCCTGGCGGTGCAGGCATTCAGTTCAAACAGCAGTTCCGCCGGATCTTCCGCTGTTTTTTCACCTTCCTGAACCAGGCAATTATTCAATAAACGAGTCTGCAGCGCTTCGATCTTCCGGTTGAGATCTGCGCGCTCCTGTAAAGCTTCTGCCAGTTTCATATTCTCTCAAATCCTCCGGTTCAATTTTACCACGGCTGATACGGCAGAAATGGACAAATGCGGCAGAATCGGAATCTCTGTCAAACAGTCGGGAACATAGCTGAATTTTTGTGTAATTTCTGCAGTTCCTTATAAATATCCTGCTGGCAATGAGTCTGTTCTGAAAGCATGGAGTATTCATCCTGTCAGAATGGACCGTTACCATGTATTTTATACAATTTCTGAAGAAGAGAAGACGGTATACATCATCCGCTTTCTGAATGTAAGACGGAACTGGAAAAGCATTCTTGAAATTGACTGAGTCCTGCCGGTCTGTATACGGACCGGTTTTCTTTATGCAAGATCCTTGACGTATACCCCATAGGGGTATATTATACACAACGTGAAATACCCCCAGGGGGTATTGGAGAAGACATGGAAGAAATGAGACATAAAAAACGCAGTGAAGAACAGAAGAAAGCACTGCTGAACAGACTGAAAAAGGCAGAAGGCCAGATCCGGGGCATTGAAAAGATGATCGCAGACGATGCCTACTGCCCGGATATCCTGATCCAGGTCAGTGCCGTAACAAGCGCACTGAACAGTTTCAACAAGGAACTGCTGGCATGCCATATCAGAGGCTGCGTGGCAGAGGATATACGCAATGGCGAAGATGAAACGGTAGATGAACTCGTCAACGTGCTGCAGAAACTGATGAAATAACGGAAAGAAGGCAATATGGAACAATATACAGTCACCGGCATGAGCTGTGCGGCATGCCAGGCAAGAGTAGAAAAAGCAGTATCCGGTGTACCCGGTGTCACTTCCTGCTCGGTCAGTCTTCTGACCAATTCCATGGGCGTGGAAGGAAGCGCAAAGGCAGCGGATATTATCCGTGCCGTTGAGAAGGCCGGATACGGGGCAATGCCCAAAAATGCACAGAAGACGGAGACTTCTTCCTTTGCGGCAGAAGAAGATGCTCTGATCGACAGAGAAACACCGAAGCTGAAGAAACGGCTGATCCTTTCGGTCGGCTTCCTGGCGGCGCTGATGTACATATCGATGGGACATAACATGTGGGGATTCCCGCTGCCTGCATTTTTCGAACATAACCATCTGGCGCTGACGCTGACCCAGATGATCCTGGCCCTGATCGTCATGGTCATCAATCAGAAGTTCTTTACGTCCGGATTTACATCTCTGATCCATGGGGCGCCGAATATGGATACCCTGGTCGCATTGGGATCGGCTGTATCGTTCGGCTGGAGCCTGACAGTGTTCTATCAGATGTGCGGCATGATCACCGATGGCGCATCCAATATGGACCTGATGCCTCTGTATCATGGCCAGCTGTATTTTGAAAGCGCAGCGATGATTCCGGCGCTGATCACGGTCGGCAAGATGCTCGAGGCAATGTCCAAGGGCAGAACGACGGATGCCCTCAAGAGCCTGCTGAAACTGGCACCGAAAACTGCTGTCCTTCTCAAAGACGGCGAAGAGATGGAGGTACCGGTCGAAGAAGTAAACAGCGGCGATATCTTCGTTGTCAGACCCGGTGAAAGCATTCCGGTCGACGGCGTCGTCCTGGAAGGCAGCAGCGCTGTCAATGAATCGGCTCTGACCGGCGAATCGATCCCGGTGGACAAGAAGGCGGATGATACGGTCAGTGCCGCAACGATCAACCAGTCCGGCTTCCTGAAATGCATGGCGACAAGAGTCGGAGAGGATACAACTCTGGCCCAGATCATCCATATGGTCTCGGATGCGGCCGCAACCAAGGCACCCATCGCAAGAATTGCGGACAAGGTATCCGGTGTATTTGTACCGGCAGTCATCGCAATTGCATGTATTACAGCAACCGGCTGGCTGATTGCCGGCAGAGAACTGTCCTTTGCATTGGCCAGAGGCATCTCGGTACTGGTCATCTCCTGTCCGTGTGCGCTGGGTCTTGCGACACCGGTCGCAATCATGGTAGGCAACGGCGTCGGTGCGAAGAACGGTATTCTGTTCAAGACAAGCGAAGCGCTGGAACAGGCCGGCAAGGCAGAGATCATCGCCCTGGATAAAACCGGTACGATCACTGCCGGGGAACCGGAAGTCACGGATATTGTCACAGCCGAAGGCATCAGCGAAGAAGAACTGCTGCGGTATGCAGATGCGATCGAAAGCAGAAGCGAACATCCGCTGGCAAAGGCAATCGTCAAAAAAACAACGGATCTTCCTGCAAAAACAGAAGCAGAGAATTTCGAGGCACTTCCCGGAAACGGTCTGCAGGGAACGGTGGACGGAAGTCTGATCCGGGGCGGATCGATGAAATACATTTCTTCGGCTGTTTCCGTACCGCAGGAAATGGCACAGCAGGCATCCGTACTGTCTGCGCAGGGAAAGACACCGCTGCTGTTTGCGAAGAATGATGAAATACTCGGCATGATCGCAGTCGCGGATGTCATCAAGGATGACAGTGCCGAAGCGATCCGTCAGCTCAAGAACATGGGCATTGAAGTGGTGATGTTGACGGGAGACAATGAACAGACCGCAAAGGCAATCGGAGAACAGGCCGGTGTCGACAGAGTCATTGCCGGTGTTCTGCCGGACGGCAAGGAAGCAGTGATCCGCTCCCTGCAGGAAAGAGGCAGAACGGTGATGGTCGGAGACGGCATCAACGATGCCCCGGCATTGACAAGAGCGGATACAGGCATTGCCATCGGTGCCGGAACGGATGTCGCAATCGACAGTGCCGATATCGTACTGATGAATTCAAAACTGAGCGATGTATCCGCAGCGGTCAGATTATCGAGATCGGTTCTGACCAATATCCATGAAAATCTGTTCTGGGCATTCTTTTACAATCTGATCTGTATACCGCTGGCCGCAGGACTGCTAAAATATCAGATGAATCCGATGGTCGGCGCAGCTGCCATGAGCCTGTCTTCGTTCACGGTATGCATGAACGCACTGCGTCTGAATCTGACGAAGATCCATGATCCTTCCCATGACAGGCCTATCCGCCATAAAAAGACGGAAGCCGTCAATGATGAAAGAACGATCCGGGTCAAAGGCATGATGTGCGAGCACTGCAAGAACAGAGTTGAAAAAGCAGTCTGCAGTGTTGCCGGTGTGCAGAGCGCAAAAGCAGACCATACCACAGGTACGGTCATTCTCCGCTATGACCGGCCGGTGAATGATGAAGACCTGAAGAAAGCAATCGAAGAACAGGATTATGAAATGATCACAGAAGGAGAAGAAAAAGAAATGAAAATGACAGTTAAGATCGAAGGCATGATGTGTGAGCACTGCGAGGCATCCGTCAAGAAGGCACTGGAAAAGCTGGACGGTGTCAAAGAAGCCAAGGCAGATCATGTCAAAGGCATCTGCGAAATCATTACCGAAGGTGAAGTAGACGAAGCGAAGATCAAAGAAGCAATCGAAGACAGAGACTACAAATACATCGGCATCCAGGCATAAGCATGCATGAACTCGGTATCGTAAAGCATGTCGCCAGGACCCTTGATGAACTTGCGGAAGAAAACCATATCACAAAGATCGGTTCCGTTACTCTGCAGGTCGGTGAGGTTTCCGGCATCATGACAGAACTGTTTCAGGACTGCTGGAATTATTTCCGGGTCAAGCATCCGCTGCTTACGGAATGCGAGATGAAGATCGAAACAATCCATGCCCTGACATACTGCGAAGGCTGCGGTCAGACCTATGATACGATTCCCCATGGACGTATCTGTCCGCTGTGCGGCAGTGAAAAGACATGGCTGCTGCAGGGCAATGAATGCTCGATCAAAGAAATAGAAGCAGAAACAGATGAGTAAGGCAGATGAATGTCTGCCTTTTGTTTATGTATCTGATAAAAATGCAAGTATTGCAAAAATTTCAGTTAGATAATTGCGAAAAACAGCGGATGATAATAAAATATATCTGATAAAACTTCAAATATTGCATTTTTATCAGATTGGGAGAGATGATGAATATTGAACGTAATGACTATCTGCAGCAATTGAAAGACCGTATGCATAACGGAATGATAAAGGTGATCACCGGACTCAGGAGATCAGGAAAATCCTATCTGATGAATCATATCTTTTATCAGTACCTGAAGACTGAAGGTGTTGATGATGAACACATCATTATGCTGCAGTTTGACGTTGAGGAAAATGAATATCTGCTTGACCGTCATGTACTTGCGTCCTATCTCAGGGATAAAATAACAGATCAGAAATGGTATTATCTGCTTCTGGATGAAATTCAGAACGTGGATGGTTTTGAGAAAGTTCTGAACAGTTTTCTGAGAAAAGAAAACATCGATCTGTATGTGACCGGCAGCAATTCTAAGTTTCTTTCTTCAGATATTAAAACGGAACTTCGCGGAAGAGGCGATGAAATTCATATGTATCCCCTGAGCTTTCAGGAATTTTATTCCGCAAGGCAGGGCAGTGAAAATGAAGCCTGGCAGGAATACATGATTTATGGCGGGCTGCCTTTTATACTGAGCAGAAAAAATGATGAACAGAAAGCCGGGTATCTGAAAAGTCTCTTTGATGAGACATATATCAAAGATATTCTTGAGCACAATCACATTAAAGGCGCTGCTGAACTGGAAGAACTGATCGATATTCTTTCATCTTCGATAGGTTCTCTGGCAAATCCTTCAAGGATTGCGAATACATTTATGTCTGTAAAGAAAACAAAAGTAGCACCGGAAACAATCAGGAATTACATCGGATACCTTGAAAATGCATTCCTGCTGTCGGAAACCAAACGCTACGATGTAAAAGGCAGAAAATATATTGATACGCCTTTGAAATATTACTTTGAGGATACTGGACTGCGCAATGCCAGGCTGAATTTCCGCCAGATGGAAGAACCGCATCTGATGGAAAACATTATCTATAATGAATTGCGGTATCGGGGATATAACGTGGATGTCGGTGTCGTTGAAAGCAATGAAAAAGAAAATGACAAATATGTCCGCAAACAGCTTGAAGTTGACTTTATTGCAAGCAGGGGAAGCAGGAAATACTACATACAGGTGGCACAGGGTCTGTCAGACCCGGGAAAAAGAGAACAGGAAGTCAGATCATTGAGAAAAATCAGGGACGGTTTTAAAAAGGTACTGATCCGCAAGGATAACGGAATCACTTTTACGGATGAGGAAGGTATACTCAACCTTTATCTGTTTGATTATCTTCTGAACAGAAAAACGCTGGATGACTGAACAGAGCCGGAAACAGATGAGTAAGGCAGATCAATATGTCTGCCTTTTTGTTTATGTATCTGAAAAAAATGCAAGTATTGCAAAAATTTCAGATAGAAGGAAACTGCAGCCTCACAGCAATGAACAGATTTTCTGTGCCGGTGCAAAGACTGTCCGGTGCATCCGGCCTGTGAAAAAAGGACCATGTCTGCACATGATCCTCTGCGGTATCTATTCTTTTGAATCTGTCCTGTAATAATATGTATTTCTGCCGTTCCCTTCTCTTTTCAGCTCACCGGATTCAATCAGTTTTCTCAAAGCGCCTTCAACGGAACTGACGCTCAGTGAGGGGCACAGCTCACGGATATCCTGCTTTGTAAAACTGCCGATTCTGCTCAGGGCAGCCAGTCTTACGGTATCCAGAGCAGTCCGTTTTGTTTCCACAAGTGCAAATCTGTCTTCAAAATCTCTGTAAGCCGCAAGGATTGTCCCGAGAAGGTATTTGATAAACGGAACAGGATCATCTTTTCCCTCGTGCCAGCCGGTCTGGGAAGCACGGAGTGCAGCATAATACAGATCTTTATTCTTTGCAATCTTTGCTTCGAGGGAAATGTACCTGCCGACATAGAAGCCGCTTCTGTACAGCAGCAGTGCGGTCAGAAGTCTGCTCATCCGCCCGTTGCCGTCATTGAACGGATGAATGCACAGGAAATCATGAATGAATACAGGGATTGCAATCAGAGGCTCCAGTTCCATATTCCCTGTGACCAGGCTGTACTCTTCGCATATCCTGTCCAGTGCGGCCGGTGTTTCATACGGGGCAGGCGGTGTGAACAATATCTCCGTATGTCCGTCCGGATAAGAAGCACTGATATAGTTCTGTACATTTTTAGTGCGGCCGGCAATCGGGTTATTCGTGTAGGTATACAGAATTCTGTGCAGCTGAAGAATGTAATTCTGTGTAACCGGAATTGCATCAAAGCTTTCATGAACAATGGACAGTACATCTCTGTATCCGGCAATCTCCTGTTCACTGCGGTTTTTTGGAGCAGTTTTCTCCTGCACCAGCTGCCGGATACGTGTATCCGTCGTTACGATTCCTTCAATCTCATTGGACGCCTCAGTACTCTGCACTTTCGCGATCTCAACAAGTTTTTCAAGTTCTGCCGGTCTCTGTTTTAAACACATTTCCTGTCTGCCTGCATCTTTGTATATGGCGGCAACCAGACCGAGTATTTCAGAATCCCATTTCATTTCTCTCAGTTTTCTGTAATTGAACTCTCTCATTTCTTTACCTCTGCAGCGTTTCCCTTATTTTATATCATGATTTAAGGGAATAACAGATAATCTAAGGGGATAATCCCTTATTTTCAGCTGAATTGTGAGGGAAAAACAGGACTGAGATTCACAGCAATGAACAGATTTTCTTTGCCAGAGCCATGATCGTCAGGAGCTGATGTTCCTGATGGATGCCTTCCTTTCTGCCGGCGGGAATTATGTGTTTTCTAACAGTTAACAATTTTGTGGATGACAAATGCGATAAATACTAGCGTTTTCGCTTATATTGAATATCAGTTAGCACCAAATGACGCAAAATC
>CADABS010000075.1 GCA_902786245.1 uncultured Erysipelotrichaceae bacterium
ACGTCCACCCGCCAAGCGGGTGGTTTTTTCGTTTCGCACAATGTCTCTCTTTCCTTCGTATTTCGTTTGTTCTTGTGCTCAACTGTCCACTAGGACGAACAAAACGGCACAGCATACAGCTGTGCCTTTGCATTTTTATGCGGCAGGATTTCCGTCTTCCCGGAAGAGATCGATCAGCCAGTCGCCGTTAATCACCGGGAAAACTTCATCACTGATATCGAATCTGTCTGCCTCTGCCCGGATTTCTTCATCCAGCATGGCAGACGGAATCAGGAATGACAGGCCTTTGTCATCTGTGCGGACATTGATTTTAATGACACCGTCGTTGCAGTTCTGATATTCCACCGAAGTGACTTCCTCAGCTCTGCCGTTGCGGTTGTCGATAAACTCAATGAAACTGTCATACTTTGCCAGTTCCACGGTAATATCGGAAATACCGTCTTCAAAGATCTGGATTTTCTCCGTGAACTCTGCCAGTGTCTCTGTCCGGCGCAGCGTATAGCCTTTTTCCCGTAAAGGTCTGCCCAGTGCATTGAGTGTTTCATTGGCCGGTTCGCTGCTCAGATAGATAACGAATTTCCTATCAGAATCCAGATACAGCAGATTTGCCTGAATCATAAAATCGGTATGGCAGTGGGGACAGGAATGACGGAATATGTCGCCGCTGATGCAGCGCTCGCGCATATCCGGATCTGTCTTAACACTGACACTGTCGTAAACTGTAATGGAAAACGGCTTTCCGCAGTACGGACACCGGTATTCTGTTTCATGTGAACTGCTCATCATAAGCCTCCTCAGTTTTTCAGGGAATACCCGTAAAAATCGAAACCGAGCGATGTCATTTTATCGATGATCTGCTGGCGGGCTGCTTCTTCTTCCCGGGTCAGATGGTCGCCGGCAAACAGTGCAAACAGGCGTACTTCATCCCCACTGACATACGGCAGCGCCAGGATTCTGTCACCGATATGCAGGCCGAGATCTTCTTCCGGCTCCTCCGCAAGACTGCCTTTCAGAAACGGTCCTTCGGTTCCGGTGATCACCATGTCATATTCCATCAGAATCTGATCTGCGACAATACCTGTCAGAACGGAATCCGGATAGTACAGATCTCTGAGCATATCCAGGCGTTCATCCCAGCGGGTCATCTGTACATCTTCATCGGTCATGGCATCCATTCTCTGCATGAACGGATGGTTCTTTTCAATCATGGAAAAATCCGCTTCGACAATCAGCGCTTCTTTTTCAGCGACAAGATCCATCGGATAATATGCCAGCATCTCCGGCAGATCCAGGCCTTTGCCATAGTTCTCCTTTGTGCCGATGGAAAGCACATTGAACATCAGAAGTCCGTCTTCTGCACAGTAGGATGAGCATAAGGCATAACAGTCATCTTCGGTTACATTTACTTTTTCTGCGCATTCTTCTGTCAGATCATCTGCTTCAATCAGAACGAACTGATGATAGTATGCGGTAAAAGGCATTTCGTACAGTTTCATTTTCCCTCTTCTTCAACAGGCAAGAATATACAGTATCCTCTTCAGAAAGGCAAGCCTGTTTCCCGGACATGAAAATGATTATGTCCTGTACCTTCATTGTACATATACAGATTTTCTGCATGAATAAGGCTTTTTACTGCACCGGCATTTTCCGGTATACCTGCAGCATGATTCCTGCCGCAATCAGCGCTGCACCGATATCCGCTGCCGCATGGGCTGCCGCAACGCCGGTAAACCCGAGAAGTGCATGCATGATATACAGAAGCGGAATCAGCAGGATACCCTGACGCAGCACCGATACCACTGTTGCCAGAATCGCTTTGCCGGATGCCTGCAGGAAATTCGTACTGATATAGAACAGCCCCATCAGCGGACCGGCTGCCAGCAGCCAGGCAACGATCTGCTCACCCATCGCCGCTGCTTCAGGATCTTTCAGGAAGATGGAAATCAGGAAGCGTCTTGCAAAGATGCAGAGGACCGTTGTCACAATACCGAACGATGCCGTCAGAATTGTCAGCTTCTGCAGTATTTCCTTCAGGCGGGATGTATTCTTCGCACCGTAGTTATATGCCATCAGCGGCTGTGCGCCCATACATATACCCATCTGGATCAGCGTTATCAGCATCATTACTTTGCCGGCGGCGCCGTTGGCTGCCAATGCGGCAGAACCGTAATTCCGCAGAAGCCGGTTTCCGAATGTCGAGGAAAAACCGGAAAGAATACTGCTGAGGGCATTGGGCAGACCGAGCAGAAGAATATGAAACAGAGCCGAAGGCTTCTGCATTGCATACGAAGGATTCAATGTCAGGATCTGTGCCTTTTTCAGAATATAATGCATGAAATATAAAGATGCGGCGATATTGCCGATCACCGTCGCAACCGCTGCGCCTGCTGTTCCCATTTTCAGCCAGAGAATGAATACCGGATCAAGAATCATATTGAGAAGTGTTCCGATCAGATTGCCTTTGAATCCCTGCAGGATCGCACCTTCCGCTCTTAACATGGACGCATAGCCGACCGAAAACAGCATAAACGGCGCACCGCCGGCAAGAATCCGCATATACGTACCGGCATAGCTCCACATATCTTCCGTCGCACCGAGAAGAGAAAGCATCGGATCGCAGAAAACAATCAGAAACAATGCACCTGCGGCACCGGCAATGATACATGTCCAGCCGCACAGACTTGCGCATATCCGGGCATAGTCTCTGTCATCCGCACCGAATGCTTTGGCAATCGATGCACTGCCGCCGACACCGATCATCGTAGCGACCGCATTGAAAATCGAAAAAGCAGGACTGACAACGGAGATCGCACCGATCTGGGCAGTATCCTTCAGCTGACCGATAAAGTACATATCCGCCATATTGTATACAAGCATGATCAGGATCGAAAACACCGACGGTATGGATACCGTCAGGATTGCTTTCCAGACAGGCTGATCACGGAACAGTGCTTCGTTTTTATTCATCTTTCCCTCCGGTATACATATGTCTGTTTTGTCGACACATGTCGCTTTTATACTATAATCTGTATATACCGCAGACAAGCAACAATCCGCTTCACCGTGTTGATTATCTGTACAGGAGAAGAACGATGAATACTGATCCCCGTATCCGCTATACCGAAAGCGTTATACACATGGCAATGCTGAAACTGCTGGAGAAAAAACCGCTGGATAAGATTACCGTAAAAGAAATCTGTACGCTTGCCATGATCAACCGCAGTACCTTTTACAAACACTATCAGGATATCTATGATCTGGCAGATCATCTCAGAACCGAAACACTGCAGCAGTTTATGCATCTGGCAGATGAGATGAAAACAAAAAGCGCACAGAGCGCAATCACGGAAATACTGGAAAAGATGAAACAGAATTCCTCTCTGTTCATGACCATTCACCAGCGCGACGGCAGACAGAATTTCATCCATGCACTGGCAGTAAACTGCTTTATGCATATGGAAGAAAACAATGATCTGCTCAAAGACAGAAACCCGGATGAAGCAGAAAAGACGATCCTGCGTTCCTATATCACCGGCGGATCTGCCGCAATCATTGAAACATGGATCGCCGGAGGATGTACGCAGCCGGCTTCGGAAATCGCTGAAAACATCATCCGCCTGAGCGGAATCCTGATCCATGGTTTCTAGTCATCTGAAAGTTCACTGTTTCCCTGTATTTCTTTTCATTCTGCGATGAAGCACACAGATCCCTGCGATCAGCACAATATTCAGACAGATATCAATCACGATATTAAATATACGCGGTACTGTGACATTCAATATCCGCATCAAAGCTCTGCCGGGAAAGCCGATCCCATAAAGGAAAACACCGTTCACCACTGCATTGATCAGTGAAATAAAACCCAAAGACGCAGCCGCATCATTGCCGGAACCTGCCAGGCCATCCGCCGCCAGCGATCCAAGTGCAAATACTTCCATAACAATCAGCCAATTGCGGTGATACCGGGTATGCTCTTTATCCATCATGACCGCAATTGCGAACACAGCAGTATATACGGTAAAAACGATATCCGCAAATCCGAGCCTTGAAGGACCTGTGAATGCATTGGATACATAAAACAGAATGATCATTGCGATATGTCCGGTCAATAGAAACAAAGGTACATTTTTCATATTCTTCCTTTCCGTTAGCTGTTTATCCAATCATTTCTTTCTAGTCCCGCAGTACTCTGTCCATGGAATAGAAACGGAAATACATTGTATTGCCCAGCAGGATCACCAGCTCTATGACAGCCATGATCCCGCAGCACAGCAGAAAGGACGGCAGATACACAATACCCATGCCATACAGTATGACGGACAGGATCATTCCAAGACCGAACGTCACTGCACAGGCAGGTACCTGTTCCATACATATCATCTTTGATATGCACGATGCAGGTATCCCGTTCATCCGCAGGATCGTATATTCCCGTATCCTTCTGCTTACACTGAAGATATGGATCCCTGTCAGTAACAGTACCGATATGCTTAACAATATGATCCGTATCCTTTCATAGAATGTCTGCTGCACTGCCGTGATCTCAAGCACATGTTCATAAGAAGAGGCTTCATCATTGACAGTATATCCTTCCGCTTCGAACTGTTCCTTCGCCTGTACCAGTTCTTCATAACTGTCATAGTAAACGATCCTGCCGATGGGCTCTCCTTTGCACATCGCTTCATAGTCTTCATGCCATACTGCGATATACATTTCATTGTCTTCCAGCATATATGACCGTACACCCTGTTTTAATACTCCATTGACCGGTAACTGCTGTGTATGCAGACCATCTCCTTTGATGATGAATGTGAAGTCTGTCTGCGGCATCAGCTGAATCATTGTTCTTGTTTTCTCATTTGCCCGGAACGAAAGCCATACACCGTGTTCATCTGAGGCAAGATGACTGTATACCCTGTCTCTCAGATCTGTTTCTTCATAATACGGTATAACCGGGATACCGTCTCCGATCATCCAAGTTACCGGATATACAGGATATCCTTCAGACAGTTCCGTACTCTCTGTATCATTGTCCGCATAGCCTTCATTGTTCATATCCGTGATATAGAGATACCTGTCCGATGCCGCAAACAGCTCTGCCCTTGTATTTTCAAGATAGCTGCCGTACCACGCATTGATCACAGAAGAACAGATCACTGTCAGGATGATAAACAGCCCTGTCAATACCATCAGGATACTGTTTTTACTCCTGTAGTACCGGGTATGGTAATGCATGAAATGATGTTCTTTGAATACATGCGCATGCACCGGTGCGTTCTGTCTGTTTACATCCGTATGCTTTTCACAGATCAGTCTCTGATTCTCTATATGCCATATATCATCCGCGTATTCTTCCGCATTGTCTTCATGGGAAGAGAAGATGACATACTTCCCCTGCTCTGCGATCTTTTGGAGCAGTTCAAAGATCATGATTTTGTTTTCATGATCCAGGGAAGCAGTCGGCTCATCCAGGATGATGACTTCCGGGTCTTTCGACAGTGCACAGGCAATACACAGTCTTTCTCTTTCCCCCAGAGACAGCAGTGAACACTTCTGGTCCAGAGGTACATGTAAATTAACTGTATCCAGCAGTTTCCGGATCCTTCTGCCATTGACCGGTGTTCCGGAGATCCGGGCGTATTCTTTCATGTTTTCTTCTACGGTCAGATACGAGATCAGTTCATTGTTCTGCAGCACAAAAGCCAGTTTCTCTCTGCGGAAACGGTCTTTGTCCGATATCTTTTTTCCTTCATAATCAATATCGCATTCCGTATTGACCAGTGCCATGCGGTAAAACAGCGTTGTCTTCCCGCTGCCGCTGATCCCATGAACCAGTGTTACAGCACCCGGATACACTGTTATTTCCGCATGTTTGAGAATCTGCTTTCCGCTGAATGCAATATTGATATTCCGATAACTGATCATCATCTGACCTCTCATACCGATCTATACCGAATCAAACGATTTCTTTCCTGTACAGCAGATCAGGAACCAGGAATTCCGTTATACATGTAAACACCAGAATGCCTGCAAATGTACTCAGCCTTGGCTGTATAAATGCAATGTTAAGCTGCAGCAGGAAGTTCAGCACAACAAAGTACAGAAACATTCCTGCCGCCGCATGAATCAGTGCTTTCCTGATCAGCCCGTTTCTGACATATCTCTTTCTCTGCAGGGAATCATATCCTGTCACATACAGATACATGTTCAGATTCTGTACACGCTCCCGCCGTAAGTATTGAATAATCAATGAAGCCGCAGACAGGATCAGTACAATGGAAGCAGAGATGACAATCATCACCCTTCTTGTATTCTCCTGTATCCGGATCAGTGTCCCCGTATTCACATAATCACTGTCCACCTGAAATCCGGCATTTTGAATATCCGCAATGACATTGTATATATTGTCCAGATCCTGAACGATTGCCGAATAGCCGCTGGGCATCCATCTGCGGATCATTGTTTTCCTGTTTGCGCCGATTTTATGAAACGTAACATTCCGGTATTCATCCGGCAGTTCATCTCTGAAGATATGCATATTGCCCGTGTCATCTGTCACAAAATACAGCATCATTTCCTGCGGGAGATCCGGAAGATTTCCGATATACTGCATATACAGCTTTTCAGGCACATAAATAATCTGACTGTTCACATCTTTTACAACACCTGCCAGCGGCAGAGTTGCTTCAACCGGCCAGCAGATCGGTCCGTTGCATTCAACTGCTGTACTGTCATTGAAATGACCACCGTCTGTCCTTGCGTCCGTTGTATAACTGATTCCGTTATACATCGGCACAGGAAGCGTAAACGTCAGTTCCGGATGATTTCCGTTTCCGCCAAGCATCTGATAAATCTGTTCACTGACATAGATGCCCTCCTGCCCGAATCTCTGTGTGAGAAGCTGATCATCGATTCCGCCATTGCCGCAGGACCGGACATAGAAAAGCAAGGATGTGTTTTTCTCAAATGATCCCTCACGCAGGACAATGGTCCTTCTCTGTTCAGCCGTTTTTCCGTCACTGTATTCCGGAAACACATTGTCAAACCCTTCGTAACAATACCCGGTATAGTAATCGATACGGGGATAAATGCTTTCTATGCCGCTGATCTGATACAGTTTTTTGACATCCTGTTCCCCCGCCGGAAGCTCTTCGCCTTCATAACTGTATCTTCTGTTATCCAGAATTCCCCGATAGGCTATCAGTTCCCGCTTTGAAGTTCTGTTCAGACTGCTGCGCAATGAACGGGTAAAGGCATTGTTCAATGTCAGCGATATAAACAGAAATACAATACCGATAATCATTACCGCGCTTCGCAGCAGTTTCAGAAACATATGGTGATGAAACGAACATCTGTCTATATAAGAAAATGCAGGTTTCAGCTGACCGTACAGCTGCGGTTGGCTATTCACAGGAATCTCCCCGAAGGAACAATCCTGCTGTATGATTCTGCCATCCCGGATGACCGCTTTATAACAGTCCGTCCGGTCAAAAGCATGATCATGCGTTGAACAGATAACAATATGTTCTTCTGCATACGCCTGCAGAATTTCAATGACCTGTTCTTTATGTTCAGCATCCAGCGAAGCTGTAGGTTCGTCCAGAATCAGAATATCCGGCTGCTTGATCAATGCAATATACAGGGCTGCCCGTGTCTTTTCACCGCCTGAAAGATTTCCCGGATACTGACTGTACAGCCCCTGAATATCAAAGGGATCTGCATCCTCAGCATCTGCCGTTTCAATATCATGCGCTTTTCTGACAAATCTGATATTTTCCGCCAGTGTCAGATCCTCCAGAAACAAAGGTTCCTGAAAGACTGCCGATATATGTGCAGAAATAAACTCTGCCCGTTCCGTCTCACTGTAATCTGATACATTCTTTCCATTGTATTCATAACTGCACGGATGCCTGAAAAGCAATGTCTGAATCAGCGTACTCTTGCCGGAGCCGGATTCTCCGTATATCACATTAATCTTACCTGCAGAGGCATGGTAAGAAGCCTGTTCGAAAACAGGCCTGCCATCATATTCAATGTTTATATGATTTAATCTGATCATCATTTTTCCAGTCTGTAAATGGGCCAGACGGCGTGATTTGTCCAGCCCATCCTATCTCCTAAACTCAGAACGAACTATAAGTCAGCGAAGCAGTTCTGTTTCATCATTGTATGCATATACATGATCATCCATTGTTTCAGCTTTTACGGAAATGATACACAATGAAAACAGCAAACTGCATAAAACAGTTTTTAAAATATTCCTCATGATACCCTCCAATAACAATGTGATCGGCGCAGATCATATTCTGATCAGAACTGTCTTCACTATAAAACATTTATAAATTAATACCAAGGTCCGTTGTCTATTCGGGCGTGACTGTTGTTTATTCGGGGAAAAACTGCAGTACAAATCGCATAATTCTGTTATTGTACTCATGTTTTTCCGTATACTTGGACAGTATATGTTTAATCATCAATTGATCGGTATCCGAAAGTTTAATATCAATATTTTTGAAAGTTATCACTACTGTATCTTCAATCTGTGCAATACGAAGATTAATTGCTTTATTACCTTCTGTGACTGCTTCTTCCATGATGACAAATACCAGCAGCCCTATATCCATCGGCCGGATCATACAGTCTGATCCGATCGTTGCCTTGACGTCGAGACTGACTTCCGGATATCTGTCTGCGTAGTAATTCAGA
>CADABS010000076.1 GCA_902786245.1 uncultured Erysipelotrichaceae bacterium
CTTTTACGTAAAAAAAGTCAGAAAAAAACACCCATACTGTTTTCAAGTATGAGTGTGTTCGTCATCCGTTCAGCACAAGCTTAACTTAATGACATTGCTCATACGAGGTCTTTTTCCTGTTATTCAGGTACTCTTTCGTAGAATGCCGGGGCATAGGACCAGTATCGCCATACTTCACTGGGCGCATTCCATACCATATACCCGTCATTCAGTCCGTTTGCGTACAAGCCTTCGATCTGCTCATTGATCTTATCGACGGTATATTCGACCATGGGTTCTTTGTAGAAAGTATCGAAGCCCTGGATCCATGTTCTGACCTTTGCCGGAACCGGTGTCTCTGCCTGGCGGTCATTGACATACAGACCCCAGTAATACAGCAGCTGGTACGGTACTTCCCAGACTGCCTGTTCAATGCCGTAGTCATGAATCTGGAAGTGATCCGGATACGGCATCGCGCACATGACATCTGCGATATTGGACATCATCGGCCAATACTGGCCATACGCTGTTACATAGTCATTGGATGTTTCACCGAATACATCGCAGGACATGTAGACACCCTTGTCATGCAGTTCATCCCGGGCATAGAACAGGAACCGGTTGATTGCCTGTGCCATGGATTCGTTATAGGTATTTCTGAAATCGATGTAATCGACATCGGAGAACATTCTGTCCGGGAAGCGGATATAGTCAAAGTTGATTTCGTTGAATCCGATTTCATCGACTGCTTCCAGTGCCAGCTTGATGTTGTATTCCCATACATCTCTCTGATACGGAGAAGGCCAGTAGGCTCCTGCCAGTACATACGGTTCACCGCTGTCTTTATTGGCCAGTACATTTTCCGGATGGTCTGCTGCATAGAAGTCATCTTTGAATGTGACGATTCTGCCGATCACATAGATCCCTGCGTCTTTGCATTTCTGCACGGCTGCTTTATAGTCTTCCAGCGTATTGAGTGCATATTCTGAAGCAGAGGGGCTGTATTCCCGGATCACCGGAGAATCATAGGCAGGTCCGTCGCTTTCCTTGATATCGATGATAAATGCATTGACACCGCTGTTCTGGGCAATCTCAATATAATCATCGATATACCATGCGCTGGCTTTGTTCAGATACAGTGTACGGCATTCCCTGGGCATAGGATTGTCCGGGAAGTTGCCTTTTTCGAGAACCGGATATTCCAGCGTATATGCGTCACCGCCGCCGTAATAATCTTCCCGTTCATACTGGAAATCATCGACGGTGTTCACCACCAGGGAAGGATCGGATACGATATATTCACTGCGGATATAGCCCTGGCCGCTGCCTGTATCCGTCAGATAGCGGTCAACGCTTCCGTCTTCAAGCAGATTGGCAAATCCCGTGATCTGTACCTCTGCGCCTTTATCTGCCATTCCGGCAATATCCGGACCGGTTCCGTTTTCATACAGTACCGTCGGCAGAGTGACGTATCCCTTCGTCTCTTTCACTGCACCCTGCAGATCTGCCGAAAGCTGATCGTCTGTCATCAGATATTCCGTATCATCAATGAACACCAGACGGTATTCTTTTTCCGTATCTTCTTCTTTCACCTGCAGCGGTACGACGCGTACATCCACCGGTGTGCCTCTGACCAGTTCCAGCGTTCCTTCCTGGTCTCTGCGCTGTATTTCTACTGTCTTTTCTTCCGAAGAAACATACAGTGTTTCTCTCTGTTTCAGCCGTTCCTGTTCTGCCTGATATTCCCGGAATTTCATAAATCCGAAGATTCCTCCTCCGGCCGCAATCAGTACTGCAGGAATGATCAACACCCTTTTTTTCAGTTTCATATTTTTTCTCTTTTCCGGTCATGGCTCTGACCTTTCACTGCAGAAAAAAATCTTCCTCTGCAATGCATTGCATGAACATGAATACATTTTATCGGAAGATTTATCTGTTGAAAAGACAATCGATTGTCTTACTTCGGCAGCGGGTCTCTGTGAATCGGTTTTGCGGCAAAGCCGATGGCCCCGGCCGGACAGACAAGCCGGCAGAGATGGCATCCGACACACCTGCTGTGATCCAGCTTCGGTCTTCTGGTCTGCCTGTCGAAATAAATTGCCTGATGGCCGCCGTCCATGCATGATATGCCGCATCTGCCGCAGCCAAGGCACCGGTCTCTGTTGAATACCGGGAACAGAACGATATCCCGCTCGATACCGGTATGGCTGACAACGGTATGCGATGCGCCCGCAATCAGCGTCTTCAGAGACGATATGCCTTTGCATTTCATATACTCGCTCAAGCCCTGTTTCAGGTCGTCGATGATCCGGTAGCCGTACTGCATGACTGCAGTCGTGATCTGTACGCTGCCGGCACCCAGCAGAATAAATTCCAGGGCATCCCGCCATGTCTCAATGCCGCCCATGCCGCTGATATGCATTCCTGCCAGTTCTTCGCATCCGGATAGATCCGAGATAAAGCGCAGTGCGATTGGCTTGACTGCCGGACCGGAATATCCGCCGATCATCGATCTGCCCTGTACCGAAGGTTCTGCCACCAGCGTATCGATATTGACGCCGGTAATGGAATTGATCGTGTTGATTGCCGCAATACCGTCAGCCCCGCCCCGTTTTGCGGCAAGGGCAATCGGAACCATATCGGTAATATTCGGTGTCAGTTTGACTAGAACAGGCAGATTGGTTCCTCTTTTTACTGCCCGGGTAAATCTCTCCACCAGTTCTTCTGACTGGCCGATCGTAATACCCAGATCATCGGCTTCCATATTGGGACAGGAGAAGTTGCACTCAATGACGGAAGCACCTGCTTCTTCACATTGTCCTGCCAGACTGGTCCACTCTGCTTCATTCATTCCCATGATTGAAGCGACGATGACCTTTGTCGGGTATTCCTCCCGCAGAATACGGAAGATCTGCATGTTTTCTTCTACGCTGTGATCGGACAGCTGTTCAATATTTTTGAATCCCGAGAAAGAACGGGAATGATTTCTGACTGCCGAGAAACGCGGCGATGCCTCGTGCTGGGGAAAGGAACAGATCGTCTTGAATGCCGCCCCTGCCCATCCTGCCGCAAAAGCACGTCTGCACATATCCAGGTTGCTGGCGACAACGGAAGAAGACAGCAGAAACGGATTTTCCAGTTTTACACCGCAGATATCTGCGGAAAGATCGGTTTCATCGATCCTGTGCTTCGGCAGCTTTTCCGCATCATTCCGCAGGCCGTCAAAGATTTCCTGGATCTGCACGGCAACTTTGGGGTCTGAGAGAACACAGGCCTGTTCACACGGCGCGTTGCAGCCGGCACAACTGATGCCATTGATTTTTTCAACGGCACCCAGAACATTCTCAAAATACAGAGACCGCAGAATATCTGCGACAGGCAGCTGTCTCGGACATGCTTTTGTACATTTCGGATCATCGCACAAAAGACACTTGCTGACTTCAGAAGTGTCATAGGAAAGACCGCCGGTCATTGCTGATGTTGCCATAGTTTCACCTTCCATGATTATATGTTTATCTTTCGATTGCATATTCATCATAGCATGACCGGGCACTGTCCGTCCCGGTATTCAGGCATACATCCGCACCAATCCGTATATTTGTTCAGTCCTGACGGGTCCGCAGAAAAGAAATCAATGCAATGGTGGCAGTGATCCAGACCGCCGCAAAAGACAGGAGTTTGTAGATCGGCGTTTCCACAGGCGGGTACGGTGCCATAAACCCGTTCACAACTGCATTGAACACAAGGGAACAGGCAAAGAAGCAGACTGCCGGTGCCGTCACCGTCAGAAATCTGTTCATTGCTTTACGGTCAGCAAGTCCGTTCAGTACGGCAATCCGCATGATGATGCAGCCGCCGAAAATCCATATAAATCCGCTCATGACCGCATATGCATTCTGGTTTTCATACCAGATGATGCAGGAGACGATCAGTCCCAGCCAGACCATATACGGTGCAAATACAGAAATCGCATTCCCGATTTTCATGCCTTTTTCATTCTGCCCTGCAGATTCGATTCCCTTGAGCAGATAATCCGTTGTCACACCGAAGTATTCACTCATCTGAATGACTTTATCCAGTTCCGGAATACTCTGCTCGCTTTCCCATTTGGATACTGCCTGCCGGCTGACGCCCAGTACATCTGCCAGTTCTTCCTGTGATATTCCCTTTTTCCTTCTCAGTTCCAGTATACGGTCAGATATTTTCATGAGTATGTTCCTCCTTCGACAGCTGCAGTATAGGATTTTCATCCCTGACAGTTCCACCATCTGCGGCTTGCACTTTGTCAACCGGCGGTTGCAGTTGTGTTTATCTGTACGGGCAGTCCAGCAGATGGTCATTGACCATGCCGATTGACTGCATAAATGAATAGGTAATGACCGGTCCCACAAATGACATTCCCAGTTTTTTGAAGTCTCTGCTCATCTTGCGGGAAATGTCGGTTTCCGCTGGCATTTCAGCACTGGTTTTCCAGTGTCCGTCGATCTGTTTTCCATCGGTATAGGACCAGACATATGCGTCCAGGCTGCCGTATTTTTCAATGATCTTTTTTGCGGCAATTGCGTTCCTGCGGATACTGAATATCTTGTTTTTATTCCGGATCAGTCCTTTATGATCCAGAAGACCGGTCAGATATTCATCCGTCAGGGAAGCACATGTATCGATATCAAAGTCAAAGAAGGCTTCTTTATAAGCCTGACGCTTATTGATGATCGTCCGCCAGGACAATCCGGTACTCTGCCCTTCCAGACAGAGCATCTCAAAAATATATCTGTCATCATGGGATATCCTGCACCATTCATGATCATGATATTCCAGCAGCAGCGGATCTCTGACTGCCCATAATCTGCATTCGCTTTCTTTCATAGTTCCATATCTCCATCTGCGTTTCTATCTGCATTATACAGAACAGGATGTTTCCGTACACTCTGTCTGCCGAAAAAAGCTGTATTCCGCGGTCATCCGTTTCATACAGCTTTTCGATTCTGTGTGATTATTCCTTGTTCTTTGCGTACTTGTCAAACCACTCGGTGATTTCTTTCAGTCTTCTGATTCTGTGCTTCGGCTTGCCGCTTCTGCTCAGTTCATGGTTTTCGCCATGGAAGAGGCACATTCTGGCAGGTACACCATGCATCAGCAGTGCCTGCAGCATCTGTACCGCATCTGCCATCCAGCATCTGTAGTCTTCATCGGACTGGATAAACAGCGTCGGTGTCTTTGCCTTATCCGCATATGCGAGCGGTGAATGTTTCCACATCTTCTCAGGGCTGCTCCAGGGATCTGCCTGGATCGCAGAGAGATTATGATAGTAGCCGATATCCGTTGTCAGACACTTGGACAGGTAGTTGGAAATGGATCTCTGGGATGCGATTGCCGCGAATCTGTCTGTATGTCCGACGATCCAGTTCGCCATGAATCCGCCATAGCTTCCGCCGGTCATAGCGACACGGTCCTGATCGATCTGTGGGACTCTTGCCAGTACCTGATCCGTAAATTCCATCAGATCGTTATAGTCTCTGACACCGTAATTGTCTCCGTAGATATCTGCGAAAGCACCGCCCTTGCCGGAAGAACCTCTCGGGTTGCAGAAGAATACGATATAGCCAAGACCTGCCCAGTACTGCATTTCGTGGAAGAAGCCTTCGCCATAGGCTGCCTGCGGTCCGCCGTGTACATCGAGGATCGCCGGATATTTCTTCTCTGCATCAAAGTCTGCCGGATACAGTACCCATCCGTCGATTTCAACACCATCCGCATCAATGAATGTGAAGTGCTTTGTTTCGGCAATCTCATGTTCATTGACATATTCTTCATTGAAGCAGGAAAGCTTTGTGACAGCTCCGTCTTTCTTCATATAGACTTCCTGCGGTCTGTCTTTTTCCATTCCGATGAAATAGACAGGATCTGTACCGGCTGCGCTGTTGACGATATTGATATCATCGATCAGTGTTTCGATATTTCCGTTCAGATCCATATGCCGGAATACGGAATGATAGCCGACGGTCTGCACAAAATAGATACCGTCGCTGCCGAACAGCACAGAACCGCCGCCGGCAATATCGCTGCCGACGCCGCCCAGACTCGGATCCGGTTCCGCCAGCAGATCAAAGGAACCGTCATCATGGCACAGATAGAACTTCGGATTCTCAGAGGAACCGTATGTTTCACCTGTAGAACCGAGGAAGACGATCTGTTCACCGCAGAATACCGCACCGGAAACATTGTACCGTTTCTCCAGTTTTACTTCGGTAACCGATCCGTCATTGAGATCGCGGATAAACATTCTGGATTTTTGAGGGTTGAGTGTTTCGAATTCATTGCCCCAGTAAATGACTTTGGTTTTCTCTGCATTCACGGAGAAACCGTGCAGATCAAAATATGTATCCGTCAGTTTTTCCTGTGTACCTGCAGTCCGGCTGACAAGGAACAGGCCGGCACGCAGCTTATTGATCACACCTCTGCCATTGAACCAGAACGGAAGTTCATCAAAGACAGAATAGTCTTTTTCTTCTTCCCATGCCGCAAGTGCCGCTTTCTTTTCTTCTTCATCCATGGACGCAAAATCAGGCAGACTCAGATTGACAGATCCCTGTACGAGGAAGCAGTCGTCGCTGAGCGGGAAAAGACCCGATGCCGCAAACGGCAGAACCATGAATTCACTGGCTTCACCGCCATTGAGAGAAATACTGTTGTATACCGTATAAACCGTTCCGTCCTTTGCCGGATGTGCGTTCAGTCTGTCCCCAGGGAACAGAATTGTATTTTCGTCCAGGAAACACGGAGCCTTTCCGTTTTCGGATGCAGTCAGACGGAAGAATGCCGGAGAATGTGCTTCATCATATACCCAGATATCGGTCTTATATGTATTCTTCTCAACATTTCCTTCTGTAACTGTCACTGCCAGTTTCTTTCCTGACGGGGAAACAACCGGATCGGACAGCTTTTTGATTCTCGCAAAATCTTCAATTTCTACTTTTTTCACGATGCTGTTCCTTTCTTCTATCGATGACACGATCATATCAAAATTATAGTTGTTCAAGAAGCAATGCGCACCCGGCATATTCCGGGAATTCATGTTTTCTCTGTGTTTACTTTACAGAATTATTGCTTTATTGCGATCATGGCATTTACAAACGGAATCTATACTTGCAGGTGTAAGGAGGTATGGACCATGAAAAGACTATGGACATATATCGAAGGCAAGGACTGGCGGACAGCAACGAAGTACATCTTCGCTTCACTGATCCTCGGAACCGTATTTGCGCTGGCCGGGCTGGCAGTCTGGCTGATAATCCGCAATTGGGCATTCTCCACCTGGGGATGGATGGTCTGCTTTACCGGATTTCCGATTATATTCGCATGGGTTTATGTTTTTCTGTATGAATGCAGCCATAAAGGATTCAGTTCACCTTCGAAATTGGATTCAAATTTCAGCCACCCCACCTAATTCTGGAGCGCCATTATTATTTTCCACAAAACCTACAAATTTATAAGTGATGGTATTTTATACAAACCGTGATACTGCCTGATAGATTTCTAGATTAATAGGGTGTGAAATGTTAGAATTAGGGCAGTTATCAATACTATCAATACTATTAAAAGGTAAACCATTTGAAAGTTTTCTAATAGCACCATAAAGACTATAATTATATGAATTATCGTAATATATAGTTTATTTACTATGAAATCATTTGACAGATCCCGCTCTGCTGCAAACAGGAAGATTTCTTTTTGTAGCTTATAAATTCTTAATTATGATAAAATTATGATACGGAGGTGCCAATATGCTTGATATAAGACCTGTCTCTGATCTCAGAAACAAATTTTCCGAAATCGAAAAAACTGTTAAAACCGGACAGCCGGTATATCTGACCAAAAATGGTTATGGAACGATGGTTGTCATAAGTATTGAAGTATATTCACGTTTGACAGATCCTGTTGAAAGAGCATTGGATCTGGCTGACATGCAAGCAGCGTCTTCATCAAAAAGACTGAGTGCAGAAGAAGTTTTCACTGCCGCAAGAAAGGCTGTGAATGGATAACTGTAAGCTTTCTTTCCTTCCTCAGTTTTCTGAGGATCTGAACCAGGCTGTCGAGTATATTTCGAATGTACTCATGAATCCGATTGCTGCATATAATCTGATCGATGAGATTGAATCTGCCATTTATGATAGATTAAATAACTCTCCGGAAGCCTTTGAACCATATCCATCTAAAAGGCAAAGAATGTATCCTTATTACAGAATCTTTGTCAAAGACTATACTGTTTATTATGTTGTTATCCACACCGCACAAGGATCCGTAATGGAAGTCCGGCGGCTGTTGAATAACCGTCAGAATCGCGAAAACATCCTATAATAATAAACCAGTAATTCTTCCCTGATCGGGCAGCCGCCATAGAGAGAATGATCATAATGAGATCGCTGAAAGGCAGTTTTCTCTTACGGGTAAAATCAGAGTCAGTGTCGCTTATAAGATGATTGACGATCTTCAGCGAGTCCAGGCGGGCAATCTTGTGTTTCAGT
>CADABS010000077.1 GCA_902786245.1 uncultured Erysipelotrichaceae bacterium
TACGAGAGTGGAAAAGCCAGCGCCTTAAGACGCTGGCTGGCACTCACAGGCTTATAGCCTTAGAGCAAACCACCCGTTTCACGGGTGGTCATGATTTACTCCTTGATATCTTCTTCTTTCGGATAGCGCTCTTCGTCCGGCTTGATCGGATCGGGATCGCCCTTGAGCATGTAGTTGACCGCGATACCGAGGATCAGCGCACATGCAATGGAAGTGATCGTGACCTTGCCGAATGTCAGAGACAGACCGCCGATGCCGGAAATCAGGATCGTTGAGATAACGAACAGATTTCTGTTCATATCCAGATCCAGACGCTGGATCATCTTCAGACCGGATACGGCGATGAATCCATACAGAGCCATACATACACCGCCCATGACACAGGAAGGAATCGAAGCGATGAATGCAACAAACGGTGCCAGGAAGGAGATGATGATGCATTCGCAGGCTGCGACGATGATCGTCAGAACAGAAGCGTTCTTAGTGATCGCAACGCAGGCAACCGATTCGCCATAGGTTGTATTCGGGCATCCGCCGAAGAATGCACCGACGAACGATCCGATACCGTCACCCATCAGAGTTCTGTCCAGACCCGGATCAGAGAGCAGATCGCGCTCGATGATCGAGGAAATGTTCTTGTGGTCAGCGATATGTTCCGCAAATACGACGAATGCGACCGGGATATATGCAACTGCGATCGTAGCGATATAGCCGCCGTCGATTTCGGAAAGCCCCTTGGCTGCTGTCAGGAAGGTGAAGTCAGGTACGGAGAAGAATGTCTTCAGCGTGATGCCGTCTTCCACCAGTGCGGTGATCGTTGAAAAGTTGACGATCTGCAGTGCCGTATTGCCTGTGGCATTGCCGATGAATGTCAGGATTGCTGCACATACATAGCCGGAGAGAATGCCGATGATGAAGGGAATCAGTTTGACATTCTTTTTGCCGTACGTGCTTGCAATCATTGTGCCGGCCAGTGCGACCAGGCCGCACAGGACCGCCCACTGCGTATGTTCTCCGGTTGCGCTGGAGACCTGCAGGTCGCCGACCGCATTGCCTGCTAGAGAAAGTCCGATGATTGCGACTGTCGGTCCGATAACAACCGGCGGCATCAGTTTATTGACCCAGTGAACACCGACGCTGCGGATGATCAGGGCGAATACTACATAAACAAGTCCGGCAAACAGGGCACCCAGGATCAGACCGGCATATCCCGCGGATACGCTGACTGCACCTGCGAAAGCTGCTGACATAGAGCCGAGGAATGCAAAGGACGATCCCAGGAATACAGGGCTCTTGCGCTGCGTAAACAGAATATAGACCAGAGTACCGACACCGGCACCGAACAGAGCTGCTGCCGTGCTCATGCCGTTGCCGATGATCATCGGTACGGCAATCGTTGCTGCCATGATAGCCAGAACCTGCTGGAAAGCATATACCACCAGCTGACTGGACTGGGGTTTATCTTCCACATTGTAGACGAGTTTCATGAAACTACCTCCTTATTCAAATGAAAATAATATGATAGCAGAATAGGTTTGTCCAGCCGAAATCAGACTGACAGCGCTTACATCCGGCAGACAGAAGAAAAAAGCAGGCATCCTGCTTTTCTCTATTCCATCGAATTGAGGTACTGAACCAGCTGCTGGGCACCCGGCAGAAGATTTGTACTGATATCGCTGTTGTTGGCGCTGATACAGAAAGAATACCTGTCGGTGAAACCGATGATATACGTATGGACCCTGTCGCCCGTGCATTCGGCGGAACCGGTCTTGGCACAGACATAGCCGAAGTTTTCCTCATCCATGCCGTATCCGACCGCAGTCGAATGCATGATCTGCTTCAGACTGTCATCGATGCTCTGGGAAATGCACTGATTCAGCGAATGTCTGAAACTCTTATACAGCGGGATCCGGCCAAGCCTGATCGAATCCACGATATACGGCGCCATCATATTTCCGTTATTGGCGATCGCCTGGGCGATCATTGCCAGATGCAGAGGAGAGACTTCCGTATTGCCCTGTCCGAAGGAGACCTGGGCGATATCGCCGGGTGAACCGGTGCCGAAATCAAGAACGGATTTCACCGTGTCCAGGAAGGGGATTTCAATATCCCGGCCGATCAGGAAGGCAGAAGCCATATCGCCGAGCCGTTCCTTTCCCGTCCGGATGCCGAGATCGGCAAAGTAGCAGTTGACGGAATTGTTCAGCGCTTCCTCCAGACCGATATCGCCGTATACCGCATTGGCATAGTTCGTAATGGCAAATCCGTCGCCGTCCGCAATATACGTTCCGGTATCGGTATAAGCGAAGAAATCCTCGCCGAGATTTTCATCTTCCGCCTTTTTCAGTGCCGCGGCGGCAGTGATGACTTTGAATGTGGAACCGGGCGGGTCGTTTTCAAATGTTCCCCGGCGGTACTGGGAATCGGGAATATCGCTGGTCAGAAGCGAATCGACATCGTTGACATCATAGTCGATCGTACTCTGGGAGGTCAGACACAGGATCGCACCGGAGCGGTTGTCCAGTACGATGACGCTGCCTTCATTGCCGGCCAGAATATTCTGATAGGCAAAGTTCTGCAGACCGGTGTCCGTTGTCAGATTCACGGCTGCGCCTTTATCGGACTGGTCCAGGGTAAACAGGGAATAATCCTTCAGATTGCCGCGCAGACCGAACCGGTTTTCGGCAGAGGAATTGACCGAATAATAGCCAAGCAGCCAGGCGTAGCTGTAATTCTGCGGCCACAGCGCATACGCGGAGCTGCCCGGTTCGCCATAGCCCAGAACGATATTTCCGTTTCTGTCGCGGATATCCCCCTCGATGGCATAGGAGCGGATTGCTTCATAGGTGACCGAGTTTTTCGTTGCCGTATAGGAAGGGCGGAGCCATGGGAATACGACGTATTTTCCGGCGAATACGGCGACAAAGCCCAGACACAGCACGATGGCCATGAGCTCAGTCAGGATAATCCGCCGTTTCGGGACGTTCGAGAGATTCCGTCTGATCGACATCGTATTCACCTCCCTCCGTTTCTTCCGTGCTGTTTTCCGACAGATGCAGCAGCAGGCCGGCAAAGCAGAAAACAATCGTCTGATAGGTAAAGCCGCGGCTTAAGAATGGAATCGGCAGTCCGGCAAAGGGAATGACGTTGCAGGAGCCGAGTATGACAAGCATTGCCTGTCCGAACAGCAGGATCGTAAATCCGTAGGCGACGACACCGTCCTGCAGACTTCTGTCAACAAGTCTTCTGCTCAGAGCGCTTCCCCTGAGCATGATCCGCAGAAACTGCAGCAGCAGATACAGCGCCAGCACAAAGCCGAAGGTCGTGATCAGCGCTACGAAGGCCATATCCGATTCAGCCACCGGGATCGCATTGAAATGCACGCGGTTGCCGAACATGCCTGCCATCCAGAGCGCTTTGCGTCCCTGCATCAGCTGATAGCCGGCCCCATAGGGATCCAGGTAGATATTGGCAGTCACCGAGAAGCGCAGATATACTTTTTTGACGATCGGCCAGAGCGTCAGGGCGATGCCGCTGAGCGTACCTTCCGCCGCCATCGGCGCCATGACCTTATACAGCATGAAACAGGTGACGGCAGCGCCGAAGGTAATGAAGAACAGTACCAGCAGATAGATCCGCTTATGCAGACCCCTGGGCATGAAAATAAACAGAATGGACAGATGCAGAAAATACAGGATAAAGAACGAGCCGAGTTCCCGGATCAGAAGCGAACCGGCCAGATTCAGCAGGAAGAACAGCGATGAAATCCAGAGAATACTGCCTTCGCTCCGGCTGGATTTTGAGGAGAACAGGGCACTGTAGAACAGTACGGCAGAGATCTTGGTGAAATCCGTCAGCTGCAGCGTATACGGACCGACCCGCAGCCATGCCAGGGTGCCGTTGCCGTTCGGGTCCATGCCTTTGAAATACAGGACGGTATATACAGCGGCAGAGGCAGCCATCATCAGCCAGATTGTAAACGACTTGTTCAGAATGATATGAAGAACCTGATAGAAGGCGATGAAGACGATTGCGATCACAAAGGCGATTGCATATTTCAGACCGCTGAAGACGGTCATGGTCGGAAAGGTCTGGTCCAGGGTCAGCTGCAGCGCGACACCGGCCGAGGCAAGAATCGCAAATGCGCTGAACATTTTCATATCCGCATCATGATTATAGGCATATGTTCCGGTCAGTGCCGTAGCCAGCAGCAGCGGAACCATCGCATAGAGATAGTTCATGGCCGCCGCTCCAGACCGGATCAGAACAAAAACACCCATGGTAAAGATAAAAAGGATGGGCAGCGCAATATATCTGGCGGAAGTGCTCCGCGGATCTCTTTCCCGGTGTCTGAACATTTCTTTCCCTGACGAACTTAGGATAGCATTTCCTGCCGGAATGGCAAGTTTGGGCCGTCAGGCAGTTCACAAAAGCGATGATTTGTTAGAAAATATATAAAGATATGAATAAAGGACAGTGGCAGGCAGTTTTTCTGGATATCGACGGAACGGTTTTTTCGCATACGTACAACCGGATACCGGCATCTGCCCTGCGGGCAATCGATGCGGCCCGGGCAGCCGGGATACTGGTCATCGGCGCAACCGGACGGCACCGCCTGGAAATGGAGGAAATGTCCCTGGATGGTCTGCAGCTGGATGCCTGGATCACCGTCAACGGCGCCTTGTGCTATGACGGCCAGGGAGTCTTTCATGCCGAACCTCTGCACAGGGAGGATATGCAGATCCTGTATGCATCTCTGAAGGAAGATCCTTTCCCGGTCATTTTCTTTGAAGAAGACCGGATGTATATGAACATGCACGACGAGGAAGTCAGAAAGCAGCAGGCAGCCATCCATACCGGACTGCCGCCCTGTGAAGATCTGGAGCGCATCAGGGAAAATGACATCTACCAGGCTGTCCCCTGGGCAGAACCGGAGCGCTGGGATCCGCTGGCAGCCCACATGCATCATATCCATGCCACCCGCTGGACAGATCTGGCCCTTGATGTCATCCATGAAAGAGCCGGAAAGAAAGCCGGGGTGCTGGCCGCGTGCAGACATTTCGGCATCGATCCTGCCAGAACCATCGGGATCGGCGACGGACCCAATGACAGGGAACTTCTTGAAGCATGCGGTCTGGGCATTGCCATGGGCAACAGCGGCGATGAACTGAAACAGACGGCGGACGCAGTGACCGGCCATATTGACGAAGACGGGCTGCTGGAAGCCTTTATCAGATACGGAGCAGCAGAATTATGAAAGAATTGTTTACAGCAGGCAGGGCGGAAGAAAAAGTATATCTGTACACCCTGGAAAATGAAAACATCCGCATGTCGGTGACGGATTACGGCGCAGCTCTGGTGCGCTTCATCGAAAAGAAAACCGGAAGGGATATCGTACTCGGCTTTGACGATGCCGAAGGCTATATCGGCCAGGACGGATCGTGCATCGGCGCATCGATCGGCCGGATCGCCAACCGCATTGCCAAAGGCACATTTACACTGAACGGGAAGGAATACCATATTCCCATCAATAACAACGGCAATTCCAATCACGGCGGTCTGAAGGGATTCGACCAGAAAATGTTCGAAGCCGAAGAAAAAGAAGACCGGGTGATTTTCCACCGGATCGCACCGGATGGCGAAGAGGGATTCCCCGGCGATCTCGATGTGACAATTTCCTATATCCTTCTCGAAGACGGCATTGCAGTTCATACGGAAGGAAAGGCACTTGATCAGGATACGGTATTTGCCTATACCAATCATTCCTATTTCAATCTGGATGAATCGGATGACGCAATGACCCACGAAGTCCTGATTCCGGCAGACCGCTGTGCCGAGACGGATGAAGCCGGTCTGATGAAAGGAAACCTGGTGCCGGTGGAAGGAACCGTATTCGATTTCAGGACATGGACGAAGCTGTCCGATCATGTCGATGATGACTGCGAACAGATCCGTCTGGCAGCCGGCTATGACCACTTCTTTGAAATCAGAGGAGAGGGAATGCGGCATATGGCCTCCTGCCGGGGCAGGGATCTTGAACTGACCGTATGTTCGGATTTCCCGGGAGTGCATATGTATACGGCAAATTTCCTGGATCATATTCCCGGCAAGAAGGGAAAGATCTACAACCGCAGAAGCGCAGTCTGCTTCGAGGCGGAATACTATCCCAACGCAATCAACTATGACGGTCTTGAAAAGCCTCTGATCCGCGCAGGGGAAACGCAGAAACATACGATCGAATACCATATTGCACGGTATGGTGACTGAAGGGGGAAGAATAATGAAGGAATGGACGAGAGAAGAACGCAGCCGGATCTTTGATGAAGCAGACAGCAGCGGCATCGAACAGAAGAGCACACAGCTTCTGTCTTCGCGCTGGCGCAGCGATTTTCATGTACAGCCGCTGTACGGACTGATGAATGATCCCAACGGCTTTGCGTATTATAACGGCAGATGGCATCTGTTCTATCAGTGGTTCCCGTACGGACCGGTACACGGCATGAAGCACTGGTATCATGTCAGCTCGGAAGACCTGCTGCACTGGCAGAATGAAGGACTGGCAATGAAGCCGGATGTCCTGTTTGACAACTACGGCTGCTATTCCGGCAGCGGCTTTGTCAAAGACGGAGACCTGTACCTGGCCTATACCGGCAACAGCAGAGATTACAATTATGTGCGCAGACAGTATCAGCTGCTCGCAAAACTGGGAACGGACGGAAAAGCAAAGAAACTGGCCGGACCCCTGATCAGTCCGGCAGAAGGATATACCGAACACCAGCGCGATCCGAAACTGTTTGAACTGGACGGAAAATATTATATTCTGATCGGTGCCCAGACCGATGCGGAAAAGGGTACCTTCCTGCTGTATGCGTCTGAAAGCATCGAAGAAGGCTGGCAGCTGCAGGGCGAACTGAAGGTGCGTGGCTACGAGAATTTCGGAGACATGGTCGAATGTCCGGATCTCGAGAAGATCGGAGATACATGGGTCCTGCTGTTCTCCATTCAGGACCATGGAGAAGGAGACAGGAATCTTCCGAACCGCTTCAACAATGTATATTTCACGGGTCAGATGGACTTTGCGAATCTCGAATTCATTCCCGACGGACCGTACAGAAGCCTCGACTGCGGCTTTGACTTCTACGCTGCCCAGTGCGGCTTCGATCCTGCCCATCCGGACTGCAGAGTGCTGTCCGCCTGGTTCGGATGCCCGGACAATACCTGGCCGGCTACGGATGAAGAAGGCTGGTCGGGTCTGCTGACAATGCCCAGAGTCCTGACCGTCGAAAACGGTAAACTGATGCAGAGGCCGGCACCGTCCTTTGAACAGCTGAAGGGCGAGCTTCTGTTCAATGCCGAAAACGGCAGTATCGTCAGCGACACCATGCACGGACTGATGCCTTCCACCGCCGTGATCCGGCTCGATGATCCGGAAAACGAATCGGTTGAACTGAATCTCTTCACCCGTCCCCGCAAGAAGGGCTTTGAGATCCGCTATGACAAAAACAGGAAGAATCTGACAGTCGACCGCACTGATATGATCAATCAGTGCAACACGGATTTCGGCACGGTCAGAACTGTTCATCTGGAGAACGGCCTGCAGTCGCTGGAAGTCTATATCGACCGCAGCAGCGCTGAGATTTTCGTCAATGACGGCGAGTATGTTCTTTCCGCAAGGATCTTCCCGGATGCGCAGGAAAACCTGATCCGCATGGGCGGCAGAAATATCGATCTGAAGATCTGGAAGCCGAAGAAAACAGCAGATACGGAATTTGTACTCTGAAGACGCTTAACCGGCGTCTTTTTTCTTCACCTGGTGATACAATAAACCCTGATGAGAAAAGAGGAAGCACATATGATGATTCGGCCTGCAGAAGACAAAGATATTCCCAGGATCATGGAACTGCTGCATCAGGTTCTTGAAGTCCATGCCTCGATCCGCCCGGACCTGTTCATATCAGGGACATCCAAATATACAGAGCAGGAACTCCTGGCGATCCTGCACAATGAAAACACGCCGGTATTTGCGGCGGCAGATGAGAATGACCGGCTGATCGGCTATGCGTTCTGCGTCCTGCAGGAACCGGAGGAATCCAACAATATGATCCCGTACCGGACCGTCTATATCGATGACCTGTGTGTTGATGAGACCTGCCGCGGTCATCAGATCGGTCAGAAGCTGTACGCATATGTACGGTCATATGCGAAGCAGAAGGGATGCGGCTATATCACCCTGCATGTATGGCAGGGCAATGACAGCGCTCTGCGCTTCTATGAAAAAGCAGGGCTGCAGCCCCGCAAGATCATGATGGAAGAAAAACTGTGAAATGAAAAGACGGCTGTGAAAGCCGTCAATGGCGTAAACCCTAAAAATATGGGAATACGTCTTTTTTTGTTGGGAATGTCATAAAATGTAAAGATGAGTAGTATAGGAATATATTGATTATATTC
>CADABS010000078.1 GCA_902786245.1 uncultured Erysipelotrichaceae bacterium
CATCGTGACATCCTGTTCCCGCACCGGCGGAAAAGGCGGATGGCAGCTCTTCAGTATCAGCCGCTGGACCGCAGAAGACAGTAAACGTCTGCGCCGTCATCTGGAAACCGAATTCGATGAAAAGAAGAACAGGAATATCTACTGGGATGATGTCGCATTATCTGCATCCTGTAATCAGCATCGGTTTACGGTTATTTCTGTTCTTCCATTCAATCAATCGTTCCATTGCCTGCCGTTTCATATGGACCTCCTGGTATGTTCTTTATACTTTAATGATTAGCTATTCCTATGAATAAAAACCAAAAATGGAGAATAATCATATGAAAAAAAGCCAAAAATGGTGAAATATTATAGGAAAGTATAAATAATCCGATTCTGAACCAATGAAGAACAGCTGTGAAATTTATAAATGAAGGAATCATCTGATCCGATATAATTGTATTGAAGAATAGAACGGAGAAAAACCTATGAAAATCATACATCGATGGCTTCGTGCAGTGATTGCTTTGATCATTGTGCTGAACAGTATGGCTGTGCGCGTGTTTGCGGCACCTTCGTATGATGCGGAAATCAATACAGATAATGCGCTGGCATTGTTAAAAGAATATGATCCGGACGGATATTATATTGTCAGCTATAACCGCAGTACCGGCAATTCCCAGTTTGATTTCTGGATGAGTACGGAAGACAGTTCCAATGCCCATGGGCTGGATACTGCCGTGCATGAAGAGTTTCACCAGTATTCCTGGGTCAAAAACGGTTCAAGTACATACAAGGGCGGCTCATTCCGTCAGATCGAAACGATTTATCTGGAGAATCAGCGGGAAATCATCGTTCCGTATAATTCACCGGATGGAATCAATCAGTATAAGACGGAGAACTTCACCGGGACGCTGACCGAGAACATGCAGACATTCCGCTATGATTCCTATGCCAAACCCGGTTCCGAACTGTCTTCCAATCAGTCGGGTGTCTACGGTCTGCTGAATGAATATACAGCATATCAGCTTGGTTTCCGCAATCAGATGAAACTCTATCCGTATTACAAAGCGAATCATCAGGGCTACGATTTCTTCACCAGCTGTATTAATGACTATCAGGCATATGAAGAATTCAGGTACTGGACGCTGGGACTTCTGAATCATGAAAAGAAGAACGCGCCGGATTACTACAGGACGCATATGAACAACATTGATTTCATCAATGCGTACTGCTATGTGACCACTTCGTTCCGGAATATGATCAGTCAGTTTGAAGAGTATGCGGAAACGCTGACTGACGCAAAGTATTCCTGGATTGATTTCGGTTCTTTGCTGGAATCGGAAAAGAGCAGCAGAAAGATTACCATGCTGGAAAAGGCATCTTCGGCTTCGAGTCTGAAGAAAATCGAAGATGAAATGTTTGCCAGATGTACGATTACGCTTCCGGGAAAAACAGCACCGGAGCCGGATGCCAGGACAAAGCAGATCACTGCTTTCGTGACAAGACTGTACAAGCTCTGTCTGAACAGAGACCCTGACCAGGGCGGACTGGACTATTGGGTAAACTATCTGAAAACAGGACAGAAGACAGCAGCGGAAGTCGTATACGGATTCTTCTTCTCCGATGAAATGAAGAGGCTGAAACTGTCCGACAAAGACTATGTCGAAAGATGCTATACCGTCATGATGGACAGAGCCTCTGATTCCGGCGGAAAGAAATACTGGATGGAACACCTGGAAAATGGTGTGACCCGTCTGTATGTTGTCAGAGGATTTGTAGAAAGCAACGAATTCACTGCGATCTGTAAGAAGTTCGGTGTTACCAGAGGATCATTGAAGTTAACCGATCCGAGAGACCAGAACTACGGTATCACATCATTTGTGGCAAGGTGCTATACCAAGGCACTTGGCCGTAAATACGATGAAGGCGGACTGAAGAACTGGATCAATCAGATCCTGTATGCATCAGACAGGAAACAGGCCGCAATCGATACGGCAAGTACAGGGTTCTTCCATTCCCAGGAATTCAGAAACAAGAATCTGAGCAATACGGAGTATGTCAAGGTACTGTACAGAACGTTCCTTGGCAGAGAATATGATGAGCCCGGACTCAAAGACTGGGTGGGACAGCTGAACAGCGGAAAGAAGAACCGCGATCAGGTCATGAACGGATTTGCATATTCGAAAGAATTCAATAAAATCATGGCGGATTACGGGTTATAACAGGACTATATACCCAAAAAGCCCGCAGGCTCTGTTCTGGTCCATGGACAAAGCCTGCGGGTGTTTTCGTGATCAGTGGTTCTCTGCGAGTTTTACGTATTCCATGCCGCGGGCAGGACCGTCGATTTCATACATGGTATAGCCGTTTTCATTCAGCAGTTTTTCATCGAAATATGCGCTGCCGAGGTTGTTTGCGGCGGTATGATAGCGGATGCCTTCCGTGCCTTTGGATTCGAACAGTGTCTCTCCGTATTCATCTGCGTCCGGGAATACGGACTTGGCATATGTTGCGTACAGATTGGAGAATGTCAGAGGCTTGTTCTCTGTAGCCATCCGGTCCTGATGAACGTTGGGCAGTTTTACGAGAACGGCCGGATTCTGGTAGACTTCCATGCCGCCGTGATCGGCGGTAATGATGAATGTCGTATTGTCGTAGGCACCTGCGTCTTTGAGCATCTGCAGGTAATCTCTGACAATTTTCATACTGCCGTGAATCTGCCGGATCATGCCGGGAATATCGCTTGTCTCGGGCATCGGCTCGGCGTTTTCATCCATGAAGAACGGACCGTGGGCACCGAACAGGTGATACAGGATGAAACTGTTTGTTTCATCATTGGCGTGTACACCGGATTTGAGCAGATCCTGGTAGAATACCGCATCGTGTTCGGTGGAATACTGTCCGAATTCCGTCAGTGCCGCAACCTGTTCGTTGATGGCATTTGTGCCGGTCCAGAAGAACCGTTTCAGCGGTACAGGCATGGTATTGAAGCATGCGAATTTATAGATTTCCTTTGCGAATGCCATGTTGTTTCTGATGACAAAGTCAGAGTTATGGGCAGCGATGACATTATCGACCTTGGTGATATCGCCGCGGTTGAAGTACTGCAGATCCGTATAGAGTTTTACCTTCCATCCGGCATCGGCGATGTCTTCCAGCATGGAAGATTCTTCAAATGCCCGTTCATAGTATTCGTTCAGTGTTTCCTTTGCCGGATCGAAGACGACGCCGGTAAACATCGTCGGCATGCCTACGACAGTCGGTGCACCTTCGGAGACAACGTCGCTGAAGAAGGTGAAGTCTTTCAGTGCTTCGGCATTCTCAGGTTCGGTCATAACGAACTGTTCCACCCACTGTCCGTCCAGTGTATCCAGAACGAATACGATGGTATTCTGATTCTTTGAAACAATGAATTCGTCTTTTTTTGTGACAATGCCGTTGCGTACGACCGTACGGTCTGCACCGGCGCCGATGACGAACAGGCTGATCACTTCAACAGCGGACAATACAATGCACAGGATATTTCTGACAGGCAGGAATTTCTTTTCCTGGCGGATGGACAGCCAGAGGATGCCTGCGATGATGCACAGCCATACGACCGTACTGATAATCGTTGATTTTGTATAGAAGGACCATTCGATCTTCTGACCGTTGAACGGTGCGAAGGGCGGATTCAGGAAGGAACTCTGCAGGAACATTGCGATGGCAACGGCAAAGAGCAGAGAGGATACGATCCTGTAGATCTTCTTCGGCAATGCGGATGCAGTGCACAGAAGAATGAATGCAGTAGCGGAGATTCCCAGAAGGATCGGGAATACCTCGCTGAAGCCGATGGAGAATTCATCGATATTTCCCAGGAAAAGGGAAGCAGGGAAGAAAATGCCGAGGGTCATGACCAGCAGGAATGCCGGCAGAAGGATATCTGCCAGCCGGTCTTTCCATGCCCATTCACCCTGTTTCTTTTCTTTCTCCGTATGAATGAACAGCTGATCGGAAACATTTGTTCTGTTTTCCAGAGCGTATTCCGTGATGCCTGTTTCCGGATCGGTGTAATGGAAATTGTCGGTTTCCATAATGGTTTTTGCATGTTCCTGCAGATTCATCTTTCTTCTGATCTTGTGATAGAACAGCGAGAACACCGTACCCAGGGCAATGGCGATGCCGGAGACTGCCTGAATGGCATAGGTCATGACCGAAGGATCGATATAGGCCTGGGCGGGAATCGTCGTATACAGGAAGAAGGCAGTGGTAAAATACAGAAACCTGAATATATGCAGTTTTTTAATTCGTTTCATGTTTTTCCACTTCCTTTACATGATTGAAGATATCCTGAATCAGATATTCAGCGCCGGTTTTTCCGGCTGTGCCGATGTTATAGACATGTTCCTCCCGGAGGCTGCGGTTGTGTTCCTGGTATTCATCGGAATGGTCCAGCAGATACTGTACATAGGTGTCTGCTTCTTTGATGTTTTCGGGATCCAGGTTCTTTCCGGTTTCCCGGCGCATCAGCAGGTTCAGAGGCTCCGCCGCGATCTTTGTGTATTCGGGATTCATGATTTTCATCGGGGTATTGATATAGAGGACCGGACGCAGTGTCGTAAAGACATATTCGGTCGCGATATCGCTCCAGTCGGTAATCAGCATATCGGCTTCCAGTACGGTATTGGTATTGGAGAAGTCGGTCTGGATCTCGATATTGGGATCGTCTTTGAATCTTTCTTTGAGCATTTCCATCTTCTCCGGCATATGGCGTACATGCTGGGGATGAGGACGGACAATGACTTTATAGTTATGTCCTTTTAAGCTTTCAAGCAGGTCATCCAGGCAGCTGTCAACGATGTTGTCTTTCTGCCAGGACGGGGCAATCAGTACCATCTTCTGATCGCCCGGATCTTTATGATGGGTACTGCGGTAGTTTTCGTAATTGATCAGCATGTCATCAAGGAGGGGATAGCCGACATCGACGATTTTCTTCTTCGGCAGTCCGTATACTTCTTCGGTCTGTTCGACTTCGAGTCTCTGGACGATGCCGGTAACCATGACCGTGTCATAGTGGTCCATGGATCCTTTCCGCATCAGCATCGTATTGGAACCCATGCCATGGGAAATATAGATGTATTCAATGTCTTTGCGGACATAGCTTCTTTTGATATGAAAGTTCTCCAGATCCGGCATGGTCATGACAACGATGTCCGCATCCATTTTCATCATCAGGGTAATGAGTCTGTTTTCTTCAATGAAATAGGGCTGGATCTGTTCATACTGCTTTGCCATTTCAAAGATCCGGTCATTGGCATCGCTGGTGATGTAATGAATGGGAATGTTCGTGTTCTGCAGGAGATATTCGATAATGCCTGCGTAGTATTTATAGAAGCCGTTGCTTTCGGAATAGAAGACAAGATGCTTGTTTCCGATGGAGAAGAAGCGTTCATAGTCTTCTTTTTCCCGGATATACAGGGGATCATTGTGTTTTCTTTTCTTCTTTTTCGCATTGGCTTCCAGGGATGCCAGCTGGGTACGGGTTTCGTTCAGTGCTTCATAGTCGACATATTTCTTCGGGTTGATGGCCCAGTTGAGACCGTACAGGGTCGCAATGGCAATCAGGTTGGAAGCTACCCAGTACAGCGCAACGCCGGCCGGGACAAACATGCCCAGGTATAAGGAGAGGCCGACGGAGAGAACGAGCATGCCATAGCGGTTCCATCTTGTCTGGGCGACCTGCAGGACGTTGGCTGCGTTCTGGCATACGGACAGCAGCAGCGATGAAAGACCTGCCAGTAAAGGTACCCAGATAGTCTTTCCCCACATCAGGCTGGTTGTCCAGCTCAGGTTGAATCCGAGGAAGTCCATGGACATGGAGCGGATCTTTTCGATTTCTGTTTCATTGGAAACTGCCAGGTATTCCTGCGCGCCGTTTTGTATTTCCTGGATGGAATACAGCTGCAGAGAAGAAGATTCAGGGTCGATGCCTTCAACTCGGTCCAGGGTGATCTCATTGAACTGCGCGATCATTTCCTGGGGTGTATCGAGGATATAGTTCATCGGGTGATAGATGACTTCGACGACACCCATCAGCAGAACGATCTGAATTGCCAGGGGAATCAGCGAAGCAAATGCATTGTATTTATTTTCTTTGTACAGTTTCTGTTCCAGATCGGAAATTGTATCGGTATCGCCGAAGTGCTCGATCTTGATGCGGTTGATTTCCGGCTGCATCTTCACCATTTTGATGGAGTTTTTCTGGAGCCAGACAGATAAAGGCATCAGAAGAATTTTGGTAATGACCGTAAATACGATGATCGCTGCACCATAGTTCTTTGTCAGAGTATAGGCGAACCGCATGATCGGTCCGAACAGCATTCCAAGAAAACTCATATCTGTGATCCTTTCGTTGTATCGGTACTGTCGTTATGGATATATGCCTTTGCGTCTTTGATGAAACTGGCAATGATCAGGATAATGACCAGTCCGATCGGGAAGGCGGCAATGATGGAGACCGTCTGCAGGTTGTTCATGGATCCTTCGGAGAAGATCAGAGCAATCGGCAGCATGATCAGCAGGATTGCCCAGAACAGTTTCATCTTCGGTCCGGCTTCCTGTCCTTCCCGGATTTCTTTGTAGCTGTATTGGGAAGCGACCAGGGTGATACTGTCGAAGGAGGTCGCATAGAAGGCAATCATGGATACGATCAGAATGACGAGGACAGCCGGCCACAGGGGCAGTGTCTTGATGATTGCAATGACGGTTTCATAGAGATTTCCGGTTTCGCTGAAGCTGGCGAGGACATCGAAGATGCCGCGCATCTGCAGGCCCAGGCCGTAATTGCCCAGGATGACAAAGGAAATCAATGTGCTCATGACACCGAAGATATAGGTTCCGAGAATGACCTGTTTGACGGTGCGGCCGCGGGAGATGCTGCCCATGAAGAAGGGCGAGGCAACGGCCCATACCATCCAGTATGCCCAGAAGAACATGGTCCAGTTCTGGGGGAATTCCGTTGTCCGCAGCGGATCGGTCCAGGTGCTCATGCGGATGAAGTTCTGCAGCATATTGCCGAATGCCGCAAAGCCGGTTTCGATAATATAGACGGTCTGGCCGCCGAAGAGAAGTACATAAGCCAGCAGGATGCCGAACAGTGCCATGCATGCGTCCGCCAGCCAGGATACGCCATGGATGCCTTTCATGACTGCGATGGTATATACCAGGCAGATGATCAGCAGGATGGCAATCGTCAGGATATTGGATGCGGGAATGCCGCATAATGTCGTGATTGCCATGGAAAGAAGAGGTGTGGCAACAGAGAAGGTGGTGGCTGTACCGGCAATCAGAGCTGCAACAGCCAGAACGTCGATCAGCTTTCCCTGCCATCTGTCTGTCTTTTCTTTCAGAACTGGGCGGCAGGCTTCTGAGTATTTCTGACGGGAACGGCTGCGTACATGCAGCATGAATCCGAAGCAGGCTGCCAGCATTGCGTAGAAGCTCCAGGGGATAAAGCCCCAGTGGAACAGAGGATAGGTGCTGGCCCAGTCCTGTACGGAACCGAGCGCCGCAATATGCGGTTCCTGGGCATAGGAAATCCATTCGCAGAAAGAATAGAAGAGAATATCCGCTGCCAGTCCGCAGGTGAATACCATGGAGCCCCAGGTAAAGAAGGAGTACTGCGGTTTTTCATCGGGTCTGCCCAGAACGATCGAGCCGATCGGGGAAAAGGATACCCACAGGGAAACGATCAGTACACCCAGTCCGACTGCCAGGTAGTATGTGCCGGCTTTATCAGACAGCCAGCCCCGGATGACGCTGAGCATATGGGTGGAACCCTGGGGGTCGAGAATGAAGTAGACGCATAGCACAAAGATGAACAGGAACGGAAAAACGGTCGTTGCCGGATCGATCTCATGCAGAGGGCTGTTCTTTTTCATGGATGGCTGCCTCCTTGTATTTCTGATAGGATGGATCTGCTTCAATCAGTTCATCCAGACTGTCGATTTCCTGCATGGCTGAACGTTCCATCGGAAAGATGCCGAGCTGATATTCACCGGGATAGCAGAATAATGCGACATCATCCCAGTAGATATTCCTGTTCTTCTTTTCATCGAATTCGGTTTCCAGGTGACGGCGCAGACGTTTACTGTCTTCTGCGGTCCAGCGGCTGATACTGAAGAGCTGCCATCCGCCTTTTCCGCCGGTGCGGGAACAGGATGTCACGATG
>CADABS010000079.1 GCA_902786245.1 uncultured Erysipelotrichaceae bacterium
GTCATACCTGAACTGGTTTGTATATCTGTTCCGTGTCAAAGGTGCTGCAGACCGGTGGCCTAAGATGGAGCGGATTTTGCGTCATTTGGTGCTAACTGACATTCAATACAAGCGGAAACGCTAGTATTTATCGCATTTGGCATCCACAAAATTGTTTACTGTTAGAAAACAAAAAGACAGGCAGAGTCTGCATGATATTGATTCCGCTGCTGATTCTGCTTGCAGCAGTTGATGTGCTGTTTCTCAGCAGCGATGACATTTCCCGTGCCCAGGTAGAAAAGCAGCATGTTTTTGGCGCGACTTACATGACAATGAACAATCCTTATTACAAGGTTGTCGACAGCCAGCTGAGAGCCATCCTTGAAGAAAACGGCGATGTGCTTCTGACAAGGGACGGCACGATGAACCAGCAGAGACAGAATGAGGAAATCAAGGAACTCATCGAATCCGGAGCAGAAGTGATTTTCATTGCCTGTGTGGACTGGGACCAGGTGGAGGAGGGAATCCGCTATGCCAATGAGGCCGGCGTTCCCGTGATTGCAATTGATACGGAAGTCAAGAATTCTGATCTTGTGACATGTTCTGTTGTTTCCAACAATTACCATGCCGGTGTGCTTTGCGCCGAGCATCTGCTGGCAAACCGCACCGGTGCCGATATCCTTCTGCTCGAACACATCACGGCAATTTCCGGACGGCAGAGAATCAAAGGATTTACCGATACGCTGGCTTCGCATCCTGAATTCAGGATTGTCGGATCAGGCGAATCGGATGGCCAGATTGAAAATGCCATGCCGGTCATGGTGGAACTTCTCAAAGAACATCCTGAAGCGGATGTGGTGATGGCACTCAATGATCCCACCGCATTCGGTGCGATGGCAGCCATTGAAGGTGCCGGCCTTTCCGGAGAGTTCCTTGTCTACAGTGTTGACGGCTCACCGGAAGCCAAGACCATGATCGCGGAACAGATGATGACGGCAACCTGCGCACAGTTTCCCGGCAGCCTTGCATCAGAAGCAGCCAAGGCGGCCTATGAAATCCTTAACGGCAATGAGGTGGAAAAGGAAATCATCATTCCGGTTGAACTGGTGACGGAAGAAAATGTCGAACGTTTCGGCGTTTCGGGGTGGCAGTGATGAACAATGACCGCAATCTGAACCTGACAGTCCTGCATATGTATTACCTGAACTTTGTGACTGTTGTCTTCTACAGCCTTGTTTCAAACGCCACCGCTTTCCGCATTGCCCGCCATTTCCAGGCATATGAATTTCTTTCGGAAGCAGGCGTCATACCCAATCATCCCTGGCGGATGCCGGTGCAGACAATCCTTCTGTTTGCCGCACTGCTCTGTGTCAGCGTGACCAAGAACGTGTTCCACCATGATTCACCGGTTGTGCGTTTCTGCTTTATTCTTGCAGAGATCATTCTCTGCATCGGAATTATAGAAGGCCTGAATTTCTATTACAGCGGCATTGCCCTGGTTGTACTGGCAGATCTGGTCAATTATATGGAGAACAACGGCAGAAGGATCATCCTGATGATTGTTCTGGCTTCTGTCTTTGTCATTGGAAGATATGACATCATTCCTTTGGCGGCGGACAGAATCGCATTTGCGTCATGGCTGAGCTATTACAGCCAGCCGGTAAGAACATCCATCTCACTCATGGAAAGCATTCTTGTTTCAGCCAATATCATCATGTTTGTCTACTACATGGTTATGCTGTTTACATCCCAGAAGGCGGAGAATGAAAGGATTGTCAGTCTGAATGAGCAGCTGAAGGAAGCCAACAGGAAACTGCGTGAATTCGCCCTTGAGCTGGAAAGAATGGCTGAAATCCGTGAGCGCAACCGCCTGGCAAGGGAGATACACGATACCCTTGGCCATACACTGACCGGCATCATTATGGGATCCGAAGCATCCCTCGCACTTTTTGAAGACAGTCCGGAAGAATCAAAGAAACGGATTGAAGCTGTCACAAGAAGCGCCCGCGACGGACTTAACGATGTCCGTGCCTCCATCAAGGCATTAAGGCCGGATTCTCTTCAGAAACAGGGACTGGAAATCACCCTGCGGGAGATGATTGCCAAATTCCAGAAAACAACAAATGTGGCAGTCATCTATGAGCAGTTTGCCGGAAAGCTGGAGTTTGCGGTGGATGAAGAAGATACGCTTTACCGCATTATCCAGGAATGCATGACCAATGCCGTAAGACACGGCCATGCGGATGTGATCCAGATCTGTCTGCGCAGGCATGATGATATCCTGACGGTGGATATCAGAGACAATGGCAGCGGCTGTCAGACCGTCACGGAAGGGTTTGGTCTTCGCCACATGCAGGAAAGGCTCGATCTGCTCAGCGGATCGCTTACCTACGGCAACCGCGCAGATGACCCGAATGACGGCAAAAAAGGGTTCTATGTGATTGCGTCTCTGCCGGTTCGTAGAAGACAGCAGGAGGAATAAAATGACCAGAATTTTAATTGTTGATGATCAGGAACTGTTCAGGGACTCTCTTTCCATCATCATGAAATCATCTGATGAAATAGAAGTGACAGGTGCTGTGGCCAGCGTGGATGAAGCACTTGCCAGTATCAATGAAACAATGCCGGATGCGGTGCTGATGGACATCCGCATGCCGGGCAAGGACGGGGTTGAAGGAACAAGACTCATCAAAAACATATACCCCGATGTCAAAGTGATTGTGCTGACAACCTTTGATGATGATGAGTATGTATACGGCGCCTTGAAATACGGTGCCTCCGGATATCTGCTGAAAGGCTGCTCAAAAGCGGAACTGATGGAAGCGATCCATCTTGCCTTAAGCGGAGGAGCGATAATCAATCCGGAAATTGCGACCAAGGTCATCCGCCAGTTTTCGGAAATGGCCAGAAGGGAAGATATCATCCACGTCTCAGATGAGCTGGCAGGTCAGCTCAATGAGAGTGAAATCAAAATCATCCAGGCTGTCGGACGCGGGCTTTCCAACCGTGAGATCAGCTCAAAGCTGTATCTTTCGGAAGGAACAGTGCGCAATTATATCAGTTCCATCCTGATGAAACTGGAACTGCGCGACCGCACGCAGCTGGCAATCTGGGCGGTGCAGAAAGGAATGGCTGACTGATGAGCCAGCGTGAAAAGCTGCTGTCAAAACTGATTCTCATCATCTCTGTTTTCATCATGCTTGCCGGCTCCGTCTGGCTGAATTATTCATCCGCGGACTATATCCTGAAGATCGGTGTCTATTCCGGCAGCTACTGGGGCACGCCCAACAGCGATTCCTACCGGATTCTCGATCAGGCGGCAGCCCGCTTTGAAGAACTCCATCCCAACATCAAAGTTGAATATGTCAGCGGCATTGTGTCGGATGAATATTCCGAATGGCTGGCGGAACAGATTCTCAAGGGAACCGAACCGGATCTGTATTTTGTACTGCCGGAAGATTTCAGCCTGCTGGCTTCCGCAGGAGCGCTTGCGGATCTTTCGGATATGATCAAGGCGGACAGCCAGTTTGATCCTGACAGTTATTATGCCCCGTGCCTTGAAGCAGGCAGATACAACGGCATCCAGTATGCGCTTCCCCAGGAAAGCGTTCCGACCATCATGTTTGTAAACAAGACACTGCTGGAAGAAAAGGGAATCGATTTTCCGGAAAGCGACTGGACATGGGATGATTTCTATGACATCTGTCAGAAGGTGACGGATGTGGAGAACCATATCTATGGCGTCTATGGATATACATGGCTCAATGCATTGTATTCCAACGGATTCTCCCTGTTTTCCGAAGACAGCAGCCAGTGCCGTCTGCTTGATTCCCGCGTACTGGACGCAATCCGCTTTGTCCGCAGGATCACGGAACTCAATCAGGGTTATACAGTGACAGCCAGGGATTTCGATATCGGCAATGTGGCATTCCGCCCGTTCCTTTATTCAGAATACAGAGGCTATCAGCCGTATCCATGGCGTGTAAAGGTCTATACCGGCTTTGAATGGGATGGAATCCCGATGCCGGCAGGGGAGTGGGGCGGAAACTATTCCGAACTGCATACGATGCTGCTGGGAGTCAGCGCCCGCACCAGACACAGCGAAGCTGCCCGGGAATTTGCGAAAATGCTGAGCTCGGACACTGAGCTGCAGCAGGACATGATGCGCGATTCATCCGGCATTTCACCGCTCAAGGCGGTGGCGGAGTCGCCGGAGACCGTCGCCTTTATGAAAGAAAACATTCCCGGCGGTATTATCTTTGATAAAGAATCCATTCATGAAATCATGTCATCGGCAGTTTCCATCCCGTATTTCTCCAAATACGAACAGGCGATGACAATGGCCGATACAGCTGTTTCCGAAATGATCGCCAACGGTCCTGTCAATGAGGATGAACTGCTCAGGATCCAGCGCGATATCAACCGCTTCCTCAAAAAATAATATGTTTTCTTACAGCCTGTCCGGGTTCCCCCGGACGGGCTTTTTCCTTTATGGGAAATCATGACATCTGTCATCTGTTTTGGTGACATATAGCACATGAATAACCGCTTTCAATTTTCTTAAACTGAAGTCAGCAATACAGAAAGGAGAATCATCATTATGAGGTATGTACTTCTTGTCAGCCACGGGGAATTCGCGCCCGGTCTGCACAAAGCAATCGAAATGCTTGCCGGCTCCTCCCGCGAGGATGTTCTTTCCACAAGCCTGAAAAACGGCATGGGAGCCGATGAATTCGCAGACAATGTCCGTGCAATTCTCAAAGACATCACAGAAGAAGACGAAATCGCGCTTTTCGCCGATATCGTCGGCGGTTCGCCGCTCACAACAGCAGCCAATGTCATCGCAGAAAAGGGACTGCTTGACAGGACTGTCATGGTCGGAGGCATGAACCTGCCGCTTGTACTCAGCACAATCCTGACCAAAGACTTCGCAGAAGACTTCAAGGAACATGTCAGATCCGCAATGCTTGCGGAAGCGAAGGAAATGATCCAGGAATTCACAGTCGCAGTGGAAGAAGAAAGCGACGACATCTAAGAAGGAGAAAAAAATGTCAGTATCATTTGTCAGAGTTGACGACCGTATGATCCACGGTCAGACATGCACAAGATGGGCTCTTGAGTATCCGTGCGACGGCCTGATTGCCGTCAACAACGCTGCTGCCAAGAACCCGGTTCTTAAAGCTGCATACAAGAGCGCTTCAGGCAAGAAAACATTTGTCTGGTCACTCGATGAATTCAAGGAAAAGAGCGCAAAGGTTCTTGCGTCCAAGGATAATTACTTCCTGATTACCAAAAACCCGCTCGACATGGAAAAGATCCTTGTCGAACAGGGCTTCAGGCCGAGTGACGTCAAAACCGTCATCATCGGTCCGTGCAATGACAGACCCGGTGCCACCAAGCTCGGCAACAACCAGTCCATCACCCAGGAAGAGGCTGAGGCACTGGAAAAGATCATGAAAGCCGGATATGAAGTTGAATTTGCGCTTCTGAAGGAAGAAGCAATCGGCAACTGGACAAAGTTCCGTTCCCGCTTCGGCTTCAATGACTGAATCTGATTGATATAAGGAGACAGAAACACTATGACTATCAGTTGGTTCCAGGCGATTCTGCTTGGTTTATTCGCATCGCTGTCAAGTATGCCCGGTCTCGGCGGCACTTCCATCGGTAACTACACACTGGGAAGACCTCTGATCGGCGGCCTTGTCTGCGGTATCATCCTCGGCGACATTCCTACCGGTATCATGGTAGGTACAGCAATGCAGGTTGTCTACATCGCGCTGGTCACACCCGGCGGAACAGTATCCGCGGATGTCCGTGCCGTTTCCTACATCGGTATTCCTCTGGCAATGGTTGCGCTCAAGAGCTATGGCCTTGAAGCTTCTTCCGCCGATGGTGCAGCACTGGCCACTTCTTTCGGAACCATGGTCGGTACAGTCGGTACAGTCCTGTTCTACGGTACAGCAACCATGAACCTGCTGTGGCAGCACATCGGCTGGGCAGCAGTCGAAAAGAGAGATTACCAGAAGCTTTACCTGGTTGACATGGTACTGCCCTGGATCTCCCATATCGTTTTCTCACTGATTCCTACTGTTATCATGTGCAAACTCGGCGCTAACGTTGTAGATGCAATCAAGGTTGCGCTGCCGATGGACGGCATTGCCATGAAGACACTGTTCACAGTCGGTTCACTTCTGCCCTGCGTAGGTATTGCAATCCTGCTGAAGCAGATCGTCAGAAACGCAGCAGACTTCATTCCGTATCTGTTCGGATTCACACTGGCCGCTTCCATGGGAATCAACCTGGTTTCCTCAACTGTTGTTGCGGGCATGTTTGCAATTCTGATCTATAAGCTGAAACTGCTCCAGCTGAGAAAGCCGGCCGCTGCAGGCGCTGCGGATTTCGATGATGACGAGGAGGAAATCTGAGATGACTGAAACAAAGAAACTTTCCAGAAAGGCACTGTCGAAATCCTTCCATAACTGGTATTACGGCAACCTGACCTGCTTCTCGCAGGAACACATGCAGACATTCGGCTACCTGGTTTCCATGCTGCCGCTGGTGGAGGAACTCTACGCAGGCGATGAAGACCGCAAGGCCGCTGCAATGAACACCTATACAGCATTCTTCAACACTGAGCCTCAGTTCGGTGCCGTCGTTGTCGGTATCACAGCCGGTCTTGAAGAAGCAAGAGCCAATGGCTCCGAAGATGTCGATGATGAAACCATCAACGGTCTGCGTGCAGGTCTGATGGGACCGATCGCCGGTATCGGCGACTCCCTGGTTGTAGGTACAGTCATCCCGATTCTGCTCGGTATTGCCATGGGTATGTCCACCGGCGGATCACCGCTCGGCGCAATCTTCTATATCATCGTCTGGAACCTGTTTGCTTACTTCGGAATGAAACTGCTGTACTACAAGGGATATGAACTCGGTACAAAGGCTGTTGAATTCCTGATCGGCGACATCGGCGAAGCGATCCGTGAAGCAGTCACAACACTCGGCGGCATCGTCATCGGTGCAGTATCTGCTACATGGGTATCCGTTAAAACAAGTTTTGCCCTGTACAACAGTGCAGGTGAAGCATACATGGTCCTGCAGGAAAAGCTCGACAGCGTATTCCCGGGACTCCTGACAGCAATCGTGGTTATCTTCTGCTGGTGGCTGATGTCCAAAAAGCGTCTTTCACCGCTCAAAGTCATGCTGCTGCTTGTCGTGATTGCACTTGTCGGCGTTCTTGTCGGCTTCTTCGATCCGGGTCTGGCTTACTAATCAGGCCCTGGGAACAACACGAAAACTCTCCTTTCTGTTTCCGTGTGCGTAAAGGCTGCAGTGAGTGGCGCACTGCAGCCTTTCCCTTATTCTGGTTAAATGCATATGAGCAAAGAAAAAAAGGAAAAACTCATTCAGGAAGCCGGCATGCAGAGCATGGCTTTAAGAAGAATCGCCTTATGGCGCGGGGCATCGGTTCTTTTCTCAGCACTGGGGATCCTGGCTTCCTGGTTCGCTTTTCAGTCTGAACCCAAACGCATCATCCTTGGTGTTATCAGCATCATTCTCGCGCTGTTCTTCATGTTTGCCTCAGCAGTATGCCATATCGGCATCCGCAACGGCACTGCCAATGTGAAGAAGATTCTCGAAGCTGCTGAAAAAGAATAGCGGCAGACACTGTTTTCAATGACAAAGGGATCAGCAGGGGGACTGTATCCTTTGAAAACAAACAGCAGATCTTGTCAAAAAAGACTGTTCCTGAAAAAGATAAAATCCCGCGGCGGCGAGGCTGCTGAAAAACCCTTGCATCATGGAAGACCAATATACTCATCGAAAATAGTAGATGAGTTTTCTTATAACTATTGAAACTAGCGGCTAGTTGTTATATAATAATAGTATCAGGAAAGGTACTTCGTTATGAAATCCAAAGCAGATAA
>CADABS010000080.1 GCA_902786245.1 uncultured Erysipelotrichaceae bacterium
TGAAAAACGGAGGAATATGTCGAGATCATCTCGATATCTCCTCCATTTTCTTTAACCGCCTCTTTCAGAGGCATACATTTTCAGCAGCCTCCCCGCAGGCGTTCTTCATGCTTATGCTTTGAGATAGGAATTGGCATCTTCCAGATACTTCTCTGCCTGATCCAGACAGTGCTGTGTCAGAGAAGGATTATGGACGCCGTTGCTGTTTTCAACAAACACGAAGTCCCAGTACCACTGTGCATTTCTGCTTGCCAAACGGCAGGATTCCAGATCTTCTTCACTCAGAGTTCCGGCTGTCACAGCTGCGCTGAGATCTTCATCCAGCTTCACAAGCTTCTCTGCGATCGCGTCTGTGCGCTCCCAGTATTTTTCCTGGTCTTCTGCGACTTGCGCTGCGAGATCCTTATGGCATTTGGAGCAGTTGTTCTCCAGCAGTTCTTTGTTGTCCAGCGGACTTGTCCAGTTATGATTCGTGAATACCGTTCCGTCTTCTGCCTTCGTCTGACCCATATGGCAGTCAGCGCATGTCAGTGTGACTATGGATGTGGAAAGACCATGCGGGCTTCCTTCACCGAGAACCGTTTCAAATTCCGGATGCTGAACCTTCAGCTTTCTGACACCGGTCGTTTCATCGGTCCAGTCAGCGAACATCTTTCCTTCGCCGTCCGTGATGGAATTTTCATATGCAAGCATATCATCCGGATTCATTGCCGCAAGTCCGACATAGCCGAATGTAGTCGCCTTTGTTGCAGGATCGAAATAGTATTCGGAATGGCACTGTCCGCAGGAGAGATCCGCTGCCGGAACACTGTCAAGATCATCCGCCACTGCATCCGCAAGATATCTGTGTGTTACATACAGAACACCCGGTTCATTCTGATGGCAGTGGAAACACCCGAAGTCATCGGTTACCTGATTCTTGAAATCATCGAATGCCATTGCATAGGTGCTGTCGCCGTCATTCAGAACTGCCGCTGTGAAACTGGAAGTCTTGCAGGTGAAGCAGTTTGCCAGTTTATGCGGTCTGCCTGTCGCATACAGATCATCGATGACATAGTTGTGTCCCCTGGCACTGCCGTAGGAAATGGCAAAGCCGTATCCGTCATACAGTGTCTTGATATACGGGTGTTCCTCCGTATATTCCACAACCTCATCGTTTTCCGTATTCAGCATGTATGTTTCATACTGATTGGGATACTTCGTTTCCCAGTCTGCTGCCTTGGTTACCTGGATGCCCGTACCTGTTTCGGCTACCAGATTATGCACAGCAGCCGTCTCAGACGGTGCCGTTTCTGCCGGTGTTTCTTCCTTGCCGGCATCTGCGGACGGAGCAGGTGTTTCACCCTTGCCTCTCAGTCCGAGCAGACCCAATGCTGCTGCGCAGACAATCAGAAGTATCCTGAATATCGTATCCAGCTTTCTGTTGATCATAATTGTAACTCCTCGCAATGCGTCATTTTTATATTAGCACGAAAAGGCGCATCTTTCTACTATCCGACGCTCAGTTTCCATTGCTCAGGGGCAGATACGGGATAATGGATCTGGCAACCGAAGAGATCGGCATGGTCTGCAGCCAGACTTCACCCGGACCTGTCAGGACCGTATTGAACAGACCTTCGCCGCCGAGAAGCTTATTCTTGATGCCTTTGACGGAAACGATCTCCATTCTGACACTGCCCTGGTATCCCAGTACATTGCCGGTATCCACGATGATCTGCTGTCCTGCCGGCAGCTGGAGTTTTTTGATCGAGCCATCCACCTCAACAAACGCGATGCCGCTGCCGCTGAATCTCTGCATGATAAATCCTTCGCCGCCGAACAGACCGACACCGGCTTTCTTCTTGAAATCCACCGCAATCTTCACCGACGCTTCCGATGCCAGGAAAGCGGATTTCTGGAAGATCCAGTCACCGGCCGAAACATCCACTGCTTCGATCGATCCGGGAAAACTCGAACCGAATGCGATATAGCCGCTGCCGCCTCTGGCTGTATAGATATTCTGGAAGATGCTTTCACCGGAAAACAGTCTGCCCAGTCCGCCGGCACCGCTTGTCTCCATTTCCATATTCGGGCTCATCCATACCATTGATCCGCCTTCTGTGATCATTGTCTCATTGGCTGCCAGGGAACATTCCACCACCGGGAATGAACCGCCGATAATTTCATACCTCATGTATACCTCCTTATATCAGTCCGTAATGTTTCAAGCCGTTCATCACACCGTCATCCAGGATCTCCGTGGTGACAAACTCTGCTTTTTCCTTTACCCGATCGACGCCGTTGCCCATGGCAATGCCATGTCCGGCTGCTTCAATCATGCATATATCATTGACCCCGTCGCCGAAGGCATAGGTATCCCTGATATTGACACCGAGAACTTCCGCAACAGAAACAAGCGCTGTTCCCTTATCGATACCCAGTACCGTCATATCCGCACTGGGATGGGGACCGTGCGGATTGAGAAGACAGATGCCGTCCAGCACCCTCTCGATTGCATGGCGCATGTCCAGGTCCCTGAACCAGACATCAAAGGAATACGGATGGATATTCTCCGGATCGATGCCTTTTCTGACAAAGCCGGGATCCTGCACCGAAGCCAGTGCTTCGAATCCTTCCTCTGCACCGCCGTACCAGCCTGCTTCGGTCTCCAGGAATACATATCCCGCTCCGACCGAATCCAGCAGGGCGATGATCTCTTTGATCTGTTCCTTTTCCATCGGATGGTCATAGAGGATCTTCTCACCCATGACGGCCAGACGTCCGTTGCAGCAGATGAAGCCGTCCGCATACTGCGCAAAATTCTTCTGCGCATAGGACGGATTTCTGCCGGTGCAGATAAATACAAGATCGCCGTTTGCCCGCAGTTGCCGCAGAGCCTCCTGCGCACTTGGCGGTACATTTTTTCCGATTGCCAATGTTCCGTCGATATCAAAATAAACAATATGCATGATGTTTTCTCCTGTAACTCTGTATTCATTGTATCAGTATTTTTCTTCATTTTTTTCATTACGCTGTAAGATATCCTTAATGTGAACGTCTTATAAATGAGGAAGAAAAAGACATGGAAGAATTCGAGCGTATCTACCGTGAATACTTTACCGATGTATACCGGTACATGATCCGTCTCTGCGGCGATCCTTCTCTGGCAGAAGAGATCACTGCCGAAACCTTTTTCCGTGCCATGCATGCAATGCATACATTTCGAAATGAGAGTTCCATCAAAAGCTGGCTGTGTGCAATCGCAAAAAACATCTTCCTTGATCAGACCCGCCAAAGCAGGCACCGGACAGATCTGAGCGACACCGGCATGATGCGGCTGCCGGATCCCTCACCCGGTCCGGATGCGCAGCTTGCCCAGAGAGAACAGGTACAGATGATTCTGGATGCCGCGGAACAGCTGAAAGAACCGTACCGGACCGTATTCCGAATGCGCTATATACAGGAATACAGCTTTAAAACCATTGCCGCAAAATACCGCAGAAGCGAAAACTGGGCCTGTGTCACCTGCCACCGGGCAAAAGAAATGATACGAAAGGAAATCGAAAATGACGAATGAATGCGGAATTGTCAGAGACCTGCTGCCTCTGTATAAAGAAAAGATGACATCGGAAGAATCCGATGCGTTTATTGAAAAACACCTTGAAACCTGCAGTGAATGCCGCAGCTATATGAACAGTCTGTCTGAAGAAATACCGGTACTGGCGGAAGAGGAAGATCCTGTCCCTCTGCAGCAGCTGTCCCGCAAATATCATAAGAACAGAAAGGAAACCATACTCCTGTCTGCCGCCATCGTTTTCAGTGTACTGGTCTCCCTGTTTGCCTGGCTGACAAAACCGCAGTATCTCTTCTATGAAGACGCTGTTCAGGAAGTCAGAGAAGACAACGGCAAAATAACTATTGTCTTCACCGATCAGGCCTATCACTATGATCTGGATACCTATACCGATCCGGACAGCGAAGAACAGTTTACCGATGTTACCTGCTGGACAACGGTCCTTGACCGTCTCTGGGGACAGTCCCCTTCCTATACGGCAGTACTGGATCAGGGCAATATCTGGTATAAAGCAAACCAGATCATTTCCACAGACGGGGGCTATACCGTCAATGAACACCGGGATGTCAGGATCAGCGGAGACTCTGATCTGCACAATATTACGCTGCGCCGTCTGACATTGAATTTCTATATGCTTATGTCCGCAGGACTGTCTCTGGTTCTGCTGATCATCTGGCTGTTCCGGAAGAACACAATGATCTTCAGGATCTTCCTGGCACCGTTCAGCTGGCTGTGTGCGCATATCATTGTGGAGCAGGGTCTCCATGGCGCAACCTTTACATTGATGCGTGATTTCCAGCTTATATGCATCCTGTGCATTTCTCTGTATATCACCTTCTTCATGGTCCACCGGAGATATCTGCAGATGAAAGCCATTCCCCGCTGATCATATATGAAAGGAAGCCGTCCGGCTTCCTTTGCTGTTTATTCCAGAATCACCTGTCTGCCTTCCACCCTGGCATCCAGACCGGGATGGACAGAGAAATACTCCTCCACGACATTGTTTACCGATGTCATGACGATCCGGGGTTTCATATTTACTTTGACTTCTTCCAGGGGAATGCCCAGGAACTTCTCAAAGTTTTCGTAATGATAGTTCTGCATCGCAATTCTTAAGCGCTGATCATCGGCGATGTCTTTTCCTCTGAAGCGGAATTCTTCCAGTGTATGCGTGCTTTTACGGTAGACAAAGCGCACGCCCTTCGAGAACTGGTAAAACTCGGTATGTCCTTCCCAGGCTTCATCCCGGTAGATATGCAGGATCATCCTTTTCAATTGTTTTCCGGTCACTTCCAGCATCCAGACAACATCATCAAAGGGAGTGTTTTCCATCATATCCTGATATTCCACGATCGGTCCGAGTTCTTCTTTCCGCAGTGCCCCGGATCCCATGAACATGATGTCAAAGGAACTTTCATCCTGCAGCATATCCGCATACAGATTGCCGATTTCCGTTTCCCGGTTTCTGGCCGGATGCGTCAGTTTCCGGCGCAGACGGGCAACGACCCGCTTGTACTTGGTATCGGTCTTAGTCTTATAGCGGTCCAGGATTACGCTGACAACGGCATCATTAGGCGCATTGTCTTCACTCACCGGCAGATACTGCCATGTATATCCGGCAATGCGGTGTTCTTCTTCATCGTATTCGATATTGAATCTGCCGATATGCTTTGTGCCGTATCCGGCCTGTACGACCGGTACGCCATTGATAACTTCCGGCTCTTCCATTTCTGTATGGGAATGGCCGCCGATGATGATATTCACTCCCCAGTCCGGATTCAGCATCCTTGCCAGTTCTCTGTCATTTTCAATGCCGATATGGGTCAGAAGCACGGTCATATCCGTATCGCTGGTACGGTAGTTGTCACAGATAATACCGACCTCCCGGGCTGCTTCTTCAATATCGATAAAGGTACCGATGACCTTTTCTGTTCTGGTGGAAGCCAGTACTTCTTCCGTGAGAATACCGATAAACAGTATTTTCATCCCGTCGATTTCAATATTCAGATAGGGCTGAAACAGTCTGGCATTGTTCATGGTCACAAACAGATTGGCATTGATGATCGGGAACCGTGCGCATTTCTCTACAAAAAGCAGATGGGAAAGACCGTAATCCACCTCATGATTGCCGATGGCCGTCACATCCGGTGCCAGGATATTGATCAGATCAATGGTCGAAAGACCCATGAATTCGCTGTCGATGACCGATCCCCGGAACATATCTCCGGCAATCGCATAGATGACGTTCTGTTCTTCGCTGCGGACTTTGTTTACATAGCCGCTGAGACGGGCCATACCGCCGTATTCTTTTCCGTCAATGACCTCCGGCATAAAATCGCCGTGCATGTCATTGCTGTGGAGCAATGTCAGTTTTTTCATATGGCACCTCCGCAATCAAACAATATCGGATTTATGCATGCATATGCAAACAGATATACACAAATTGTTACAGAAGATAGAATAGTGTCATACAGGAGGTTTCCACCATGGATCAATTCATCAGTGATATCATCGACCAGCACAGTCAGGAACTGACAGACCTTGCCCGGAATATCTGGGAAAATCCGGAAATGGGATGGCATGAAACCAAAGCCGTAGAATGGACAGCTGCCTGTCTTGAAGCCAATGGCTTTGATGTGGAAATCGGTGCATACAATATGCCCACCTGCATCCGCGCCGTATGGGGCAGCGGAAAACCGGTCGTCGGCCTGGCAGCTGAATATGACTGCCTGCCCGGTCTCTCCCAGCAGCTCTGTTCCTACCAGAATCCGGTGGAACCAGGCGGAAACGGACACGGATGCGGACACAACCTTCTCGGTGCAGGATGCCTCGGCGCATGCATCGGACTCAAGGAAGCACTCACAGAATCCGGAAAACCCGGCACCGTGATCTTCTACGGATGTCCGGCTGAAGAACAGCTGCTCGGCAAAGGCATCATGGCCAAAAACGGCGCCTTTGCGGAATGCGACTTTACCATTACCTGGCATCCGTCCAACTACAGTTCCGATACAATGGGGAACCACACCAGCATCGAAGGAATGAAAGTCGAATTCTTCGGCAGAACTTCCCATGCGGCAGGGGCTCCGCATCTGGGCAGAAGCGCACTGGATGCACTGCAGTTAATGAATATGGGTACGGAATTTCTGCGCGAACATGTCACCAGCGATGTGCGCATGCATTATATGATCACCGACGGAGGCATGGCTCCGAATATCGTACCCGACTATGCGGCAGAGAAATTCTTTGTCCGGGCACTGAAGAGAGAAACCGCAATAGATACCTATAACAGAGTCGTTAAATGCGCGGAAGGCGCAGCCATGATGACCGAAACACAGGCGAAGATCACAAGAGCAGGCGGACTGTATCCGACCCTGCAGAACAGTGTCATCTGCCAGGCAGTCCAGGAAGCCAGGAAGTCGGTTCCGGTGATCACCTATACCGAAGAAGAACTGAAATACGCAGAAGAACTCAACAGCCACTGCGCCGGATATACACCCGGCATCAGACCGCTGAATGATGACCAGACCCTGCGCTATGACAATACATTCGGTTCCACCGACTATGGCGATGTACAGTACATCTGCCCGGGATTCCAGGTTACGGAATGCACGAATGTATCCCTGGCACCGGGACACAGCTGGATCATTACCGCATCCAGCGGACATTCCATCGGAATGAAGGGCATGATCCGGGCCGCAAAGCTCATGGCTATCGGCGCATACAAAGTCATGACCGAACCGGAGCGTCTGGAAGCCGCAAAGGAAGAATTCAGAAAAGCACTGAACGGACAGACCTATGTATGTCCGATCGATGATTCCATCCCGGATCCCTACGAAAGATAAATACTCAGATTCAGATACAGCTGTACGCTTCCGCGTATGGGAGGCTGCTGAAAATGTATGCCTCTGAAAGAGGCGGTTAAAGAAAATGGAGGAGATATCGAGATGATCTCGACATATTCCTCCGTTTTTCATATAGA
>CADABS010000081.1 GCA_902786245.1 uncultured Erysipelotrichaceae bacterium
TGGCGTTCCGTGTCTTCCCGGAAAGAAGACAGTTTATAATTCATCTTCAGATCCGGTTTGTAATGCAGGATATAATGTGCGAGTTCGTGCCACAGCAGGTACTCAATGTATTTCTGGTCAGAATTGGGTTTAATATAAACACCCTTACGAGTGCCGGTGCAGAGGATCATTGAATCACGGTTATGAGTGATCAGCAGCGGCGTGTAATAGATTTCGATTTCAAGCATCTCATACAGTTCATAGATGCTTGATGACTTCAGATTTCTGACCCTCTCATAAATGGATTCAATTGTTGTCATTCAGATCACGCTTTCAATCACTGGAGTGCATGATCTGAATCATGGCAGCGATCCTGTTTGCAAAATCAATCAGTTCCTGGTCGGACATGGCATCAAGGTCGTAGCCACCGTACTGGTCTACCAGAGGGACTTCGAGGATGAACTTAATGGCTTCCTGTGCCGTTTTGAAGTCGGGGAGGGTAGGACGCGAAGAAACCTCAGGATAACCCATCAGATACTGTGGAGAGACACCAAAAGCGTCAGCAAAAGCCTGAATCTTAGACTGGCTGAGGTCAACTTCGCCACCTTCGATCTTTGCAATAGAACTTCTGTCTTTGTATCCGGTCTTTTTTTGCTAAGTTTACGGACACAACATATGATGTTGCGACATCCGGTGCAGATGGTCTGATGTCTGCTGAAGACAAGCAGAAACTTGATGATATTCGGCACCATTCATCCGGGATGCGGTGGTCATCGGCTTTATGGCGAACGAAGTGATCTCCATTGTGGAGAACGCCGGACTGATGGGGATGCCGATTACTAAGGCGGTTGTCAATATGATCGACTTACTGAAAATCAAGGCGGAAGAATCCGCCGGACAGGTTGCTCCGGTCCGACCGGAAGACATCGAGCATGAGGAAGAGCCGGGCACGAACAACACAATCGAATAGCACTAAAGCAGACCCTTTTGTCATTAACGGCAGTGAGGGTCTTTTTTGTGTAAAAAAAATGTAATTTTATGTAATTTTTTGGGCACCAAATGCTACCACTTGACAACCGGTCACAAAAAACAAAAAGGTTCAGAAACCCAGTATTTATCGGCATTTTTACCACTTTTATGCCAATTGCGTACCAGTTCTCTGAACCCTAGGTTTATGGAGCCGAAGAGACTCGAACTCTCTACCTCATCGCTGCCAGCGATGCGCTCTCCCAGGTGAGCTACGACCCCGTGTGCTTTACTATTCTAACAGAAAAGACCGGAGAATGCACTATTGTTTTCAGTTGTGATTTTGATATGAATCGAATACGATATTAGATGTGAGTTTTAAGAATGGAGTACTGCTATGAAATATGATGTGATTATAGTCGGCGCCGGTCCCGGCGGTATTTATTCTGCGTATGAACTGACTTCCAGAAGACCGGATCTGAAAATCGCGGTATTCGAAGCCGGCCATGAACTGACAAGAAGAAAATGCCCGATCGACGGAAAGAAAATCAAGAGCTGCATCAACTGCAAGCCATGTTCCATCATGAACGGATTCGGCGGTGCCGGTGCATTTTCGGATGGAAAGTACAATATCACCAATGACTTCGGCGGAACCCTGCATGAGTATATCGGCAAAGATACAGCCCTCGAACTGATGCATTATGTCGATTCGATCAACTGCCGGTACGGCGGTGGCAGAACAAAGATGTACAGCACTGCCGGCACGGCATTCAAAAAGAAATGCGTACAGAACAAACTGACACTGCTGGATGCTTCGGTCAGACATCTGGGCACGGATATCAATTATGTCGTCCTGGAGAATCTCTACGGACTGCTCAAAGACAAAGCGGATTTCTATTTCGATACACCGGTCAGCACCCTGAAGAAAACAGATGAAGGGTATACCGCAGTGACGGACAAGGGCGAATTTGAAGCGCCGGAATGCATCATATCCGCCGGCCGCAGCGGTTCCAAATGGATGGAAAAAGTCTGCCGGGAACTGAATATCCCGACCAAGTCCAACCGGGTCGACCTCGGTGTCAGAGTCGAACTGCCGGCGGTGATCTTTGATGATATCACCAATGAACTGTATGAAAGCAAGATCGTCTACAGAACGAAGAAATTCGAAGATAACGTCAGAACATTCTGTATGAATCCGCACGGCATCGTCGTCAATGAGAATACCAACGGCATCGTTACGGTCAACGGACACAGCTTTGAAGATGAACACCGCAAGACGGAGAATACAAACTTCGCTCTGCTGGTGTCCAAGCATTTTTCCGAACCGTTCAAAGACAGCAACGGCTACGGTGAAAACATCGCCCGTCTTTCCAATATGCTGGGCGGCGGTGTCATTGTGCAGAGATTCGGAGACCTTGAAAGGGGACGCAGAAGTACCGTCAGCCGGATCGAAGACAGTACGGTCAGACCGACGCTTGCCGCAACGCCGGGCGATCTGAGCCTGGTTCTGCCCAAGCGCATTCTCGACGGCATTATCGAAATGATCTATGCCCTGGACAGGATCGCGCCGGGTGTTGCCAATGATGATACGCTGCTGTATGGGGTAGAGGTCAAGTTCTACAACATGGAAGTACAGCTCGATGAGAATCTTGAAACGATGTACAAGGGTCTGTACGTCATCGGTGACGGCAGCGGTGTCACGCATTCACTGTCGCATGCGTCTGCCAGCGGTGTCTATGTCGCCCGTCACATTGCGGAAACATACGGTCATCAGGAATGATAAACAGCAGCCGGAGATGTATATTGGAAGGCAGGAGGAATTTGTCATGAATGAAGTGATCAATGTGATTGAGAAGCGCTGTTCTGTCAGAAAATACAGCAGCACCCCGATCACAGAAGAAGAATGCCGTACGCTGATCGAAGCCGGCCTCAGAGCACCGACCGCAACCAATAAGCAGGAAATCCATATTACAGCTGTTTCCAACAGCAATCCCATACAGGCAGAGATCCAGCAGGATCTGAATCCCAATGCGGCGAACAGCTTCTGTTACAATGCGCCGGTAACGTTCTATCTTTCCGCAAAAGAAGATTTCAAATGGAGCGCGGTCGATGCCGGTATCGCCGTGGAAAACATGCATCTGGCGGCTGCGTCCATGGGATTGGGAAGTGTCATTCTCGGCTGCATGGAACAGGTTCTCAACGGTGAGAAGAAAGCATACTATGCCGAAAAACTGGCTTTCCCGGAAGGATACAGATATCAGATTGCCATTGCGGCAGGATATCCGGAAACTTCCAAGGAACCGCACCAGATCAATTTCGAAAAGGACGTAACAATTCTGTGAACAAACAAAAATGTCAGACCGGCCGGTCTGACTTTTTCGTGGGGGTGACGGGACTTGAACCCGTACGATGTTGCCATCAACGGATTTTAAGTCCGTTGCGTCTGCCGATTCCGCCACACCCCCAATTAAAAATGGAGGTTCCTGCCGGGGTCGAACCGGCGATCACAGAGTTGCAGTCTGTTGCCTTACCACTTGGCTAAGGAACCATCCGTTTTTTTGATGCCTATTCATTATACGTAAAGAACAGGATAAATGCAACATTCGATTTTCAGGACAGCTTCTGAAACGCAATCATTGCGCATCCTTTCTGAATCATGCCGGTTCTTTCAGATTCAGCAGCTGCTGTGATACAATACATGCATTCAGAAAGAGAACATATGCAGGAAAGAAAATACAGGAAATTCTGCTTCTTCGATATTGACGGGACACTGGCAGTCGGACGTCCGGGCATTGATCAGTACGTACCTGCTTCAGTTGCGGAAGCCCTGCGGAAACTGCGTGAAAACGGGCATTTCACTGCGATTGCGACCGGAAGAAGCCATGCCATGGCCTATGGCAAAATGATCGAACTCGGATTTGACAACATGGTCAGCGACGGCGGCTGGGGACTGACCGTCGGCGGCGAACTCAGAGAACTGCAGGCACTGGATTATCAGGCCTGTCTGGATCTGGTGGAGGAATGCAGGGAAAAAGATTATATCTGGGCAATCCAGCCGTATGATTCGGATACCAGATTCGCACCGGATGGCAGATTCTATGCGGCGACCGGCGATTCCTATATGAAAACACAGGCCATCGAAGGACTGGATCCCCGCGATTATCCGCAGATCTATAAAATGTATATCGCCTGTCCGCCCGGCAGCGAATATGCCCTGGACGCATTGAAAAGACTGCCCTGGTGCAGATATCATGATTCCTATATCTTCGTAGAGCCGACCGAGAAGGAAAAGGGCATTGCCCGGATGGTCGAAATGCTCGGCGGAAGAACAGAAGATGTCGTGGTCTTCGGAGACGGTCCCAATGATCTCTCCATGTTTACCGATCAATGGACATGCGTCGCCGTGGGCAATGCGGTGCCGGAACTGAAAGCGAAGGCTTCCTTTGTCACAAAGAATGCGGATGATGACGGTATCTATCATGCCTGCGTGCATCTGGGACTGTTCAGCGATCCGGAATATGAAAAAAGAAACGGAGTCAGTCAATTATGAGAATTCTTGTCAGCAACGATGACGGCTATGATTCTGAAGGACTGCAGGAACTGGTCAGAGCACTCAGCCGCAGACATGAAGTATATGTATCTGCACCGCTGACACAGCGTTCGGCAGCCTCTCACAGCGTTACATATTTCCGTCAGAAGAATCTTGCCCGCAGAGTTGAAATTTCCGGAGCGTCAGAAGCCTGGGCAATTGACGGAACACCGGCAGACTGCGTCTATTACGCGATACACGGATTCATGAAAGACAGAAGACCGGATGCGGTGATTTCGGGTATCAACTACGGCCGCAATATGTCCTCTGACTGCATCTACTCCGGAACCGTCGCAGCAGCCGGAGAAGGGATGATCTACGGCATACCGTCCATGGCGGTATCGCTGTGCGATGATCATGCGGAAGACTTCACTTGTGCCGCAAAGGCCGCCTGCGATCTGCTGGATGTGCTTGTCAATGATCCGGATGCGGGCAGCTATATCATGAACGTCAATGTGCCGGCTGTACCGGCAGAAGAAATCAAAGGATACCGGGTTACAGAACTGGATACGAAAGCAGATTATGGAAAAGAAATATTCTTCCTGGAACAGGAAGACGGCGATTACCTGCTGGAGGTCATCAATAAACCGCCACGCAGCGCTTCACCGCAGATGAAAGAGAACGGCGATATCACCGCGGTCAGAAACGGATATATTTCCGTTACGCCGCTGTACTATGACCTGTGTGCGCATCAGTATAAGAATCAGCTGAAACCTGCTGAGGATATAGAATTCTGAAAGGAAAGAAGAATATGAAAGAAAACAGCATGATCATTCAGAACGGCCGGATCCACGACATGGTGAACAGAGAACCGTATGTTGCGGATATCCTGATCAGAGACGGAAAGATCGAAGCTATCGGAAAAGACTTCAGCGCCGATGCGCAGGTCTGCGATGCGTCCGGAAAGGATATTTATCCGGGCTTTGTCGATGCGCATTCGCATCTCGGTGTTTCCGGTTACGGCATCGGTTTCGAAGGCAGCGATTACAATGAAATCAATGACATCAATTCACCGCAGATGCGCGGTATCGACAGTGTCAATCCATTGGATCCGGCGATGAAGATTGCCGCAAAGGCAGGGGTGACGACCGTCGCCACCGGCCCGGGCTCAGCCAATGCACTGGGCGGTACATGGCTGGCCATCAAAACAACCGGCATCTGTGTCGATGACATGGTGGTGAAAGATCCGATTGCGATGAAATGCGCCTTCGGTGAAAATCCCAAGCGCTGCTATAAAGACAAGGGGAACTTTGCCCGTATGTCTACCGCAGCCCACCTGCGGGAAATGCTGTTCAAGGCACAGCAGTATCTGGCCAAGAAAGAGGCGGCCGGTGATGACATTACGAAGATGCCGCCATTTGACTTCAAGATGGAATCCCTGATTCCGGTCATCAGAAAAGAAATCCCGCTGAAAGCACATGCCCATCAGGCCAATGACATTCTGACAGCGGTGCGCATTGCCAGGGAATTTGACCTCAAAATGACGCTGGAACATGTTACAGAAGGACATCTGATTGCGGATGTACTGGCCCGTTATGATTATCCGATGGCAGTCGGCCCGAGTCTGACGGACGCATCGAAATTCGAACTGCGCAATAAATCCTGGGAGACAGCGGGTATCCTGGCTTCCAGGGGATGCCAGGTATCGCTGATCACCGACCATCCGTTCTCTCTGGAAGAACATCTGCCCGCATATGCAGGACTTGCGGTCAAAGCCGGTATGGATCCGTATGAAGCACTTAAGGCAATCACGATCAATCCGGCGAAGCACATTCTCTGCGATGACCGCATCGGTTCCATTGAAAAGGGCAAAGATGCGGATATCGTCATCTATGACGGAGATCTGTTTGATATCCGTTCTTCACCGCAGACGGTACTGATCAACGGCGAAGTCATCCGCTGAAAAAATACACATCATACAGAAAGGCTGCTCAGCTTCCGGGTTCATTGACCGGCAGGTTGAACAGCCTTTTTCTGTACAAAACCATATCAGCAGATCAATGAACGCTGAATCAATCACTGTGTCCGGCAATGATTTTTTTGATCTGATCCGGGCTTTCGGCAAAAATCTCTGACAGCATAGAAAAGATTGCTTCAGAATCCATACCGCTTTCCTCAAGCACTGAAAAAGCTCTGAAAATATCTTTTTCTTTTACTGCTGCTCTTCCTATAGCCATTCCTTCCGCCAATGCTTCTTTTCTTGCGGCTACGGCAGTATCCCGCAGCAGATCTTCAAATTTCATAAACGATTTCCTCTTGTCTCAATTCTGCTTTTGTGCAGAATCGTGTTTGGTGATGATCTCCCTGATCTGTTCGGGAGATTCTTCAAAGAAGATTTTTCCCAGCATGGACATAGCCGTATCGGAATCTATACCTGTATCCTTAAATGCATCAAAAGCTCTGACAATATCATCAGTTCTTGCCTTAACAGTTCCTTCAGCCAATGCTTCTTTTCTTGCGGCTGCAGTATCACGCAGCAGGTCTTCAAATCTCATAAAGGACTTCCTCTCGCTTTCGTTATTCTTCAGTTCAGCGACTGCCGTATCGATCCTTTCCACCAGGTCCCCGGCTGCCGCTTCACCGCGCAGATATCGTATAAAATTCTCTTATTCGATATTCATTGTACCACGGTTCCCGGTCGTGTTGATGAAAATGATCCGCTGTTCATTATCTCTGACAGGCTGATTGTCATACCTGTTGCACAGTTCGCAGTCATATATGAAATACCCGTCTCCGATCGGATCGAACAGGCATATGGCGATCTGTACGACAGCGGGAAGACTGCCATAAGGCTGTCCGTGCCCGAGGTGCCTGACATCTGCTTCGCTGCGGTAATAGCGCATTCTTTTCACGAAATCATCTGCA
>CADABS010000082.1 GCA_902786245.1 uncultured Erysipelotrichaceae bacterium
CGGAATTCACAGCAGAAGTCAACGGAACAATCGGTGAAGATACAGTTGAGTACAGCCTGGCAAGAGAAGCAGGCGAAGATGCAGGAACATATGCAATCAAAGTCACAGCTGAACAGCTGCAGGGCAACTACGAAGTCACAGCAGAAAACGGAACACTCAGGATCCGGGAAATGATTCCGGAAGAAGAGGAAAAACCCGAACCAAAACCCAATCCGGAAGAAGAGGAAAAACCCGAACCGAAACCGGAACCGGAAGAAGAGGAGAAACCCGAACCGAAACCCGAGCCGGAAGAAGAGGAAAGACCTGAACCGAGACCTGTACCGGAAACAGCTGATGAGGATCCTGTACCGCAGCCTGAACCTGAACCTGCTGCAGCACCTGAAGTCATCCCGGCAGTACCGGAAACAATTCCGGAACAGTTGACACCGGCAGAAACGATTCCTGAAGAAAATGCGGCGGAAGAACCTGAAGCTGAACCGCAGATTGAAGTGGAAGAAATCGATGATGAACCGGTACCGCAGGCAAAACCGGAGACAATGGAGATTGAAGAAGAACTGATTCCTCAGGCCAAACCTGAAGTATTCTGGGCTCTGATCAATGTGCTGGCAGCTGCCGCTACGGCAATCACAGGCGCCGCAATGGCAATTACCTTCCTGCGCAAAAAGAAAGAGGATGAAGAAGACAGCGAAGAAAACGGCGATGAAGAAAAAGAAAAGAACAGACGCCGCAAGAGCAAAATGCTTGGTCTGATTCCTGCAATCGCATCCATTATCATCCTGTTCATTACAGAAGATTTCAGCGGAAAAATGGTCATGACAGACCGGTATACACTTCTCATGATCGTGCTGCTCGCAGTCAATGCGGTGACAGCATATCTGACAAGAAACAAAGACAATCATGAGGAAAACCGCTCTGCAGAAACAGAACAATAATCCGCAGATACTGAAAAAAAGGACTTCGGTCCTTTTTTCGTTTCAGATTTTGATCCACCCGAATGCACTGGCAACGGAACTGAATAATATAATCAGGATAAACAGCGGACATACCCAGCGGATCATCAGATTGTAAATGCTGAACCGGCGGAACGGATGTCCGTTTTCGTGACTTCCTCCCTGACTTTCTGTATGGTCATGTATCTGGTGACCAGTATGCATATTGTGATGGCGGATACCGGCATCATGATGGAATTGGTCAGGAAATCAAAGAAATCCAGGAATGCCATGCCGAGAATGGAAATGAATGACAGCGGTCCGTAGCCCAGACATGAAAGCGTTCCGAGCACAAGCATGACGATACACATGACAGCCGTTCCTTTCGAGCGGGACCATCTGAATTCATCTGAGAAGGTGGATACAGCACTTTCGCACAGTGCGATTGCACTTGTCAGTGCCGCAAACAGAACCAGGACGAAGAACAGAATTCCGACAAAGCGTCCGGACGGCATGCCGGCGAAGACTTTCGGCAGGATGATGAACATCAGTGAAGGACCTGCTTTCAGAGCAGACAGATCGGATCCCGAGAAAGCAAACACTGCAGGGATGATCATGAGTCCGGCCAGGACGGCAATGCCTGTATCAAACAGTTCCACCTGAGCTGTTGAGGTTTCAATGGCGGTATCATCCTTCATGTAGGATCCGAACGTAACCAGAATGCCCATGGCGATGGACAGGGAATAGAACATCTGGCCCATTGCCGCAACAACGGTCATCCAGGTGAAGTTCTCAAAATGGGGAATCAGGAAATAGCGTACACCTGCCAGAGCACCCGGCATTGTCACGGTATAGACACAGATAATCACTGCCAGAACCACCAGGATCGGCATCATGATACTGGAAACGCGCTCGATTCCGTTTTCCACTCCCATCCAGATAACGGCAAGTACCAGTGTTGCGAACAGGACAAACCAGATTTCCGTTTCTGTGCTGGTCATGAATGCATTGAAATATGTATCTGACGCGATGACTGCCGGATCTTCGGTGCAGTAGGCATACAGATATTTGCATACCCAGCCGCCGATGACGGAATAATACGGAACGATGAGAACCGGAATCACGGCATTGATCCAGCCGCCGAATCTGGTTGTCAGATTATCGCGGAAACTGCGGAATGCACTGACCGGACTTTTTCTTGTATAGCGGCCGATCGCGGTTTCGGACACGATCATCGTATAGCCGAATGTCACCGTCAGAATAACATAGACAAGCAGGAAGGCACCGCCTCCGTATTTCGCTGCCAGATACGGGAACCGCCATATATTTCCCAGACCGACGGATGCGCCGGCTGCGGATAAGACAAAACCGAGTTTTCCGGTAAAACTGCTGCGCTGTTCTTTCAAAATACCCACCCCCATTTACATGGTTCATATTCACATATGATAATTGAAACTGTATAAAATATCCACAAATATCAGAGGAACAGAAAAAAACTTCCGGTGCAGAAGTTCATTTGATCAGCTGGTCGATTGCTTTATTGATCCGTTCGATTTCCTCATAATTGCGGTCTTCGATCGCGTGCACGATGCAGTGATCCAGATGTTCTTTCAGGATCAGCTGGGAGATCCGGTTCAGTTCCCCTCTGACCGCTGCCAGCTGGATGAGGACATCGGAGCAGTCTTCGCCGGTTTCGACCATATCCCTGACTTTTTCCAGATGGCCGATCGATCTGGAGAAACGGTTCAGAATTTTCCTGATGTGCTCAGGATCATGCGTATGTGCGTATTTTTCAGACATGAATTCATTATACTGCCTGTTTCTGTTTTTCCAAGACATCCGCCCTGCCAGTTCACATGTCCGCATGTTTCACGAATATGCTACAATCACAGCAGAAAGTAAAAGGAAATCTGACTATGATCAAATACGATAAGAATCGCTATATTGAACATCTGCAGGGAATGGTCCGCATTCCGACTGTCTCCAGTGCCGACCCCGATAAGACCAGGGTGGAAGAATTCCGGAAACTGCATGCATATCTGGAAGAAGTATACCCGCTCGTACATAAAACACTGAAAAGAGTAGTCATAGGCAAATGCGCGCTTCTGTATACATGGAAAGGTGACGGAAGCTCTTCACAGCTGCCGCTGCTGATGACAGCCCATCAGGATGTCGTACCGGAAGGCGACCATAACGCCTGGATCTATCCGCCGTTCAGCGGAGTTCTGGACGAAGAGGGAATCCTGTATGGAAGAGGAACAACGGATTCGAAATGCAATATCCAGGCATATCTGGATGCCATCGAACACCTGATCGAAGATGGCTTCGTGCCGCATGCGGATATTTACCTTGCCTTCGGCTATAACGAAGAAATCATGGGCGGTGAAGGCGCAGCCGGACAGATCCTCCATGATGAACTGCAGAACAGAGGCATCGAACTGGGCATGGCGATCGATGAATGCGGCGGTGTTTCCAGAAATGATGCCGGCCGGTATATTGCGACGATCTATATCTCGGAAAAGGGATATGCGGATCATGAATTCTATATTGACGAAAAAGGCGGACACGCAGCATATCCGCCGCTGCATACCGCGGTTTCCAAACTCGGAAAGGCAATCTACGAACTGGAAGAAAACAGGATGGCTCCGAAGCTCTGCGATCCCTGCGTCAAGGAAATGCAGGCAAGGGCACCTTTTGAAGAAAAGTATCCGGAACTGTATGCCGATCCCCGCGGCAGCGAAGAAACACTGCTCAGAATGGCAGAAACCGAAAAAGAATTCAATACGATGCTGAGAACGACGACAACGCCGACAATGTCCAAAGGCAGCGACCAGGCAAACATTCTGCCGGAACATGCGTCGATTATCACCAACAGCCGCATTCTTCCTTCGGAAACACTGGATGATCTGGAAAAACATTTCCGCAGTGTGCTTAAGGAAGAAGTGCAGTTCAGACGCATCAAGGGCCATAATCCGCCGGCGGTTTCTTCCACGGACAGCTACGGATATAAACTCCTGCAGTCGATCATGGAGGAAAAATATCCGGATATCGTATTCATACCTTCCATGATGGCCGGCGGCACGGATTCAAGATATTACTGCGATCTGTCTCCGTCGCACAGCGTCTATCGTTTTACCGGCATCTTCGAAAACGGCAGAACCGGCGGCGCGCATTCGGTCAATGAACATATTGATACGGCGATCCTCGAAGACAATGTGGATTTCTACGTACGTCTGTTCTCCAAATACGGTCTGTAAGCGGTCAGAGGACCGCTTTTTTTCAGTTTGTGCGGGAAGGGGAAGAGAGTATAATGCATGTATGCGTAAAATGGATATTGCCGCAGACATGCGTGAAAACAAAGCATTTACACTTCGTGAAAAACTGTATGTCGTCTTCCGTCTGAGCCTGCCCGGAATGCTTGCCCAGATCACGGAGATCGCCATGCAGTATATCGACGCAGCGATGGTCGGCGCCCTGGGAGCGGCCGCTTCTGCGTCCATCGGACTGGTCGCGTCTTCAACATGGCTGTTCGGCGGTGTCATACGTTCCTGCGCAGCCGGCTTTTCCGTACAGGTGGCGCATGCGGTCGGTGCAGGCGATATCAATAAAGCAAAGTCGATATTCCGGCAGTCGCTTTTCAGCTCTCTGCTGTTTTCAATGCTTGTTATGTTCATCGGTATGGCAGCGGCGAATGTGCTTCCGCAGTGGCTCGGAGCCGATCCGTCTCTGTTTCATGACGCAAAAATGTATTTTCTCGCATTCAGCCTGTTTATTCCTGCCCGGCAGATCTGCTGGCTTTGTCTGAATATGCTTCAATGCTCCGGAAATATGAAGATACCTTCACTGTTTTCAGCCATGGAATGTATTCTCGATGTAATTTTCAATTTTTTTCTGATTTTCCCATCGCGGACAGTTTCATTCGGTACTGCAGCTATAACGCTGCCCGGCGCAGGACTCGGCGTTCTCGGCGCGCAGCTTGGAACCAGTCTGGCAGTTCTTACCGCCTGCGTGCTCGGACTGTGGTATGCCGGTTTCAGATCAGAACAGCTCTCATTTACAAAGACAGCCGGATCATGGAAGCCGGAGGAGGCGGTTCTGCAGGAAGCGTTCAGAATCGGCTGGCCGATGGCTCTGGAACAGAGTGCCCTCTGTGCCGCCCAGGTCATGTCGACAAGAATAGTAGCCCCTTTGGGGACAGTCGCAATTGCGGCAAATTCATTCGCAGTTACTGCGGAATCGATCTGCTATATGCCTGGTTACGGCATCGGTTCTGCGGCTACGACACTGGTCGGACAGTCAATCGGTTCCGGCCGTAAAGATCTGACCAGGGACTTTGCCTGGCTGACAACCTTTGCCGGCATTGCCGTCATGACGATGACCGGATTTATCATGTACTTCCTGTGTCCGTATGTATTTGCGTTTCTGACACCGGATCCGATGGTCAGGGCAGCCGGCATCGAAGTGCTGCGGATCGAACTGCTTGCGGAACCGCTCTTTGCGGCATCGATCGTCGCGACCGGCGCTCTGCGGGGAGCAGGCGATACACTGGTTCCCGGTATTCTCAATCTGATCAGTATCTGGGGTATCCGGATTACAGTTTCCATCATCCTGACCAAAATCATCGGGCTGCGCGGAGCCTGGATCGCCATGGCACTGGAACTCAGTGTCAGGGGCATTCTGTTTCTGATCCGTCTGAAACGGGAAAAATGGCTCGACAGGGCATTCCGTGAAGGCAGCACGATGTAAGATGCACATTGCGAATGTTTCTAAACAATAATAGAATTATAGAAGATGATGTTGAATCAGGAGGAATAACATAATGAAAACTTATATCGGTATCGATCTTGGCGGTACAAATGTACGTGTTGCGAAAATCGATGAAGACGGCAACGTTCTTGCCCAGGTCAAGGGACCTTCCTACGGTCAGGAAGGACCGGCAAGAGTCATGGCAAATATCAAGGAAATGGTACGCGAACTCCCTGGCTGGAAAGAATGCGCAGGCATGGGCGTCGGCGTTCCGGGCCCGGTTGACACACAGGCCGGTACCATGGTTCTGAGTACAAATCTTCCGGGATTTGCAGGATATCCGTTTGCTGAGGAACTGAGGAAGGAATTCGGAATGCCTGCATATCTTGATAATGATGCGAATGTTGCGGGTCTTGCGGAAGCCCTGGTCGGTGCCGGCAAAGGTCTGAGAAATGTTTTCTATACGACGATTTCCACGGGAATCGGCGGCGTTCTTGTATTTGATGGAAAGACAGTTTCCGGCAAGCACGGATTCGGCGGCGAAGTAGCGAACATCATTATCGACCGCAACCGTGAAAAGGTAAATTATCTGAATGTCGGTGCGATTGAAAATGAAGCAAGCGGCACCGGACTGATGAGAAAATACGAACAGCGCAAAGGAGAAAAGATTGCCCACACCGGTATCGTTTTCGACAGAGCAGAGCAGGGTGAAGAAATCGCCAAGGCATGCGTTGAAGAATTCCAGAGAGACCTCGGTCAGTACTTCGCAACGATCGCATGTGTCTGCGATCCGGAAATGTTCATTCTCGGCGGCGGCATGATGAAGTCTGCCGACAAGTTCCTGCCGGGCATCATTGAACAGTACAAGGCAATGTCCCATACTGCAATCGAAGATACACCGTTCGTTCTGGCAAGTCTGGAAGAACCGGGCATTATCGGCGCAGCGATGCTGCCGAAGAGCAACGGTCAGTAAATCATCAGACTGTTCGGCGCAAGAGTGCCGCCGATGACTCGGCGCAATGGTGCTGCCGAAGAGCAACGGTCAATAAAGCAGCGGACAGCAAACAGATTATTGTATTCATGAAAGCCTGTGTTATGCAGGCTTTTTGAATGCCTGCGGAAATGACAGGATTACTTGAAGCGCTATAATGATTGTAAACAGACAGAGGTAATCAAGTGTGAATAAACAGACGTAGGGGCTTCGAAAAAAGCCCGCATTAAAAACAAGTGGTGAAGCGAAAGCGAAAAATCAACTTTGAACAGTGATCTGATC
>CADABS010000083.1 GCA_902786245.1 uncultured Erysipelotrichaceae bacterium
GATTGGTCCCACATCAGGATGACTTGCATATTTAAATAAATTCTCCGCATCGCTTTCTTCCCACGGTCGGAGGATCAATCTTTTCGTTTCAAGTATCATCTAGAAATAAGAAAGCATATAATCAGAAAGACAGGATTCATTATAATCTTTCAAGATTTCTTTCATCAACACTTTTCTTAAACATAGCGTTTAAAAAACATTCCGCGGTATCTATTGACAATTAGAATAATAAAAGATAGTATACTAATACAAAGCATGGTAAGGAGGAAACATGTTAACAACATTCAAAGCATCAGCGAAGAAAACCGCAACCGGACTTCAGGTCGAAACACAGGCAAGAAACTTTACACTGACAATTGACGAGCCGGAGGCACTGGGCGGAACCGACACAGGCATGAACCCGGTCGAAGCTGTTCTCTGCGCACTCGGCGCTTGCCAGGCAATCGTCTGCGCAGCGTTCGCTGCATCCCAGGACTTCAGCTATGAAGAGTTCTGGATGGATGTGGAAGGCGACCTTGATCCGGATGGATTCATGGGTCTGGCTGACTGCAGAAACGGTTATCAGGAAATCCGTTTCACACATCATTTCAAGACAGATGAGCCGCAGGAAAAGATCGACGCTTTCTCTCAGTTCATTGAAGATCACTGCCCGGTAGGTGACAACCTTGCCAATGGCGTAAAGCTGATCCGCGTTGCCAGCATCAAGGAATAATAAAGTGCCTGCGTAAAAGCAGGTATTTTTTGAAGGAGACTGATAAATATGACTGAAATCAAAATCCGGTTCTTCCCGGCGCAAAAACCGTTATGATCGGAAAAATCAATGTCAGTGCGGGAAGCACTGTCACAAAGGATACAGAACTCTTTACTGTTGAAACAAAAAAGGGTGCGCGTGCCGTCAAAGCCCAGGCTGACGGAATAATCAGCGGAATTCTGATCAAAGAAGGGGAAGAAGTCAATGTGAATGCACCTGCCATGATTCTTGAAGAACAGCAGGCACAGGAAATTTCTTCCATTACTGTGAAAATGCCCCCGGTTCCCGGCACAAAAACCGTAAAGATCGGCAGGATTGCCGTCAAAGCCGGTGACCGTGCGGAAAAGGGCACTGTTCTGTTTGAGGCGGAAGGCAAAAAAGGAAATGTGTCTGTCAAAGCACCTGAAACCGGGACAGTATCCGCTGTACTGATCAGTGAAGGCCAGGAAATCAGTGCCGGCACTGAATGTGTTTCCCTTTCACCGGAGACGGAAAATAAACAGGAAGCTGCCGCAAAACCTGCGGTTTCCTATACAGAGAAACACGCGGATGTGCTGATTATCGGCGGCGGTACCGGCGGCTATGTCGCGGCGATCAAAGCTGCCAGGGCCGGAAAGAAAACAATTCTTGTCGAAAAGAACAGACTCGGCGGAACCTGCCTCAATGTCGGCTGTATTCCCACAAAAACACTGATCGCTTCGGCTCACAAGTACTATGACGCCGTCAATGCCGGTATCTTCGGCATAGAGATTGAAGGCACAATCCGCCCTGACATGAAGAAAATCATCGGCCGTAAAAATGCTGTTGTCGACAGACTGGTCGGCGGCATTGAATACCTGATGGAAAAGAACCATGTGGAAGTACTGAACGGTACCGCTTCATTTGAGAACAATACTTCCGTAACAGTAACAGGACAGAAACAATACAGGATCAGCTTTGATGACTGCATTATAGCCACCGGCTCCTCCGTGATGAAGCCGGCAATTGAAGGAATTGACGGCAGACTGATCATGGACAGCACAAAAGCGCTTTCCGAGACAGAACTGCCTTCCTCCGTTGTGATTGTCGGCGGCGGCGTCATCGGCCTTGAATTCGCATTCCTGTACAGAAACCTCGGTACAGAAGTGACAATCGTTGAATTCATGGACCGCCTGATCTCTGTTATGGATGAGGATATCTGTGCCGAGATTCTCCGTATTGCCACAGAAAAGGGAATCCGGGTTGAACTTGGGGCGAAAGTAACCTCCTTTACCGAAACAATCAACGGCACAGCCGTTACCTCCTTTGAGAAAAACGGAAAGAAATACGCGGTTTCTTCGGACCGGGTACTTGTTGCGATCGGCAGAAAGTCCAATACGGAAGGACTCGGCCTTGAGAATACAGATATTGCCATGAATCCCGGAAACAGGGGCATCGCCGCTGATTCCTTCATGCGCACAAGTGTTCCCCATATTTACGCGGTCGGTGACGTAAACAACAAGATCCAGCTTGCCCATGCCGCCAGCTATGAAGGCATGATCGCGGTTGACCACATTCTCGGCAATGAACGCCCGTTTGACAAAAATATCATTCCCAGCGTGATCTTCACAATGCCTGAAATCGCTTCTGTCGGCATGAGCAGGACTGACGCGGATAAAGCAGGCGTGAAATATCACGAAGGAACATTCCATTACACAGCCAACGGCAAGGCCCTGACAATGAATGAAACAGAAGGCTTTATTCGGATTCTGGCTGATGAAGAAGAAACAGTGATCGGCGCTGCCATCATCGGTGCCGACGCGTCAACCCTGATTGCTGCGCTTGGCATCTGTGTCGCCAACCGCCTGAAAGTCGCGGATATTGAAAACACAGTCTTTGCCCATCCGACAACCGCAGAGGTGATCCACGAAGCCGGTCTTGATCTAGCCGGTGGCGCGTATCACGAATAAGGATGAAACTGTATATTTCCGATACGGACGACCCGTATCTTAACCTTGCCCACGAGTCAGCATTGTTTCGGAAACGGGAGACCGCGTGCTTTCTCTGGAAAAACAGGGACTGTATCGTCGCCGGAAGAAACCAGAATATTTACGCCGAAGCGGATCTTGCCTATGCCGTTGACAGCGGCATTCTGCCGGTGCGCAGATATACCGGCGGCGGCTGTGTTTTCCATGATCACGGAAATCTGAACTATTCCTTCATCATTCCCGAAGACATGGAAGGCATGCCGCAGGAAATGCTGATGAGGATACTGGCTGAGGTGGGGATTCACGCGGAATGCACTGGTAGAAATGATCTGACAGCCGGCGGCAGGAAGTTCGGCGGAACAGCCTGGCTGTATGAAGACGGCTGGATTCTGTTCCATGGCACAATCCTGATCAATACTGATACAGAACGGATGAGAAAAGTATTAACCCCGCCGAAGATCAAATACAGCTCCAAAGGCTTTGACTCCGTAAAAAGCCGCGTCGTCAATCTGACGGAAATTGATCCTTTGCTCAGTGAAGAAAAAATCATCCGTGCCTTTGAAGCACATACGGTAGAAAGAAGAATGATTCCTCCTGCGGATGCGCGGACGGAAACAGAGCGCAGCAGGCTCATGTCAGAAGAGTGGATCTTCGGCCGGAGCACATCCTATGACGCAGTGCATGAAATAAAGACGGAAAACGGTATTTTGCAGGTGTTTCTCAGTATTGGAAACGGCCGGGTTACCGATGTGAAAATCAGCCATGATTTCATGCATGGCACTGCGCCGGTCAATACGGAAAAACTGAAGGGCATCTTTTACAATCCGGCTGATATTTGTGATAGAATAGTCGCATTAATGAAAGAGGCTTAACAGTGTTCAGACTTGAAGACTGTCTGGCATATCTGGCAAGCAGAAATGCGAAGGATCTGGCAGACATACTGGAAAAAAGAATATCTGTCATCGGGATCACAAGAGTGCAGTGGATGACTCTGTATTATCTTTGCAACAATAAAGATATAACCCAGAAAGAACTCGCTTTGCTGCTCGGGACAAAAGAGCCGACAGTGGTCAGGCTTCTGGACAGAATGGAAAAAGATGACCTTGTCATCCGTATTCGCAAAGACAGAAGAACCAACAGCATCCAGCTGACCGGAAAGGGGAAGGAACTTGCGCTGCGCGGAAATGAAATCGCTGAGAATTTCAAAAATGACGCAATGAAGGATATACCTGAGGAGTACATGGACACCTTCACCTGGGTGCTCGACAAAATGATCACGAATACCAGACCTCAGTAAGTACTGAACTGTTTGAACCAAAGAAACCTCCTTGCGGATTGAACCGTATGGAGGTTTTTAAACATTTCTGACAGCGGATCACAGCAGATAGAAAGGAAAGCAGTGCCCTGCACTCCGGCATTTTCCTGCGGAAGTATCCGCGCAGACGCTCCGGCATAAAGATCATTCAGACAGCACAAAATGAAAATGTCCCGGAACAGTTCCGGGACATTGAAACGAAAGACAGTATTAACCCTGGTACGGACCGGGACCCGTTAATCCGCCTGCCTCATTGACTGTCGCTGAAACCATAATGTGAGTCCCGGCGTTGTCTCTGTTTCCTTTTTTTTCTTCTTTTTTGATATTCTTCTCAATATACTTTTATATGCTTTCCGAAAGTTTCTTTCACGGATTCAATTGTGTCTTTTGCAATATTCGTCTGCATGTTGACCAGGGTAAAGACAATACCGGAATACTTCAGATCCGGCTTCATATTGGTTCGTACCTCTTCGATCGTTCTTACCAGCTGGGTCATACCGATGGCAGGCAGATACTGCGGTTGTACCGGGATCAGGATCTCATCCGCAGCAACGATAGCATTGATGGTGAGTATTCCCAGTGTAGGGGAGCAGTCGATGAGAACGTAATCATAATCATCCTTTACTGCTTCAATACCGTTCGCCAGGATCTTTTCCCTCATGAATACACCGGCAAGCCTCGGCTCATACTCTGACAGGCTGATGTTGGAGGGGATCAGATCCACGCCCTCGTCCTGGTGAAGAATGATGTCTTCAAATGGCACACGTTCCTTACGGATCGAGGCTTCTATGACATCTGAGATAGTATGATCCAGGGCATCAACGTTCTGCCAACCTAAGCAGGCGGTGAGATTTGCCTGGGGATCCAGATCGATCAGAAGCACTTTCTTACCAGCTTTGGCTAAACCGATACCTAGGTGCTCTGTTGTTGTGGTCTTACCAACACCGCCTTTCTGATTGGCTACGGCAATAACCTTGCATTTCGATTGCATAAATATAAAAAATCTCCTTTCCACATGGCCTTATGGCTATGTAAGAAAGGAGTCTGTTACAGGTTATAAGTCAGCGATAAACCGGAATTTGCCTATTAGTACGCAATGCTTCTTAGAACTTTGTTGTCACCGTCTGCCACTACTTCGATCAGTGGATTATTGCTTCGCTGGCAGGAGAAGTATTGCCTTGCATAAGCAAAGGCGGAATCAATGTCATTCCTCTCAATCGCTTCTGATGCAAGATTATAAAACGATTGGTCATAACGACGTATACGGCTTTCTTCGACCTCTACTTCCAACAGAACTACCTGTTCCTTTGTAAACAAGCCATTGGAAAGGCAATCGTCCTGTGCATAATCCAGAGCTTCCTGCTCACTTTCGCAATAATAGACACAGCGCAGTCGTGAAGTGTCGTTTGGGAACTCGGTCTCCCTTACATATTCAAAAATACCCTCGACAGCATCCTTCTGATAGTTTTCGTACTTTCTCAGGCCCAAAGCTTTTACTTCACGACTCATATACATAGTCGCAAAGAAAATTGCTTTAAAAACCTCTCTGGATTCTCGTAGTGCAAGAATATATGGTTCTGCAAACTGATAGTTGTTCTTATAATCATTCGTAAGATGCTTTGCACCTTGATAGGAGTCAACTGAGTAATGGTAAAGTTTCATGCTTGTCATTCCCTTCGCCTATGCTGTAAAACTGGAATCTGTCAATGTATTGTCTGATCTGCCTTATGCAAGTCTATGCTGTGCCTTTTTCTGATCTCCAGTATAATTCCTGCAACAATTGATATTAGAAATATAATTATCCACATCCACCATCCATAATGAGTATGTCCTGTTGGATCTCCTGGATTAGGGCCGAACAATTCTCCAAATAAGATGCCTGCCGTTGCTCCAATACATGTTGAATAGGAGAACAGTTTTTTAGACAGAAGTGCTCCGATCACTGAAATTAACATTGCAATCCAGTAAAGATTGTTTCTTACCAACCATGGGAACAGATAAAAGCGACTGTTTCTCATACGTAATATTTCCAGCATTGTTGAGTTCATATCTTTATTCCCGATAATAAGCCAGATAAGATAATAAACAAGGAATACTCCCAAGATAATTAATGCAGTTTTATATCCGACTTTTTCTTTTGCCTTTATTGCTCTTGATACTTCCTCTTTATTTCTTTCAGGTTCGACCAGCTCTGAGATACTGATGTCAAACAGCATTGCTAAATCAGCGAGGTTTTGAGCAGTAGGCTGACTTTGACCGGTTTCCCATTTCGATACTGCCTGCCTCGAAATACCTAACTGATCTGCCACATATTCCTGCGATAGGTGTAATCTGTTTCGATGATACCTGATGTTTTCACTGATATTCATTTGTTTCACCTCCACCTATAGCATATGAGTTTGACTGGTTGCTCTCCACCAACTACTTGTCAACTTGTAGTTGCATTGAATCTTTTTGTATTTTCCCGACAAACGCCGATTTGTCACCTTCTGCTATTCTCAATTTCCGCCTGCATAGCATCACACCAGGTGTCCCATTTTTCTCTGTAGTCTTCTTCGGGTATGATCCATGCCAGCAGATCCGCGGGTGATAAGATGTTCCTCTTCAGACATGCTTGCACACATGCACGGTACATATCCCAATCCAGATCATCTTCATCCCAGGCCAGCGGCACCGCTGTCAGTCCGGCTCTTAAGGCGGCAACAGCGCGGGTGTGACCATCCGTCATGACAGGTTTGCCATCCAGCAGCTTCACGGGGATGGGCTGAAAACCGGACAGATTCTCCGGATCAAGCCAGCATTCAACAGCTTTC
>CADABS010000084.1 GCA_902786245.1 uncultured Erysipelotrichaceae bacterium
GAGCGGATTTTGAGACATTTGGTGCTAACTGACATTCAATACAAGCGGAGACGCTAGTATTTATCGCATTTGGCATCCACAAAATTGTTTACTGTTAGATTATCTTTTATATCTGTTCTGCAGAAGTGTGATTCAAATTGTTAAAAAACAGAACCAACAACTGTATAGCGGTGATGATACGCAAAGAATCTTACTTCACCCGTTCCTTTTTTCAGAGCAGAATAATATACCATTCGTCACGGAAAAACGACCGATTGTCACAGGAATACTTCCGGATGCATAGAATAAATGATAAGTAAGAATCAGAAAAACCAGGAGGTTTTGAAATGAAAACCGTAAAAGAACTGATCCGAAGATAACTGATTCATTGTGCAGTAACATCTATGCATTCACCATCCAAAGCAGGAAACTATCTGGAGGATGTTAGAAAACTGAAGAAAGAACGCAATACAGCTGCAGGCAAAGCGTAAATATCACTGATTGTATTATGTATGACAGTAATGACGATATTCAGTTCATTCGGTGTAACAAATGTAAAAGCAGAATCATTTGATGAAACGATTGCAAATGCAATTATCAGCGGTACAGGTTCAGAAGATGATCCTTATATCATTGATCCTGCACTTGCACCGGAATTCGCAGAATATCTGGAAATGTGCGGTGATGTTGCAATGGCAGAAGCAGGCATCATTTCCGGTTATTCTGCTTCAACTGGAATTGCAGTTCCTGATGCTTTTGGAACACTTCTGCAGGGGACAGCTCACTACTCACCGAATGGAGCAATCTGGGTCTATTCTTCCGGAGGTCAGCCTTCGTCGTATAATGGAGCAGTTCGTTTCAAACACATTGAATATGTCAATTATTCGAATACATATCAGATTTTTGCGAATCTTAATCTTTCGAAGAGTTTACTGAATCAATTTGGAAGCAGCATTGCCGGTCTTTCTTTCAGTGCTGCAGTTGCATATTTACAGACGCATGGAGCGACTGGGAGTCTTGCCGTTGCGATCGCGAATGTCTTTGGAAAGAGTTCTGTTAATCTCGGATTTACTCTGGCGATTCTGCTTGCTGAAATAGGAAATTGGTATACAACCACATATCCCCTGCAGACTGCAATTAATAACGGGCATGGTATCATAGAAGTAAACTATCTTACTGCTTATAATGGTTCCTGGTATGAATATATGTCAACTGAGGAATGGACCGGAGGGACAACAGGTTATGAGCCGATATCTTTATATGGGAGCGGAAACTATTACAATCGATAATATTCATCTGCTCATAAACATAGAATCAGTTATTGTTCTTCTGAGTCTTGCGGGTACAGTATGGGCTTGTTTTACAAAGCCGTCTTCAAATAAACAGAAAATCATTTTAATTTATCAGATGTTTCTGGCAATCATTCTGTTTGCATTTATGTGGTATCTGCATGATGTCAAAAATGATATCAATGTACGCATGTTTATGCTGGAATACTATCCTGTACAATTGTTCGCATTATGGTTTCCCTACTTTGGGTTTTGGATATCAATGTATGCTGATAAAAAGAAACATCATTGAATTTCTGACGGAGGTTTGTGATGAAAAAGATATGGCAGATCATTCAGCGTAACCTGGCTCGGTTTTTGCCGATAACGGGAGCCATGAATCTCTTTCATTTATGTAACAGTCCCAATCTGATACAGTCTGTTCTTTATAAATGGGCGTTATGTGCAATCATTGTCACAAACATCATCGGTATTCTGACCAACGAGAATATTATCCGCAGTCGCATTGTACGTAACGCTGCCGATGTACTAAGTACTCTCAGTATTGTAGTTCTCCTTGGCCTGCTGCTTTACTATCGTGATATTCCTGAAGACGAGAGATATCTGACATATATTCTGCTTGTTCTTCTGTTATTACCTGACATAATCAAAGTCATATCTTTCTTCAGAAACAAAAGAAATCATCAGAATCATGACAATGAGATACAATGACAGCCTTTAACTGTTCATAATTGAGTAATGAATTACGGCTGTTCAGAGTCCAGCGTGTAAAAAACACATCCTGCTTTCATCACTGTCTTATAGTGCCTATAATTCAACCCATACAGCATGATTCTTTTGAACAATGAAGGAATATACCTGAAAATGACAAAAGTACCAGATGCGGAAATCAGTAAAGTCAGCATGCTTAATACAGACATTGCAGAAATGGCATATATCTTCCGGCAGTAAACTGCCGCTGCTCAGGCTGATGCTTTGAAGCGGAACTTAACGGGGAAATAAAGAAAACCGAGTTCGCTGTGTGAACCCGATTTTTTAAATAATGACAGAACCGACGATGCGGACGATCAGTGCGGCGATCCAGGCAATGGCACATTGCCATATGACAAGAGATACAGCCCATTTCGTTCCGAGTTCTCTGCGGATGGCCGCAACGGCTGCGACGCAGGGTGTATACAGAAGTGAGAAAACAAGCATGGATGCGGCTGTCAGGGGACTGATCACGGAAGAGACGCCGTCCGGGGAAGCGAATAATACTTCCATGACGGATACGACGCTTTCTTTTGCCATGAATCCGCTGATCAGGGAAGTGACGATACGCCAGTCTCCCATGCCGATGGGTTTCATGATCGGTGCGATGATTCCGGCAAGAGATGCCAGGATGCTGTATTCTTCTTCGACCATATTGAAGCGGAAGTCAAAGGTTTTCAGGAACCATACGACAATAGTCGCAACCAGAATGACCGAGAATGCTCTGTGCAGGAAGTCCTTTGCTTTATCCCAGAGCAGATGGAATACGCTGACGGGACTGGGGAAGCGGTAATTGGGCAGTTCCATGACAAAGGGAACTGCTTCTCCGGTAAACAGTGTTTTCTTGAACAGCAGAGCAGCCAGAATGCCGACAATGATTCCCAGCAGGTATAATCCGGTAATGATCCACCATCCCTGTTCCGGGAAGAAGGCTGCCACAAAGAATCCGTAGATCGGAAGCTTTGCCGTACAGCTCATGAACGGTGTCAGCAGGATCGTCATTTTACGGTCTCTTTCAGAGGGCAGTGTCCGGGTGGACATGACAGCGGGCACGGTGCATCCGAAACCGATCAGCATCGGTACGATACTGCGTCCGGACAAGCCGATCTTTCTGAGAATCTTGTCCATGAAGAAGGCAACTCTGGCAATATAGCCGCTGTCTTCGAGCATGGAGAGGAAGAAGAACATGGTTACGATGATCGGCAGGAAGCTCAGTACGCTGCCGACGCCTTCAAAGATTCCGCCCAGGACCAGGCTCTGCAGTGCCGGATTGACTTTGCCTGCAGTCATGGCGGTTTCCGCAAGTCCTGCGAGTTTATCGATACCTGCCTGCAGCAGATCCTGCAGGAACGGACCAATCAGGGCAAATGTCAGCCAGAATACCAGACCCATGATCAGGATGAACATGGGAATAGCTGTCCATTTTCCGGTCAGGATTTCATCGATTTTCCCGGAGCGGATGTGTTCTTTGCTTTCTCTGGGGCGGATGACGCATTCGTCGCATACGTGATAGATGTATGTAAAGCGCATGTCCGCAATGGCTGCAGCATGATCCATGCCTCTTTCTTTTTCCATCTGCAGAACGATATGCTCAAGCATTTCTTTTTCGTTCTGGTCGAGATTCAGTTTTTCCAGAATCAGTCCGTCGCCTTCGATGAGTTTTGCGGCCGCAAAACGTACCGGCAGACCTGCTCTTTCGGCATGATCTTCGATCAGATGAATGACCGCATGGAGGCATCTGTGCACGGCACCGCCGTGGTCGCTGGCATCGCAGAAATCCTGTTTCAAAGGTCCTTCCTGGTATTTGGCAATATGAATGGCATGATTGACGAGTTCGCCGACGCCCTGGTTTTTGGCGGCGGAGATGGGTACTACCGGGACTCCGAGCATGGCTTCCATGGCATTGATATCGACGGAACCGCCGTTGCCGGTCATTTCATCCATCATATTCAGTGCGACGACCATCGGTATGTTCATTTCCAGCAGCTGCATGGTCAGATACAGGCTGCGTTCAATGCTTGTGACATCGACGATGTTGATAATGGCCTTCGGCTTTTCATCGATGACGAAGTTTCTGGATACCAGTTCCTCCGAAGAATACGGAGACATTGAGTAGATGCCGGGCAGGTCTGTTACCAGTGTATCGGGATGTCCTTTGATGACGCCGTCTTTGCGGTCGACGGTTACGCCCGGGAAGTTTCCGACATGCTGGTTGGAACCGGTGAGCTGGTTGAATAATGTTGTCTTTCCGCTGTTCTGGTTGCCGACCAGGGCAAAGGTCAGTCTGGTTCCTTCGGGCAGCGGATTGCCTGTTCCTTTGGGATGGAAGATTCCTTCTTCACCAAGACCGGGATGAGGCTGGAATTTACGTATGCGGCCTGGTCTTTCTTTTTCAGTGCTTTCAGATGGCTCAATGGTAATCTCTGCGGCATCTGCGATACGCAGTGTCAGTTCATAGCCGTGGATGCGCAGTTCCATGGGATCTCCCATGGGGGCAAGTTTGACTGCGGTTACTTCTGCACCGGGCAGAACACCCATGTCCAGAAAGTGCTGGCGCAGGGCACCGTCGCCTCCGACTTCGGTAATCACAGCAGATTTGCCGATCTGCAGTTCGTTCAGTTTCATAAATAATCTCTTTCCTGTATATGCACGGGCAGTGCACGTACTGTTAATAATAACATTCAGACGTGTGCTCGGCTATCTTTCATGCGATAATAAATAAGCAGAACAGAGGAGATTATCATTTATGACTGAACTGGGTGTATCGGTATATCCGGATCTATCGCCGATCGAAGATATCGAAGCGTATCTTCATCTTGCTTCGAAGTACGGATGTACCCGTGTTTTTTCTTCGATGTTTTCAGTCGAAGGAACCAATGAGGAAATTCTGGAGTATTTCAGGAAATTTATTGAAATTGCACATGCATGCGGAATGAAAGTATCGCTGGATGTCAATCCTGCGTTCCTGACGAAACTGGGAGTGACACCGGAAGATGTTTCTCTGTTTCATGAAATCGGCTGCGATATCATCCGTCTGGATATGTGCTATGGAAAAGAAAAAGATCTGCAGATGATCAATAATCCCTACGGCATCCAGATCCAGCTCAATGCGAGCATGGGTATTGCGGATGAACTGCAGTATCTGAAGGATCATGGCGTTACCGGTGAAAGGCTGCTGCTGGGACATAATTTCTATCCCCAGAGATATACGGCACTGAAATGGAACACCTTCCTGAAGACAAATGAACAGCTGTTTCCGTTCGGCTATCCGATTGATGCGTTTGTCGCAAGCCATGCGGAAAATACCCATGGTGTATGGGACGCAAGAGACGGACTGCCGACGGTGGAAATGATGCGGGATCTGCCGATCAATCTGCAGGTGCGTCTGCTGGAGGCGGCAGGCATTCAGAACATCCTCATCGGCAATGCCTATGCATCAGAGGATGAATTCAAAGCCATTCAGGAAGTCCTGGCAGAACCGAGAAAGATCGAAGATTCGCCGATCTGGGAAATCATCAAGGGATTCGGTTCGCTGTTCGGTATGGGTGCGGAAAGAAAACTGAAAGTCATTCCGGATCCGGATATTACGGAAACAGAACGGTATATGCTGTTTGATTTCTTCCCGCAGGTGGATTACGGCGATTCCAGTGAATGGATCTGGCGCAGCAGATCGGGAAGAATGAATAATAAAGACAGAATCATACCGCAGAGATCATTTGACTGTGAATACTTTGAACCCGGTGATGTGCTGATCGTGAATGATACATATAAGCATTATTCCGGAGAGGTGCAGATTGCCAGACTGCCGGTGAAGAATGACGGCCAGCGCAACCGGATCGGAAAACTGGCAGAGAATGAAATGAAACTGCTTGAACTCATTAAAGACGGGGACTTTGTACGGTTCCTGGAAAAATAAAAAACAGAAAGAGGGAAAACGGATCTTACGCAAAGTAAGTGAAACCAGGTCTTGAGTTGAGGAGGTACTCAAAAGAGTGCCTCCTTTTTAACAGACCATAATGAAAAACTGCAGGACA
>CADABS010000085.1 GCA_902786245.1 uncultured Erysipelotrichaceae bacterium
GGACAGATATTCTCTTGCGCAGTACAGCGAGGAGATGTTATTGCATGTATCGTAATACGGGTTTTCCACCAGGCGGATACCCGGGTATTCTTCTTTCAGTACTTCAAATTTTTCTTTCAGATATCCGGTGACGACAGTGATATCTTCGATGCCGTTGGCATGCAGTGCCTGAATGACGGTATCGATCATGCGTCTGCCGTTGACGGCAATCAGCGGCTTCGGCGTTTCCAGGGTTACCGGACGCATGCGCTGGCCGATGCCGGCAGCCATGATGATGGCGTTTTTTACCTGATGCATATTCATATCCCCCAATCTTCCGCGGCATAGCGGCTGTATTCTCTGGCATAGCGGTACTGAGCCAGGGAATATGCGCCGAATTCGACGCCCAGGTGATGTTTGTATTCACACCAGTTGGACCAGAGCAGGCCGCAGACTGCGATATAGGCATAGATCTTTGTGCGTGTATCTGCCGGACAGCATCCCTCAAAATACAGGTCAATCAGGTGATCGCATTCTTCTTTCCCGTACATACTGTAGATGCAGAACATGGCAATATCGACATGCGGATCCTGCATGCCGGCGTATTCCCAGTCGGTCAGCTGCAGCTGTTCTTTTCCGTTTTCACCGGTATAGAACAGGAAGTTGTCGGGCACGGCATCGATATGGGTCAGACATGTTTCGTGTACGCGTTCTTCGATATACGGTTTCAGTTTCAGTACGTTCTGCTTTGTCTGTGCATAGCTGCGGTAGATGGAAGGCTTTCCGTTCCACAGCGATTCATAGAATTCGATTTCACAGAATAGATCGAATGTATGCGGTACTGTCAGTTTCATGGCATGGAACTGTTTCAGCTTCCGCATGCATTTCTGCAGGTCTTCTTCACAGGTACTGTCCGCATTGCGTACACCTTCGAGGAACTTCGTGATTTTGAATCCGCTGGACGGATCAATATAGACCGGATCATCGCAGAGACCTCTGCCGGAGATTGCTTTGTATACGGCCGCTTCTTTTTGGCGGTCGATGAGCATATCGGTGCCTTCACCGGGAATCCGCATGATGTATTTCTGTCCGTGTACGCGGAACAGGAAGGAGCGGTTCGTCATGCCTTTTTTCAGTACGGATATATCGACGATATCTTCTTCTGTACAGTGCAGGGCAGACGCAATGGCATGCATTGCCTCGGATTCCAGCTGGGGCGAGGAACTGTCCAGTTCCCGCAGCTGTTCATAGGTATTGATTTCCACGACATCGCCGCTGTGGATGACTCTGGCGGGAACGATCATTTTTCCGCCGTCATACAGGGCTGCTTCCCAATAGGCATCGTCATATTCCGGATCTGCGCACAGTTCTTCGATTCTGTTCCGGACAATAAGACTGTCTTTTTCATTCAGGCGGCAGATGCCGATCATTGCGTTTCCGGCAGTCTTGTCGGGAATCCGGATAAGTTCGTTCTCTGCATTCACCATGACATCGCTCTGCGGATCTTCGCTGTCGCTGACCATATACCAGGAGTCCTGCGTATCGGTAAGAAACGGGTTTTCCCGGCACCGGATATCCGCCGGAATGATATAGGAATCTGAAAGCAGATGCGCGGCGCAGTGCAGGGAATGCAGGTTGTTGTATGCCGCATATTCCCTGTTTTCAATCAGATGGACACCGTATTTTTCCTGCAGAAATGCAAAGGATTCCTTCATGAATCCGGTGACGATATGGATTTCACGGATGCCTGCTTCGTGCAGCTGATGAATGATCCGTTCGATCAGTGTTTCACCTTCAACCTCAAAAAATGCCTTGTTGGATGTTATGTTGATCGGTACCATACGCATGCCGAAACCGGCCGCAAGAATGACGGCATTTCTGGCCTGATGATAAAACAGATGCGGATTTTCCGCATCCGGCATAGTGTTTCTTCTGCAGTTCATGTACATCACCCCCGCAATTTCATGAACAACGCGGCTATTATACCATGGTTTGAGAGGTCAGGTATATGCCGCCGCTATTAATTCCTTATTAAATAAATGTACGCAAGGACCGGCTGCCATAGTGTGTATATAAAAAAGCATGGAGATCCGGCTGTATCACAGTCAGAACTCCATGCATGTTCAGTATATTATCTGTAGTCGCCGCCTTCAACGCCGAAGTATTCTTCGAATGTATTCCAGACGTCTACGCTGTAGATCGCGGTTGCATAATCAACGCCGACATAGCGGAAATGCCATGGTTCGTAATTGTATCCGGTGACGGATGACTTGCCCTTGGGATAGCGCATGATATAGCCGTATTCATGGGCATGGTTCTTCAGCCAGGCACCTTCAACGGTTCCTTCGAATTCTGTTGTCAGATAGGTTGCGCCGCTGTTATCGGAGATATCAATGGCAAGACCGGTCTGGTGATCGGAATAGCCCGGTCTGGAACTGATGCCGTCGGCAGCCGCCTGACCGTAGGAATTGACATAGCCGTAGTACAGCGAAGACTGCAGGGATTCAGAACGGAAACCGGATCCGGCAACCAGATAGACACCGCTGGCCGCTGCCGCATTGAACATCTTTTCAAGCTGGGTAGCTGCTTCATCGCGGAGGTAGATCGTCTGATTGGCACGGGTGTTGGGAACTCTCAGATCAGAAGGCTGGTAGCCGGAAGGCAGTTTGTGCTTTTTGTTTGCGAGCAGCAGCATACTGTTGACGTTGGAGAATTCCTTATTCAGATAGGCAGCGGATGTAGCCTGCCATCCGGATTTCTCAATGATACCCGCGAATTCGGTGGAATCCGCAAAACCGGCCAGAATGACATCTCTGGATTCGCCGTTGTTCAGGCGGTTCATCCAGTAATCATAGCCGCCCTGGTCATAGTCTCTGTTCAGGAATGTCTTATAGCAGGTGACGACGAAGGTGTTGTTGTCAGTCTGCTTTCCGAGGTATTCCTGGGAATGGAAGAAACCGGTCGTTGCGACATATTTGGGTGTCTTGAGCTTGGTGATGATCCTGCCGCACCAGTAGTTCAGTCCGCCGGTGTCTGCAGTCCTGCCGAGAACATTGGCATACAGTCTCTGAATGAACCGGGTCAGGGACAGGTTCATATCACGGAATTCGCTGAAGTCGATCGAACCGCATTCAATGCCGTAGGACTGGCATATTTTGATGAATTCCTGGGAACCGGTAAAGCCGTGCAGGATGTAATCGTAGGATGCGCCGTCTGCCCTGGCTTTCATCCATGTTTTTTTGCCTGATTCATCCGGTTCGCGGTTGAGCATGACTCTGTAGCAGCGGTCGATGTAGTCGCTGTCGGAAAGCTTTCTGTTCAGCATTTCTTCGCTTTCGAAGAATCCCTGTACGACCTGGCTGGCGGTGTGGGTATGTGCCTTCAGGGCGTTACTCCAGTTGCGCAGGCCGCCTGCGTCGGGTTCTCTGTCCAGGCACAGCTGATACAGCCTTGTGACAAAAGATGTAACCTGATCGTCAGCTTTTACCTGTACCGGTGCAAAAACGGTCAGAGAAAGCAGCAGGGTCAGGAACAGGGAAGCGATTATGCGATGGTATTGTTTCATATGGTTTGCTCCTTTGACTGTTTTCAGTATAACATTTACGTCTTTCGGATATCATCCCTATCGTGTATTAAGCGTTTTATGATAATATATCATTGTTTTTCACGAGGTATAAAATGGACGATATGGACAGAACGCAGGAAATCGAAATGCCTGCGGTTGAAAAAAGAAAGAAACGCATCAGCGCAAAGCTGCTTTGGTTTATTCTGCTGATCGCGTCAGGTGTGTTTCTGTATTTCTTCTGGCAGATGCAGATGTTTCCCCGGAAATGGAGCTATTATCTGGCAGCAGTTCTCGGCGTTTTGCTTTTACTGACAGGTTTTCTGTCATTCCGGGCAAAGTATAAGAATATCGGCATCCGGATATGCAATGTTCTTCTTTCCGCTGCCCTGATTGCGGCATCCGCATTCCTGCCGAAACTGCAGTCGCGGGTGACGGAAGTCATCGAAGAAAACAATGACGTGACAAAGAATACCGTCAAGGTCAATCTGTATGTCCTGACAGATGAATACAAGCAGGCCCATGCGGATGTTTTCCCGGACTGGCAGAGCGATGTCTATGTCTCGCCGGTGCCGGAAGAACCGGAAGAGCCGGTGGAAGAGGAAGAGACCTTTGATTTCTGGAGCCTGTTCAGAAAAGAAGAACCGGAACCTGAACCGGAGGAACCGGAAGAGCCGCCGTTTGATCCGGCGCTGGATGAACTGAAGACGATTTATTCGGATAAGATCTTCATTACGCAGATCTCCGTCGATACGATTTACCAGCAGCAGACAGTCCAGACTCTGGAAGAAGTATTCGGTCACGACTTCGCAATCATTGACAGAACATCGGTCCTGGAAGGCGCTACGTCTCTGTATAACAATGAGGGACAGGTTCTGATGATGACAGATGCCTATGCGTCGATGGTCGAAAACTCTGACGGATTCGATACATTCCTGCAGGACACAAGAATCCTGTATACGGTAGAACTGCCGGAAGAAGTCAGGGAAATCAAGCTGTCCAATGCGGAACTGACCACCAAGCCGTTCTCTGTATTCTTCGGCGGAAACGATGAAGAAGGCGACCTGAATCTGTCCGGACGTACGGACGTCGATATGGTCGTCACGGTCAATCCGAATACATATCAGATCCTGATCACATCCTTCCCGCGTGACTCCTTCGTTCCCAATCCGGCCCTGGGATATGCCGGCGATAAGCTGACCCATCTGGGTGTCAACGGTCTGGATAATACCCTGTCCGGCATCTCGAATCTGCTGGAACAGGAAATCGATAACTATGTAATTATCAACTTCACAACATACAGATATATTATCGATGCCCTGGGCGGTGTCGATATCGAGAATCCGTATGGATTCCTGGCGGATGACGGTGAATACTTCGAAGAAGGTCTGATCCATCTGGACGGCGACCCGGCGCTGATGTATGTACGTGAAAGATACCATCTGCCGGACGGCGACTTCGGCAGAAACATGCACCAGCAGCTGGTCATGAAGGCAATTATCAACAAGGTTGCCTCACCTGCGATCATCTCGCATTATGACAGCCTGCTGGAGGCACTGAAGGGTACGTTCCTGACAAATCTGTCTTCAGATGCCATCTATGCCTTCTGCAAGAAGCAGCTGGATGAGAATATTCACTGGAATATCGTCAATTACCGTGTTGAAGGTTCTCTGGCAATGTCTGCCTGTGCTTCCGCCGGTATTATGGAACTGTCTGTCGTTCTGCCGTATATGAACCAGCTGCAGATCATGGTCGATGCGATCCGTGATGTATATGAAGGAAACATCATCGAGCAGCAGGAAATGCCGTATGGCGAAGGTGTTCTGATCTATCCGGTACCGGGTGTTCCGTATGAAGAAATCTATGCACCGGTAGTCGAAGAACCTGTTTATACAGAACCGGAACCGACACCGGAACCTGCACCGGTTGAAGAAGTACCGGTCGAGGAAACACCTCCGGCCGAAGAAGTGCCTGTTGAAGAAGCACCTCCGGCTGAGGAGACGCCTGTTGAAGAGACTCCTCCGGCGGAAGAAACACCTGTTGAAGAAGCTCCTCCTGCAGAGGAAGCACCTCCGGCAGAAGGATAATCAAAACTGAGACCCGCAGAGAATGCGGGCAATGGCGTAAACCCAAAAATGGGTGAGCGCCATTTTTATATTCAGGCAAGAGAAAAGAAAAACACCATTTAAAGTGCGCAAAAGAAGACCATACAGCC
>CADABS010000086.1 GCA_902786245.1 uncultured Erysipelotrichaceae bacterium
CTGTCCTTTCATTTTCGTGATGATTTTCTGCCTGTTTGATTTACTCCCCCATAACGCTCCCCCACAAAGCTTCTCCCCCAAAATATTTGGAGACCCAATCCGGTTCTCTTTTGTGTCAGGCAGCAGTCTGCTGTTTTTTCTGCTTTTCACTCTGTTCCAGTTCTGCCTGCAGTTCATCCGCATTGATGCGTCTGATATCAGTATCAAAGCGGGCAAGACGGTCATTGACGGCTTCTTCGTTGACTTCATTGACCAGCATCAGCACTGCTGTTCTGTCATCGGCGAGATCTGCGGCAGCTGCCTGCAGAAGTCTGCTTTCCTTCTTCAGCTTCTGCGTGTCCATGTGCATACCGATCAGGGAACCGGCCATGCCGCAGATCAGCATGATTCCGAAACCGAAGAACATGCCTGCGATCAGTCCGATCATCCAGCCGGTCCACATATGTCCGGCAGATCTGTCGGCGATGCTGAAGCCGTCGGCGATATTCAGCGTATCGCCGGATTTTCTGACGATGGCAGCTCTCCGGATGGAATAGTCTTCACTCAGCGGACTGCGGCGGAACTGTGATAAAGCCTGGTAGGCTTCGCTTTCTGTTTCAAATTGAGATATGACGATTTTCCTTGTCATAGGGTTTTCCTCCTTGTCAGAAACTGTTTTGTTTCTGTACCTGTATGATGCCATCCGGAACTGAACAGAAAACCTGTTTTGTGTGAAAGAATTCTGAACAGAATATGAAAAAACCTGCTTCTGACAAGCAGGCTGTATAAGTGTTTCAGTGCGGTCTCTGCAGCATTCCCGCCGGAATGAGCGGCGGCATCCTCCGGTCTATGCCGAATGTCATCCGGATGATCCATACCATGAAAACAAGGACAAGAATCGGAATGACACAGGAGGTGACGATCAGTACGGCGATCGCTTCGATGAAATTGTTCAGCGTCTGTTCAAACTGTGCGGTAATCCCGGATACACCGCCTTCGATCGTGGAAATGAACTTGCTCCAGAGACTTTCATCTTCGGATGAACCGGCATAATCCTGTATTTCCGCTGCATCTTCTTTAGCGGTATTGATCGTTTCCTGGATGGAATCCTGGTATGTTTTTTCAATCATCTTTGAGGTTTCCACGCTGACCGGGATCAGCGCGTAAAGGACCAGAGCGAAGATGCCGATCTTCCAGGCTGTCTGCCGGTATCTCTCCCATTTCGGATTGAAAACCGTCGCCAGATACCCGATACAGCACATCGGTATCAGAAACCGGAAGGCGGCAGCACCGGTGATCGTGACAAGATACTTTTCCAGAAACAGTGCACACAGGATCAGCATGGAGTAGCCGCTGAGATCGGCCAGTTTCTCGGCAATCGGCGTGCCGGCATCACCCGGAACCATGGATACGGCAACCGAGGCGGCAGTGGAAGCTGCGGTCAGTTCCATGACTGTCGTTTTCTTGTCATCCAGATAGCTGATGTATCTGCCGCTGTTTTTCGGTGTAACGAAGAAAAATCCGACGATCAGAGAAACAATGCAGAGCAGTATCGGCAGTGCGATATTTGTGACCTTTTCGGGATCGAGCTGTTTTTCATTCATGGGTTATGCCTCCGTATTAAATACGATTCTGTGAAGAACTGTTTCATCGATTGTAAAGCGGCATCCGTTCAGTCTGGCAGTATTCTGCTTGACCGTATCATATGCTCTCTGCAGTGTTTCCGCCGGCACATCGTATTCTTTGACGGCATTCTGCAGAAAGGAACTGAAATCCCGGAAATCACGGAAACCGGATGCCTGCAGCAGGAATGCCTGTTCTTTTTCCGGTGCGAAGGAAAGGAATCTGTCCAGGAAGTATCCGCAGGCAGGGCCGTGCGGCATCTGCAGTGTATACGTCAGGATATAGCTGAGGGCATGGGGTACGGATGTACCGGTCTGGGCAATTGCAGTGCCGGCATAGCAGGAAGCGCGCATCAGAACGGAGAATGTTTCATCATCCGGTTCTGCTTCGCCTCTCAGATACGGCAGGGCAGCCCGCCAGAGTGTCAGTCCGTTCAGTACGGCATTCATGGAAAAGACATCTGCTTTTCTGCTTTCAAAGCTTTCCAGCATATGGGCAAGGGCATCGACTGCGGTATTGAGGATCATTCTCTTTGGTGCATCATGCAGGTATTTCCCGTCCAGGAAAGCCGCCTGCGGGAAGATCTTATGCGGGATCGACTGCTTGGTCTGCTTTTCATGTACGGTCAGTACCGATACACCGGTCACTTCCGATCCGGTTCCGCAGGTGGTGGGCACCGCCAGCACCGGCAGTGCGTCCGGGGATACGGATGCGTCATACAGTTTTGTCGCATCGCCATTGTGCTTCATCAGAAAAGCGATTGCCTTGGCCGCATCCAGCGGAGAACCGCCGCCGATGCCGATGACAAAATCCGCTGCTTCTGCCAGTCCGGCTGCGCTGCCTCTGGAAACTGTTTCAACGGAAGGATTTTCTTCAATCTCATCAAACAGAGTCCATCCGATGTTTTCCGTTTCCAGAGCTTCGCATACATCCTGCAGGGCACCGCAGCGCTTTGCCGAACTGCGTCCGGTGACGATCAGTGCTTTTGTGCCATAGCCGGAAAATGCCTGGTGATTGGCAATCACCGTATCTTTTCCGTCATAGATTTTTACGGGCATGTAGTATGTCATGATTTCCCCCTATGCATAAACGATCACGGCAATCAGTTCGACCGGTTTTTCTGTCCGGTTGGCGATGCCGTGGCTTTCACCCGGAGGACAGACCGTCACATCGCCGGCACTGACCGTGCAGACCGTTCCGTTGTCATTGTATTCAGCGGTGCCGCTGAGAATGTAGAACAGTTCGGAATCTGTATCATGCAAGTGGTATCCGATACTGCATCCCGGCTGCAGCGTAATTTTCGAAAACAGTCTGCCTTTGCCGCAGAGTTCTTCCGGGCCTTTGATGAAACCTGTCAGCTGAACCGTGCCGTCACCGTCACGCATATGTTCACGGTATTCCACCGTGCATTCGTTTTCACGTCTGATCATGATGATTTTCTCCTGTTCTGTCTTTCCTTTATTGTACATGAATGTACTGGCATGCAAAAAAAGAAATGGCACCCGGAAGGTGTCATTGGTGCAGTTCTCTGAGAATTTCATGAAGCCGGAAGACATCCATCTGGCCCGGTGCGGAAGCCTGTCCGGCAGAAGCGAAGGTGATTGCTGAACCGATTCTTTCACATTCTGTCCGGGTCCGTATGCCGTATTCTCCCATGGAGATGCCGATCAGCGGCCGGTCTGTCTTCCCGTGCATTTTCTGTACTGCTCTGATCATGGTTTCCGCGTCGCTTTCATTGTGAGGCATGACGGCGATCTTGAGAATGTCAGCACCGGTCTGTTCCATCTGTGAGAAAAGTTCCAGCAGTCTGTCTTCGGCAGGTGTTTTCCGGAAATCATGGAAGGAGATGACCGTCTTTACATGATGCGCCTGTGCAAGAGAAAGCAGATGTGCAGAAGCGGGTGAAGAAAGTTCGATATCAATCATATCTGCTGCACTGCTGCAGATTACCTGTTCCAGGTTCTGCGCATACCGTTCCGGCGGCAGACGGAAAAGACCTCCTTCTGCTTCTGTGCGGGCCGTAAAGAGAACAGGAAGATCCGGTGTTCTTTCCTGTATCTGTCTGAGCAGACGGACCGTTTTTTCCGGATCATGTATGTCTCTGCAGTAATCCGCCCGCCATTCCGCAAGATCTGCCGGCGTTTTCTGCAGGGCATCCAGCTGGGCAAGAATCTGCTGTTCATCCGTTCCTGTCACCGGAACACAGATTTTCGGCATGCCTGTGCCGATGCATATGTTTTTTACCGTAACTGCGAGCATAGGGTCATTGTAAAACTTTCAGCAATGGTTGCAAAGGCTTTGGTGCACAGTGGTATAATTCCGGTATGAGCAAATACACAGTCAGAAGCATACAGGAAATCAAAGAGCAGGCGGAAATACTGGGAATGCCGCTGGAAAAGATGCATTTTTATGTCGGAGAGGATTCGAAGTCGCCGAAATGCTTCGGCATATACAAAGATGCCCAGGGCAATACCGTCGTCTATAAAAACAAATCCGACGGAAGCCGGTCAGTGCGCTATAAAGGCAAAGATGAAGCAGAGGCAGCGCAGATCTTCTGGGACAAGCTGGAAGATGAGATCCGTATCCGTCAGAAAAACAGGGACTGGTGGAGACACCAGCAGGATCTGGCCGCAAGTGATGAATACGGCAGAGAGTATCAGAAAGAAATCAGGCGGAGAAAGAACAGAGAGAAAACCGCAAAAGCAGCGAAGACGCTTCCGATTGCGCTGGCAGGAACAGCAGCGGTCGCACTGCTGGCTATCGGCGGATACCGTCTGATCCAGAATTACAATTATAACCATCCGGATAACGGCTATTACACGCATGACAGCGAAGTCTATTATTATCAGTCGCCGAACTGGTATATGTGGGATACGGACACATGGGATGTCTATGATGATGTCAGTGCGGATGAATGGCATGACTGGGACTACAGCAGCCAGGCATCTTCGGAAATGAGCACGGATGCGTATTTTACCGAGTTTGAAGACAGCGGCTATTATGTCGAACCTTCCTCATCTTCTTCATCATCCAGTGATTATGATTATGACGATGACTGGTCAAGCGACTGGGATGATTCCTGGGACAGCAGCGATGACTACGATTATGATTATGATGACTGGGATTACAGTGATACCGACTGGGATTCCGACTGGTAGACACCGCCGCAGTGTATATACCGCAGTTGATCATGCATGATTTCTGACATGATCGCATATGCCTCACCGCCGGTGCAGTGGCAGGTATAGAAAACCGTCGGATATGTGCACAGCGTCTGCGCCGCGGATCTGATTTCATCGATATCAGCACGGGTGTATGCTGTACGCATATGCATATGAAAACCGCTGAAAACATATGCCGGGTCGCAATGGCATATGTTTTTAAAATACGAAAGAACATTGAGAACACCGTGATGCGCACAGCCGGAGAACAGATACCAGGTATCGTCTTCTTTGACAGCCAGATACTGTTCATGATCGAAACTGTCCGGAATCAGTCCTGTTTCCGTCCGGATATAGAGGTTGCGGTTGGCGGCAGGCAGCGGATAACTGCACCGGTTTCCCTGAAACAGGAAAATACCATCGTCAATCGTTTCGCTGCCATGGATCAGGCGGAAACGGCTGTTCTGCGGATCGATGCCGGTGAAGCTGATATCGTGCATGGTCTGATCGTCTTCATGAAAGGAACAGTATCGGCCGAAGGCAGTATCCTGGAAATAGATTTTTGCGTGATCATTGACCGACATAAAAGCCTGCAGACCGCCGCAGTGGTCGTTATGGCCATGGCTGAGAATGACGGTATCCACGGTCCGCAGATCAATGCCCAGCACTTCTGCATTATGGAGCAGCGAATCATCCGGTCCTGTATCCATGAGAATGGCATGTCTGCCGGTTTCGATGTAAAAAGAAAGTCCATGCTTTGCGATACGGATCTTACGCAAAGTAAGTGAAACCAGGTCTTGAGTTGAGGAGGTACTCGGCAGAGTGCCTCCTTTTCCTATGGTCTTTAGCAAGGGCTAATATATG
>CADABS010000087.1 GCA_902786245.1 uncultured Erysipelotrichaceae bacterium
CAGAACAGAAAACATGATAAGACAATATATACAAAACCAATAAGCGGCTAACCCCTCCTAAGTCTTTCAGACTCTAGAAGAGGGTCTGCGCCGCATTTTAAATCAAAGGTATAATAATGCTGTATAGACGGAGGTGCCTGTGACTGAAAGCAGTATCGTATTTCTGCCCTGTGCGGATATTGAAAAAACCGTATCATTCTACCGTGATGTGCTGGGACTGAAAGTATCGCAGAAGCAGTCGGACAGACTGTATATCTTCGACACCGGATACGGATACTGGGGTTTCTGCCAGTACAGTGACCAGAGACCGCCGCTGTCCGGCAACAAAGGCGTCTGCCTTTCCCTCAATCTTTCCAGCAATGAAGAAGTGCTGATGAAATATGAGGAGCTCAAAGACCGCTGCCAGGTGATCCGGCAGCCGCAGAAACATCCGGATTTCCCGGTATATTCCTTCTTTATCGCAGATCCGGACGGATACATGGTCGAGTTCCAGAAAATACAGATGTAAAAAAGAATCCGCGCTGGATTCTTTATTTTGTCTGCGTTTTGGAAATCAGCGGTTCAATGATTCCCTGGACACCGGTCAGTGCCAGTACGCACAGCAGGTTTTTCTGTGTTCCTTTCCAGGATTCGAACGGTTCATACCATTCGCTGATATCGTGGGTTCCGCCACTTCTGCCGCCGCAGCTGATGGTCGCGGCCGGGATGCCGAGGGACAGGGGAATATTGGCATCGGTGCTGGAAAGAGAGCGCATGGCAGGTTCGATACCGGCAGTTTCAAAGGCTGTTTTCAGGATCGTTACGATCTCGCTGTCTTCTGCCTGCATGCCGCCGTCCGATCCGCTGATGATTTCGCTTTCGATCTGAATCCGGGCTTCGGTATCGAAGCGGAGGCTTTCTTCATTGTTCATTCTCGCGGTGCGGACATCCTCCCAGCGTGCATATTCTTCATCCGCACATTCATGCGCGATCTGCACGCATCTGTCATAGAAGGAACGCATGATATTTCCGTCGGCGCTGCGGACGTCCATGGTCATTGAGCATTCACTGGCGATGGAAGTAATGCCGGTGCCGCCCTGTACGGTCGAGACATTGAAAATGGTGAACGGTTCATAGGGAACTCTTTCTTCGGCGATCCTGGCGATGGTTCTGCCCATGCACATGATTGGATTGACCAGACCGAAGGCACCCATGGAATGTCCGCCCGGACCTCTGAATGTCATTCTGTACTGCATGTCGGAGACACCGCCGTAGGTCAGGCTGTTTCCGCATCCGTCAATGGAGATGAAAGCATCGACTTTCATCTTTTTTGTCAGGAACAGATGGCGCATGCCGGCAAAGTTGCCGACGCCTTCTTCACCGGCATCGCCGCCGATGATCAGGGTGCATGCCGGCTGCAGATCTGCTTCTCTGATCGCTCTGAGAATGGCGAGAACTTCTGCACAGCCTCTTGTATCATCGCAGATGCCGGGCAGACAGATGCGTTCTCCTTCATAGCGGAGATTGAGTTCCGTATCCATCGGGAATACCGTATCCAGATGAGCACTGATCATGACGGTCGGACTTCCCTTTGGACCGGGAATCACAGCGAAGGTATTGCATACTTCGTCCTGGACCGTTTCATAGCCCATTTCCTCCATCATCTGCCGGAAGCGGTCCGCTTTCTGCTTTTCATGGTTGGAATAGGCCGGAATCAGCGCCAGTTCGATCTGCTGATCGATGACGTGTTTTTCATCGGAACGGATGAATTCTGCAGCTTTCTGAAACTTTCCGCTGCTGTAAAGAGTCTGAATTCTTTCTTTCATGAGGCCTCCTTAGAAAACTGCCTGTACCAGGAACATACAGATGACCGTACCGCCCAGGATGCTGAGCAGGGAATTGCGTCTGAAAATCTGCAGTAAAACGACCGCTGCCAGGGAAACCGTCTCCGGTATGCCCCATGGCTTTGCAGCAAACGATACGCTTCGCAGACAGTATATGACAAGCATGCCGATAATTGCCCGGGGAAGTTTTTCACCCAGAAACAGCAGATACCGCGGTATTTCTCTGTCTTTGGAAAACAGCAGGAACGGTCCGGAGCGCAGGAGTATGGTGCAGACGGACATAATAACCGTAATTGCGGCGGCCCGGTTCATATGCTTCCCTCCTTTTTCCCGAGGAAGGTCAGTACTGCCGTAATGACAAGCATGGCCGGAATCAGGAAGTTTTCACTGCCGAAGACGAGCAGACAGAGCAGGGTGGAAATCAGTCCGCACAGGGCGGCTGTATGATCCCTGTCACTGAGCCACTGTTCCGTAAACGATGCCGCAAAAAGCGCAGTCATGGAAAATTCGATGCCTTCGGTGCTGAACGGCAGAAAGCTGCCGGCCAGACTGCCCAGAACACATCCTGCGACCCAGTAGCTGTGATTGAACAGAGATACCATGAAACAGAAGAAATCCGTTTCGTCTGCTGCCGCATCGCTGCTGAGCAGGGAATAGGTTTCATCAGTCAGGGCAAAGATGAGATAGGGCTTATATTCTGCGTTTCTGTATTTTCCCAGCATGGAGATGCTGTAGAACAGGTGTCTGGCATTGACAATGACGGATGTCACAGCCGCGTTGAGAAGAGAAGCGCCGCCGGTGATCAGAGAGATGCCTGCATACTGCAGGGAGCCGGCATATATGAACAGAGCCATGGCCAGCGAACACCATACGCCATAGCCTGCATTCTTCAGCAGAATGCCGAATCCGGTGCCCAGTACGACATAGCCGGCCATGACCGGCAGAGAAGTGATCCAGGCTTTTCTGATTTGTTTCCATCTGTCATTCATGACGAAAATGATACCACGGCATGCATGCAAAAACACATGATTTGACTCATGAAAACATGTAACATTGTGAACAGAAATGAAAGCATGAACAATTTAAAATTCAAGGTTTTTTTTCTCTGAATATGGGGGTATCATGAATATGGTTTCGGGGTGGAGGATATGGACATGGAAGAATATGACAACAGCAGCACCGCTTCTGCAGGAGACAACAACAGCACTGAAATGCAGTTCGAAGTATCTTTGTCACTGGACGAAATCAGGGAGATTACAGCTGAGATCCGGTTCTGATGAACGGGTCTTTTTTCTTTTTCAGGGCATGAAAAAACCGGCATTTTCTGCCGGTTCTGTACATTATGCCTTTTTCTTTTTCGTAAATGCGAACAGTACACCGAGTACCGCAGCTGCGGCGATCAGGACCGGTGCGAAGGGGAAGGACGCCGCCGGCTTGACGGTGATCATCACTTCCTGGGCAGGCTTTTCTGACGCATTGGGATCGTATACGGTTTCCGCCCGGATCAGAGAAGCATATCCCGGTACGCTTGCCTGGTTGATGACGCCTTTATCCGGAACGATGACGGCAGCCTGTTCCTTCAGTTCGATGACGGTCGGTGCATAATCTTTGACGAAGCTGACCGGTTCATCGTCTCTTTCGCCGGTATCTGCCGCAAAGGCGATGCCGTTGGGAGCGATGCTGTGGAGGCTGTAGGCACTGTCGGTGATACTGATCGATGCACCGCCGGTAACGACACCATAGGTCGCATCGCCTGTATCGGATTCCAGCTTCGATTCAATGACTGCGTCTTCAAACTGGAGGGTACGGCCGCATTCGATACCCATGACTTCACCGGATCCGATGACATTGACATTGATGGATGTGTCTTTGGCAAGGGAGATGATGCCGGGGAAGGCGATTCCGCCTGTGCTGGCAACACCCGGGGCATTGATATTGACATTCAGTTTTGCGCCGTTATCCAGGCTCAGAGAAGAACCTTCTTCACCGCCGTAGATACCGTTGAAATTGACTGCGAACTGGTCGCCGGAGTCAGTGACCGAAAGATCGACGTCAAAGGTTCCGCCGTCAATGTTGAGCGAACCGCTGTCATTGATCAGCACACCGCACAGAGAACCGATATATGCATTGTTCGGTACGAAGCGTTCCGCTTCGGCGATGCCTTTCAGGCTGACTGCCGCATTGGTCGAATAGACCGAACCGCTCGTATACAGAATATTCTTGGCAGTTGCGCCGACCGATACGGTGGCAGGCCGGGAAGTGATATCGACCGTCGATCCGCTGAAGAAACGCATATCGCCGTTTTTCGTGAATACACCGGTGCCGTTGGTTTCCATGATCAGCTTTGCGTTTTCATCCACAATCAGATTCCGGCAGACAATGCCGTCGCAGAAGATGTCATCGGTCGCATAGCCTTTGAGGGTGCCTTCGATTTCGATATTGGAATCCGCATAGATCAGATTGGAGCCGCCTTTGAGAATCAGCTCACCGTCTCCGCCGAGAATGACCGTCGGTGCATTGGGATCATCGGAAGCACCGAAGTAGATGTTCAGATCGACGCCGCCGCTGTGATATTCTTCATCATAGAACGTATTGGTGAAGGTATTGGTTCCGACGAAATTGAAATGATATTCCAGTTCATCGCTGTTGCGGCGGAACAGCATCATGCCGGTGCCCGGTGCCAGTCTTGTGTCATAGGTCATGACGGAATTGTCGAAACTGACATCGGTGAAGGTCACATCGGAACCGTTTGCGTCGAAAGCAATGGTGCCGCTTCCCATCGGTGTATCCGCAAGATCAAGTGTTTCACCCGGTTCGACTGCTTCATCGCCGACGAAGAGAACGGTCCTGGTTTCTTCTTTGTTCGTTACGGTAAGGGTTCCGTAATCGGATACCGTCTTCATTCCGTTTTTGCCGGTGACGGTGCAGCGGTAGTACATGACCGGATCATCCTGGGTCGTTGACGGGATGACGAGTGTATCGGTCTTTGCGGTTGAACCTTCCAGGATGAATTCATTGACCATTTCCGTGACTTCCCATTGATAGGAAGCGACTTCATCGGGATTCTCGACTTCGATATGGAAGGATGCGCCGTCAGGATAGCTGACTTCGGCATTCTGGGGCTGCTGTGTGATGACCGGAGCTTCTTCCGAGGCGCTGACCTGCACGGGGAACAGTGACAGGCACAGCAGTGCGGCTGTCAGTGCAGAAGGGGTTTTACGGATCATTTTCATAAGTATCTCCAATTCCATTATTAAAAAGGTGAACCCTGTTCAGATATTATTATAACAGTGTACGGGTATATGCGGTACAGCTGCAGACATTTGGCAGTGATTGTTAATGATGCAGGGTATAATACAGAAAAGAACAGCGGTTTCATCGGAAAGAAATATATTCTAACAGTAAACAATTTTGTGGATAGAACGATAGCTGACTTATAATGAATCTGCCATGAATAGAAATACTTAAGCAGCCATTCAACTCTATTCTT
>CADABS010000088.1 GCA_902786245.1 uncultured Erysipelotrichaceae bacterium
GGATAGTCAAGTACCGGATACAGTATCACCTCAGCATATCTGAGATGATAAGGGTGCAGTCAATCACCCTGCGATGTAACCCCACTGTCTGAGTAATCAGATAAGCAAAAGGTAGGAGTCGTAAGACGTTTGCACTACTGGGGAGTTATAAGCCCACTCACTTTAGTGGGTGGGTAGTTGACCCATGGTTATATTCAGAGCTGAGGCAAGCCGATAGATCGTTTCAGCCGCACACTTTTCAATACTGGTTTTTCCTTTGACCAGCTCAAGAAGCGTTGTATAGGGTATTCCGCTCAATTTGGAACATTGATAGGCAGACATGTTCTGCTGTTTCAGGAGTATGGATAACTGCATGAATTTCGCCTCTCTTTCCACTTTAATATAACGGTGTACCGTTAATCTGCAATGCTGTCCGGGAAAGAGTTTCGACGGGTGGGCGGATGCCCGCTGCTGCGTATCATGCAGATTTTTTCATATCAGAAAAAATGTGTTTACTTTACATCATTTGTGAGGGATACGTAACGTGACGAAGGAAGGAGAATGGAAATGCTCATTTTTGCAATGAAAACAGAAGACAGGAAAAAACTGATCGGCCGTCTGGCGGAACTGACGGGATGTGAACCGGTATATCTCAATCCGCCGACCTATGCGTTTGAAATCGGGGATTACAATGTCGCAAAAGACGGAACCTTATCCGTGACAGATTACAAAGCAGATCTGCGTATCCTGATGATCCTGATGGGGGAAGGGTATATTGAAGAAAAGCCTGTAATGTCACCCTATGGAAACGTATACCCTGTGTCTGCCGATATCCGTGTTTCTCTGTCAGGCCACGATGGCAGGTCTGTCCGCAATCTGATGAATATGATCCGCTCCCGCTATGTATTGATCAATCATGCATGCGGGAGTGATTTTTATATCTCCGGGAAGATTGCGGAACTGCTGGCAGATGAATGGAATATCACATCCGTCGATGTGATCCGCAAGACCATCCGCGACCGTCTGAAAGAATATCCGGAAGATATCCGCGGTATTGAACTGCGCAGTACGGAGATACGGTTTACGGGATTTGAGAAATACACGGATATTGTGACGCATGACGCATGGAAATGTATGGCGGAAATGATGGCTGTGCAGGCAAAAGAACAGTACAGAATTCTGGCAAGAAAGACAGAAACAGACAATGAGCGCTATACATTCAGGATCTTTCTGATCCGTCTGGGAATGAAAGGAAACCGCTATAAGCAGACAAGAAAGATCCTGCTGAGAAATCTGCCGGGATATTCGGCATTCCGGACGGAAGAAGAACGGGCCAGGGCTCTGCGCAAGGCAAAGATGAAAAGACTGGAGTCTAAGAACTCACAATGAAAACAATCACAAGAATTGAACCGGTCCGCAGTTTCAGACCCAAAATAAAAGCTGCTGCCTACTGCCGCGTTTCCACGGCAAGGGAAAGCCAACAGTCTTCGATTGAAAACCAGCGCATCCATTATGAAGAACTGATCCACAGCCATTCCGACTGGGAAATGGCAGGCATCTATTACGAAGAAGGCATCAGCGCTACGGGAAAAGAAAAAAGGGTGCAGCTGCAGAGAATGCTGGAGGACTGCCGGAAGGGAAAAATCGATTTGATCCTGACAAAATCGATTTCCCGCTTTGCCAGAAATACATCCGACTGTCTGGAAATGGTGCGGGAACTGACTTCTCTGGGAGTCCGTCTGATCTTTGAGAAAGAAGGAATTGATACTGCCAGGATGGAGTCCGAGTTTCTTCTGACGATCCTTGCCTCATTGGCAGAAGAAGAAAGCCGCAGTATTTCCGGCAATGAACAATGGGCGATCCGAAGAAGATTTGAGAACGGCACCTATCATTTTTCCAGAGCCCCTTACGGCTACCGTCTGAAGCAGCAGGAACTGGTCATTGAACCGCAGGAAGCTGCAGTCGTACAGCGGATCTTTGCGGCTGTGCTGGCTGGCAAGGGAAGCTGTGTGATCGCTGAGGAACTGAACAAAGAAGGCATTGCGACCAATACGAAGAAACGGGACGGTTCCGACGGTGAATGGACACCGGTGCGGATCCAGTCGATGATCCATAATGTCATCTATACCGGCGATGTTCTTTTTCAGAAGACATACCGGGAAAACAGCCGTCTGTTTCTAAATAACAGAGGCATGCGTCCGCAGTATTATGTCACGGATCATCATCCCCCGATCATTCCCAGAGATGTATTTGAAAAAGCGGCAGAAGCGATGAAGCAGAGGGGAAAGGAAAAGAACAATCCCCGCTGTGTGCAGCAGGAACTGCCGAAGGCAAGACCCCGTACGGTCTTTACCGGAAAAGTGATCTGCGGCAATTGCAGTGCAAAGTACAGGCGGCAGATCCAAAAGACAAAAGACGGAAAGAGACATATCTGGGCCTGTACGAATCATCTCCGCAGCAGCACTCTCTGTCAGCAGAAATGCATTCTGGAAGAAGATCTGCAGAATGCCTTCATGACCATGCTGAACAGACTGTGCTATGCGGAAGAACTGATCGTCGGACCGTATATCGAAGAAATCCGGGCTGAGGAGGATAACGACAGTCAGCAGCACAAGGAAGCCATGAAAAACCGGCTGCAGAAGAATACCGAGACAAGAAACCGGATCATGGAAATGCTGATGAAAAACAGCAGTGATTCGCTGAAACTGAAGCAGAAAATGATCCTGCTGGAAAATGAAGCATCCAGGATCAGGAATCATCTGTCGGCAGAAAGTCCGGTTTCTTCCAAAGCGGATTCGGCAATGGCGCTGCGTGAATACCTGCATGAATGGCAGGCGTCGGGATGTGAACTTTCGGGATTTCTGCAGGAGGCTTTTGGCGAACATGTCCGACGTGTCATTGTCGTTGACCGGAATATATTTGATTTTGAACTGGTCTGCGGCATGATCCTGCGGGAAACATTAGAAAGAGGAGGCTGATGGCAGACATACCCTATGGCTACAGAATCAAAGACGGAAAAGCAGTCATTTGCCCGCAGGAAGTATGCAGGATCAAGGTATTCTTCGGATTGTATTGCAGCGGAGATTCCATCCGCAGTGCAGGAGAAAAGGCAGACATTCAGCTGAGTCAGAAAGCACTGGCTCATATCCTGCAGAATCCTGTCTATGCGCTGGATCCGTATTATCCGCCGCTGATCTCTCTAGAGCAGTTTGAAGCGGTACAGGAAACACGCAGACAGAGACAGGTACCCATCATCCGGAACCGGAGACACCGTTCCCACGGTTCCGTCGCAGAGCATTTCATTTTCAGAAAAGAAAAACTGCCGGCATCCATAGCACAGATGTCAGCACAGAAGAAGGCGGCGCTTCTTTATGCATGTATAGAAGCATGTCCGACATAAAAGGAGGTTTTATGGCAGTCAGAATCATACCTGCCCAGCCCGTCACAGGCAGTATCAGAATCGAAACAGAACCTGTAAAACTGCGGGTAGCGGCATACTGCCGGGTTTCAACGGAAATGGAGGAACAGGAATCCAGCTATGAAGCACAGGTAAAACACTATACAAGCTATATCGAAGGAAACGGATCATGGGCTCTGGCCGGCATCTATGCCGATGAAGGCATATCCGGTACCGGAACGAGAAAAAGAGAACAGTTCAGAAAGATGATCGATGCCTGTGAAAAAGGGGAGATCGACATGATCATCACCAAAAGCATCTCCCGCTTTGCAAGGAATACCCTGGACTGTCTGAAATATATCCGTCTGCTCAAAGGACTGAATATACCGATTCTGTTTGAAAAAGAGAATATCAATACGATGGATGCCAAAGGAGAACTGCTGATCACGATCATGGCATCGATTGCCCAGCAGGAGAGCCAGAGCATCTCGCAGAATGTCCGGATGGGAATTCAGTACCGTTTTCAGCAGGGCAGACCGATGGTGCAGCACAACTGGTTTCTCGGCTATACAAAAGAACGGAACGGCGATCTGATGATCGTACCGGAAGAAGCCGTCATTGTCAGAAGGATCTACCGGGATTTTCTGGAAGGACTCTCCTTCGGAGAAATCATCCAGAGACTTGAAAACGATCATATCAAAACCGGCGCAGGCAGGGACAAATGGTATTCCAGCACGATTCAGAGCATGCTGAGAAACGAGAAATACATGGGCGATCTGTTATTGCAGAAGGGATATACCATCGATTTTCTGACCAAGGAAAAAGTCAGAAACAACGGAGAATTCCCCCAGTATTATGTCGAAAACGCACATGAACCGATCGTCCCGCGGGAAGTATTCATGCAGGTACAGGGGGAGTTCCTGCGAAGGGAATATACAAGGATCCATACCGGAAAACGGGAGATGCACCGCTCAAACTTGGCTTTGAATCAGAGACTTGTCTGCAGCGATTGCGGCAGTACTTACAGACGTTTTGCAAAGCAGGAGGGGGAAGGCAGAACCGACTGGCGCTGCCGCAGGAGAATCGAAAAGGGTACACCCTGCAAAGGACGGATCATACAGGAAAAAGTACTGCATGATGCGGTCATCCATGCATTCAACGCACTGCCCGTATACAGGGATGAACTGATCCGCATGCATGAAAGAATCGCCTGTCTGCCACTGGCACAGATCCGGGAAGAACTGCAGCAGGTGAATCAGAGAATTGAAAACATCCAGAACGAACTCAGTATCTACGGGGAAACCGGATCATTGTCCTATGAACCGGTATTGCCGCTGCAGGAAGAAATACAGCATCTGCAGAATGAAATCAGAGATCTCAATGAAAGAAAGAATGCACTGCTGGAAAGAAAAGCGGAATATGATATCCGCCAGGTCCAGATTGCATCATTGCTTGCCCGTATCCGTTCAATGACGGAGCCATATTCAGAAGCAGCAGGGGATGACGGACAGGCATGCAGCGATTACAATGATTTCTTTATCAGAACCGAACATACAGATCATATCGGACCGATCAAAGAATTCAATAATGATGACGTGATCCGCTATATCGCAAAGATCACGGTATATGATACATATCTCATCATTGCATTCAAAGCAGGAATCGAGATCCGGGCAGAAGCATAAAGAATTATGTAAAAAAGCAGTGCCGGTCACAGGGCACTGCTTATGTTTATTTACATAACAGAACCGCTCTGTTTACAGAGTTCTCGGAACAAAACATCTATCTGATATTGAATCTGATCATTTTCAATAGAATCTGTTATTGATCCGGTATATATTTCACTGATTCAGCCTGTTCAT
>CADABS010000089.1 GCA_902786245.1 uncultured Erysipelotrichaceae bacterium
TGTCCTGCAGTTTTTCATTATGGTCTGTTAAAAAGGAGGCACTCTTCTGAGTATCTCCTCAACTCAAGACCTGGTTTCACTTACTTTGCGTAAGATCCTACGCTGCCGGCGGTTACTTTGTTTCTTTTTCTGCTTTCCACTGTGAATATGCATTCAGTTCCGGTTCGGAAAGATGCAGAGCCAGGGCGATGACACCGATGTCATCCAGATGGCCGATCAGCGGAATGTTGTCGGGAATCAGGTCTTTTCTCTTGATCAGATAGACAAAGGCACTGACCAGAGACGCAACGACCTTGGGAGATACATTTTCATATTCTTTGGTGATGTAGCTTCTGACCATCGAAATCATGACCGGTACCTTTGCCAGAGTCGATCCGGCAACCGGAATATCTTTGAGTTTTGTTTCGAGCTGGCTGAGGAGATCCTCCATTTTTGAAGGATCTGAAATCATCTGCTGCGCTTCTTCCATGCCTTCTTCCAGGACCTGGGAAGCCTGTTCTGTACTGAATTCTGTCATGTTATCCTCCTGTTTTTCATTATAGTACGGCTGACGGGGAAGGTAAAATACGTATCCGGATACGGTTCATCCGCCAGGGTGAAATGCCACCATTCCTCTGCCAGCGGCATAAATCCGTGCTTCATCATCACCGTATGCAGTATTTCCCTGTTTTTCTTCTGTGCTTCCGTGATCTGTATGGAATCATAATGGCTGATCTCATTGAAGAAATCGAAATGGCCGCCCATATCCAGATCTTCACCGGTATGCAGATCAATCAGGGTCAGATCGACGGTACTGCCCCGGGTATGCCCGGAGTGTTCCGCGATGAATCCCTGAGGAATGATCTGGTTCTTGTCGATACCGGGATAATAGTGTTCCTTCATCTTTATATCACTGGGATCGGCTGCCCAGGCCATGAAATGATCCACTGCCTTCTGGGACCGGTATCCGTCATAGATCCGGATGCCGTATCCCTGTTCTTTCAGTTCATCGTAAGCTTCTTTGAGCGCTTTGCATGCCTGTATTGTCAGAATGGCACAGGGCTCTTCATAGCCATGGACCGGTACACCCATGAAATTGTTCTCTGAAGCATAGCGGATGTCATATACTGCCTCCGGAATCAATTCAGAAACAAGTACAAAGCCCGATGTGTCATCGCTGTAATGGATACCGTCATTGCGGAGTTCATAGGAGGGATGAAACAGTCCGGTCGGCGCGTAGTATTCTTTTCCGGTAAAGCAGAAACCCAGCTTCTTCAGGACTTTCTTTGATGCCGTATTGGCAGGGTGATGTCCGGCAGAAAGCCTGTGGGCATGCAGGGTATCAAAGGCATATGCAATCACGGCAGATGCGGTTTCAAAGGCATAGCCCTGATGATGGAAACAGGGACGCAGATGGAAGCCGAGTTCATATGCATTTTCACCGTACGGCCGCAGTCCGCAGACACCGATCAGTTCCCCGGATTCCTTATGAAATACCGGCCAGTACTGTACTCCGTACCGGATCTGATTGTTTATTTCCGTCTGCAGCCGCTCATGGATCTGCTGTAAGGTAAAAACTCCATCTGCGCTGATGTAATGCGTTACTGCAGGATCGCCCCACAGGCATTCTGCCAGGGCACGGTCCTCTTCTCTCCAGATGGATATTTCCGTTCTTTCCGTTGTCAGAAGTACTGTTCTCATCATGTTCACCTGAATCTATTGTAAAGGAATCGCCTTGGAAAATGCACGGTTATGATTTAATGCAGACCATGGCATAACTTGAGCCACTGAAATCAAAAATGATGCATAAAGTTCATGTACAATAGCATCGTACATACAGGAGGTTGCTATGAAGAAAAGATTATTGTGTCCCAGTATGATGTGCGCCAACTACGGTCATCTGGCCGATGAAGTCCGGGCTCTGGATGACGCCGGCGTAGATATTTTCCATTGCGATATTATGGACGGCACGTTCGTGCCCAACTTCACCATGGGTGTCATGGATGTTGAAACGATCCGCAGATATACTGATAAGCCGGTGGACTGCCATCTGATGATCGAAAACCCTGCTTCCAAAGTAGACTGGTTCATCAAGGCCGGTGCCGATATCATCTATATCCATCCGGAATCTGAGCGCTATGTCGTCAAGACACTTGCACATATCAAGGAAATGGGTGCCTGTGCAGGCATCGCAGTCAATCCTGATACATCGGTTGCGTCCATCTCGGAAATCCTGAATCTCTGTGACTATGTACTGGTCATGACTGTCAATCCGGGCTTTGCCGGACAGAGCTTCATCGACTTTACAAGGAAAAAGGTGGAACAGCTGATCAAACTGAAGGAAGAATACGGATTCAAGGTCATGATCGACGGACACTGCAGTCCGGAAGTCATCGAAGATCTTTCGAATCTCGGTGCGGACGGATTCATTCTCGGATCCAGTGCACTGTTCAGAAAAGGCAGAACATATAAAGAACTGATTGACGGACTGAGAGGTAACGCATAATGAAAACAATCGGCATGATCATTCCGACAGCGGATAATTCATTCTTCTCAAATCTGACGCATTCTGTTGTACAGCATATGGCAGAACATGGATATCAGGTGCTCGTATGCGATTCCTCCAACAGCCCTGATCTGGAAAAAGAAGAAATCTGCACATTGATCAGACTCGGTGCAGAGGGAATCATCGATGTCTCCGGTTTAAAAGAAGTACCTTCTGAGATTCCTGAAAACTATCCGTTTGTATTTGTCGACCGGCTTCCGGCCGGCGCGGATGCAATGACATGGGTTGCCAATGACGATGCGGAAGCTATGAAAGAAGCAGCCTGCTATCTGATTGAAAAAGGATGTCAGAATATTGTACTGATGCCCGGCTATATTGCCGAGCACCAGGAGAATCCGAGAGTCAGCGGCTATCAGGCAGCTCTGACAGCAGCCGGCATCGCCTTCGATCCGGCCTATGTCGTCAACCGTAAAGGTACCGGTTCCTCAGAAGCAGAGACAGAGGAACTGGTCATGAATCTGCTGCGCGAAGGAAAGAAAATTGACGGTATTATCACTTCCAGTGACAGAGCCGCATTCGGTGCGATCAGGGCTCTGGGCAGAGGCGGCTACTATGTACCGGAAGATGTCAAACTGATTTCCTTTGACAACAGTCCGTATTCCACCATGGCTTCTCCTTCCATTACTTCGATTGACCGCAATCCGGCGGAACTGGCAAGATGTGCATGCGAGCAGCTGCTGAAAAAGATCAATCAGGAGAATGCGGAGACAAGAGTCATCGTACCGGTGACACTGATCAAAAGAGACTCTACAAGATAAGGTGCTGAAAAAGCATCTTTTCTTTTTTACCCATAGGTTATAATACAGTCAGATAACAGGAGAGATTGAATATGCTCAGAATTGCAATATGCTGCGGCGGCGGTTTTTCATCTTCCGCCCTGGCAGCCCATATGGAACAGGAAATCAAAAAACAGCAGCTTGAAGACAAAATCAGCTTTGTCTTTATCCCGGTACATGCCCTGACCGAACGTCAGGATGAAGTGGATATCGCCATGGTCTGTCCTCATTCCGAATACTATGTACGCCAGAATTCCGCCAAAGGCGTCTACCGGATCCCGGTAACGATCATTCCGCCGAAACTGTACGGACTGATGAAGGCAGATGCCTTTATCGAAGATGCACAGGATCTGCTGGAACTCTGGAAACAGGGCGGAAAGAATATGATGACATTCCCGGAAGAACCAAGACCCCTGGCAGTGAAAAGAGGGGTATCGCACCGGAAATGGCTAGAGATGAAGAACAATGGATGAACCGAAAAAACTTGGCTTCGGTCTGATGCGTCTGCCCCGTAAAGGCATGTCCATCGATATTGAAGAAACGAAACAGATGGTCGATCTGTTCTTAGCGGCAGGCATGACCTACTTCGATACGGCCTTTGTGTATCCCGGCAGTGAGAAGGCGATCCGCAAAGCTCTGGTGGAACGCTATCCCCGCGATGCCTATACCATTGCGACAAAGCTGTTCGCCATGGCTGCACCGACAGAAAAAGCAGCCCGCAGAGAACTCGAAACATCGCTTTCCAGACTCGGACTGGAATATGTGGACTACTACCTTCTGCATTCCCTGATGGAAAGCAATTACCGCAGATATGAAAAGATGCATTTATGGGATTATGTCCGTGAAATGAAAGAACAGGGGAAGATCCGTCATATCGGATTTTCCTTCCATGGCGGACCGGAGCTGCTGGATACGCTGCTGAGGGAACATCCGGAAGCGGAATTCGTACAGCTGCAGATCAATTACGCCGACTGGGAAAATCCCAAAGTCACTTCCCGGGCCAATTATGAAGTTGCCCGGAAATACAATAAGCGCATCGTTGTCATGGAACCGGTGAAAGGCGGCAGTCTGGCCAATCCCCAGAAGGAGATCCTGGATCTGATGAAAAAGGCAGATCCCGATGCATCGCCGGCTTCCTGGGCAATCCGCTTTGCGGCATCGCTGGACGGCATTCTGACAGTGCTCTCCGGCATGTCAGACATTGATCAGATGAAAGACAATCTTTCCTATATGAAAGACTTTGCGCCGCTTGATGAAAATGAAAGAGAAGTGATTCGGCATATTTCACAGATTCTCGGCAGAAGCGCCGGAATCCCGTGTACTGCCTGCAGCTACTGTACTAAAGGATGTCCGCAGCAGATTCCGATTCCCGAGGTATTCAAAGCAAGGAATCTGCAATTGAATGACGGACGCATCACAGAGGCAAAAGAAGCCTATGCGGCAATATCCGCAAAGGGAAACAATGCCTCGGCATGCATCGGCTGCGGCCAGTGCGAAGCAGTCTGTCCCCAGCATATCGAAATCATCGCAAAACTGAAGGAATGCGCAGAAGCACTGCAGTGATCTGAAAAGAGAGTATGAACTGCTTCATAATGAATAGTTATCCCGGACTTTCTGAAGGGTTTTGCTGTATCTCTGCTTCACGGCAGAATATGTGAATCATGGCATGCTATGCATGGAAGGTATAGCATGATATAAAGTACAGATACTTTCATGCATGGTATTCTGATACGGTAAAATGAATCTGAAAGAAGAGGATTCGCTCAGATGGCATTCAGGGCTTTTCCTCTGCTGAAAGGAGACTGTCTATGCCTATCGATAAGATTGAGCGTTTTAACTGCTGCGGCATGGATGTACACAAGGATATACTTGTGGCTACAATCGGTATTACTGACCGTTCTACTCTGATTA
>CADABS010000090.1 GCA_902786245.1 uncultured Erysipelotrichaceae bacterium
GGTGCACTGATCATCGTGAATGTCTTTTTAGTCTGTTTTTTCTTTTTCATGTACTGCTCCTTTCACTGTTTTATTCGCGGTGAAGGAGCGAATTGCGCAAAAAAATGAAGACATTCGTTGAATGCCTTCTGAGAAATCAGTAATCAACCAGATAGATGGATATGGAAATCTTCATGAAATGATGCAGATCTTTGATGTCTTTGACTTTTGCGATCAGGAGCTTGCCGGCATCCATCAGCCTGGAAAATATAATATTATCCTTTTCCGGAATATAGCCGAGTTTCTCATCGCTGCCGGTCAAAACCATGATTGCTTTGTCGTCATAAATGGTTTCTTCTCTGCGCAAGGTCAGTCTGTCATCGATCTTCAGATTTTTCAGCGGTGTCTCGTCTGCCAGATAAGATGTCCCGGCAATATAGGTATCAAACAGATGTATCTCACTGACCAGAGGCTTGATTACATCAGCGATTCCTTTCCGGTCAATTGCGGATATCAGCTGTTCGTTTTTCAAAGCTATCTCATTGCTCATGCGTCAAACCTCCTGATCGGGAAAGCCTGCAGTACATCTTCCAGCTGAGCGGAATAACTGATATAGCTCTCCAGTTCTTCCTGCAGTTCTCTTTTCTTTTTCTCAACAGTTTCATGGTCCCGCAGAATCTGACGGTACTGATAGGGGTTGCTGTTGATTAGTGTTTCGATTTCATCGCAGACTTTCGCGATCCTGTTTTCAAGATCCGGAATCGGTGTCTGCAGGCGGCTTCCGTCAATCTGATCCAGATAGTTTTCCGTTCTGAATTTCAGTTCTTCCAGGGATGCCAGATCATTATAAGTATATGCAGCATAGATTTCTCTCCAGAGCATCTGGATCATTTCATCTTCCGCAAGATCAGGGCGTTTATCGGGATGGATCATTTTTGCCAGATACCGGTAGATTTCTTTGATTTTCTTTTTTTCGCTCAATGTAATCGGTGAGACGTCTGAAGCGAAAGAAAGATCATTGAGCATACTGTCGAGTTCATCATAGTATTCTGCCATGGTGGAACGGATATAATTGTCCGCTTCTGTTTCGATAATCGGTTTTCCTCTGTTTACGCAGGCCTGGCAGAAGGCAATCTTTTTCTTTTTCTCAATGCATTCGATTTTCTTCCTGAATACATCCGCAATGAGCTGACCGAATACACGGATGTATTCCAGCGCAAGGCTTTCGCCTTCTTTCCGGATGGCATCTCTGCGCATCAGAAGGTTTTCATAATCTTTATATCTTTCTTCATCGATCATATCAGTATCCTGCTTCTTTCGCTTTGTCATAGGCCTGGCATGCCAGTTCGGTTTCATCCATCAGAGCGTATGCATCGCCAAGTCCCATATATGCCATGTCCAGACCGTGTCGTATGCAGAATGTATAGTATTTCACGGCTTGTCCGTAATATCCGGTTCTCTGATAGTGGAAGGCAAGGTTGTATGCCCATACGGTTTCACTGCCGTAATCGGTCTCCAGCATGTACCGGAGTGCTTCCTCAAAGACGGCTGCTTCGTCTTCCGTAAGATTCTTTTTCCATGTATATGCATGGATGATTTCCATTGCGGTATCCGGGTTCATAGGATTTCAAATCCGTACAGCTGTCCGTATACGGCAGTCAGACGTTTATTGTGAATGGCGGCTTTTTCAAAGAAATCATCGATGGATCCGTACCATGCATCATTGAAATGAATGACATTGCGTCCGTTCATAAACGCGGATTCAATGATATAGGGCTGATATCTGTAGCTGAAGCGGACACGGCACGGCTGTTTCAGCACATAATACAGGTCATACAGATCAAACTCTGTTTCATCAAAGGGAATCAGGGTATACAGATCTTCAATCAGCCATTTCATGATATTCCGGTCGCCGAAGAATCCGGTATACATGATCCTTTTGGCAAGAAAGTCTTTTGCGTCCAGATACAGAGATACAGCTTCATCGGTATTTCCTTCTTCCTTGCGTATCCTCGCAAGCCGGGTATAGATTTCCGGCAGAGGATCGCCATAGTTCTGCGGGTGTTCCATCTTTCTTTTCGCATCCTCAAGGATTTCGGTATACTTCTGCATGTCTTTTTCAACGTAATAGCCGTTTCTGTACATGTCTGCCACTTTGACCAGAGATTTCAGATTCCCGTGTTCTGCTGCTTTGGAATAGTAACGGAAGGCTTTCTGATAATCCACTGTACCGGTCCGGCCGTAATACCAGATATATCCCAGTCCTTCCGCTGCCCAGGAATCACCATGTGCATACGCCATCTCATAGTATTTCAGGGCTTTGTCATAGATCTTCATTTCATAGTAATAGCCGCCCAGTTCCGTCATGTAATCCGTATCATCTGTGGCTTCAATCATATATTCCAGTGCTTCGATATACAGGAATTCATCATCTGCACTCAGTATGGATTTCTTTCTCATCTCCTGAATGACTGCATTTGCTGCATTTGTATTCATAGGTACCTCCGCATCTGTATTATGCAATATCTGTCTGTACAGGAAATACGCCAGTCCGGGCAGCGGCTCTGCATGGCGTATTTTTAGCACAGACGCTGTGCAATAATACAGTCACCATAGAGAGACAGGCGAGAGACAAGCTCGATGACCCTGCAGCAGCCCCCGTTCCGGGAAGGTGCTAAAGCTTGTATGATGGGATCCTTAATCTGAATTTTCTCCTTTCTTCAGGGCTCCCGTCTTATGGCAGGAGTCTTTCTCTTTGATGGAAAGATTGACACAGGAGGAAAAAGAAATGTCAGAAAAAAAGATGGAAACGTACCGCTACAGTGTTGAAACAGAAAAAAACAGAATCCTTGAACTGAAAAAACTGTTCCGTGAGGATGAACTGGATGCCGCAAGAAAATATGCGGCGGATCTGTTTGAGAACCGTTTTATGGATGAAAATATCGTCCTGACAGAAGGAGAATATGACAGCGACGGTGAATGTATCGATGCATCAAAGCCGATCGAAATCATTGAAGTATGGGAGGACTGACTGAAAGAGCGGTAAGCTCTTTTATTAATTGTCTGCAGGACGGGAAGGCAGATGAGTATGCTAAGATATTCATGGATATGTTTTTAGAAAGCAGAGATCATTATGGGACTTTTTACAAAAACAAGCGGTGATGGCTGGAGTTTTGACAGAAAAACCGGAATACTGACAGGACAGAGCATGCAGAAGGAATAGAATTATGATTGCAAAGAAACGTTTTGAAGAAATCATATGCAGCGAAGAACCGCTGGCAGACAGAATTGATGAAGTATGGCCGGAACTGTGCACTATGGGTGAAGTCATAGCCCAGATGAAGGACTATGACCAGTGCAATCCCTATCATTGCTATGATCTGCGCATGCATACGGTTTATACAGTTGACAGTATTGAAAGAAAAGGCCTGACCGAGGAAGAATACCGTCTGCTGAAAATTGCTGCGTTTTTCCATGACATCGGCAAACCGGCGACAATGACGGCAGTCCGGGATGAAGCAGGCAATATTATCAAGAAGAGCTTCGGCGGCCATCCCCAGGTATCCCGGGATCTGGCAGAGCCGATCCTGCGGGAACTGGGCTATCAGAGAGATCTGGAACTGCTGAGGTTCTATATCAGTGCCCATGATATATTCATGCATTTCGTCAAAGAGGAAAAGGCACCGGAAGGATCGCGTCTGGCAATCAATCCCAACAATGTACACCGGCTGGTCACCCGCTATATCAACCGGCATAAGCCGACAGTCGTTACATTCAGCGATTTCTATAAGCTGACATGGCTGTGCGCTGCCGACGGTATGGCCCATGCGGAGTATGTCGTGACCCACATGGGAACGGACAGCCGGGCGGAAATCGTTGAAAGAATGCACAGCATCCGCTCCATCCTGAAAGACCTGATGGATCAGGATCATTCGATTGCAAAGATCAGCCGCGATGTCAATTTCCGTGAACTCGGCGGCTATCCGATGAAAGACGGACGCAGGATCATTCCCGGTATCTTCTTCCGCTCCGGTGCTCTGGCAGATCTGAGCGAAGAAGAATTCCATAAAGCTGAACAGCTGGGGATCCGTACGATCATCGATCTGCGCAGCGATTTCGAAAGAAACAGAAAACCCGATCCGTATATGGATCTGGCTGAAAACCTGCATATTCCCGCATTTATTGACAAAGACGGAAATGAACTGGATCTCTCACCGGCAGGTATTGCCGCGGCAACTGCCGGACAGAGCGGCGGTCCCGTGCCGTTTCTGCGGTATATGTACGGATCGCTTGTGTTCAATTCCCGGGCATACCAGACGATGTTTGATCTGATGTTAAAGGAACAGGTTCCGATGCTGCTGCACTGTACTGCCGGCAAAGACAGAACCGGTGTCGGATCGATGCTGATTCTGATGGCTCTGGGTGCAGATGAGAGAGTATTGCGCAAAGACTATATGATGACAAACGCCTACAGAAAGAAAACTATTGAGAATTTCCTGCAGTCGCATAAAGAAGAATTCATTGAACATCCTGAAATGGAAACTGCACTGGTTGCCTATGAAGGTGTTATGGAAGAAGCGGTGGATATTGTGATCAATACCATCCTGAGCAGATATGGAAGCTTTGACGAATATCTGGAACAGGAATACGGTCTGGATGATATGGCAATACAGAAACTGCAGGAAATGTATCTGGAATAAGAAACAGACTCCGGTTCTCCGGAGCCTGTTTCGTCATAGCGGAAAATGCAATAGCGTATAAAGATACCACGCGTGTCCGTTTTCATTCATTTCACTTTTGTGCAGAGCTCTTGCTAGAAATGATTCTTATGATCTGATCCTGGCTTTCGGCAAAAATCTCTGACAGCATAGAAAAGATAGTTTCAGAATCCTTACCGCTTTCCTCAAGCACCGCAAAAGCTCTGAGAATATCTTTTTCTTTTACTGCTGCTCTTCCTTGAGCTATTCCTTCAGCTCTTCCTTCAGCTCTTCCTTGAGCTCTTCCTTGAGCTCTTCCTTGAGCCATACCTATAGCCATTCCTTCAGCCAATGCTTCTTTCCTTGTGGCTGCGGCAGTATCCCGCAGCAGGTCTTCAAATCTCATAAAGGACTTCCTCTTGTCTCAATTCTGCTTTTGTGTGGAATCGTGTTTGGTGATGATTTCTCTGATCCGTTCAGGTGACTCTTCAAAGAAGATTTTTCCCAGCATGCAAAAGCCCTGACAATATCTTCAGTTCTTGTTTTTACCGTTCCTTCAGCCATTCCTTCAGATATTCCTTCGGCTTTTCCTTTGGCCATTCCCTTAGCCATTCCCTTAGCCATTCCCTTAGCCATTCCTCTAGTCATTCCTTCAGCCAATGCTTCTTTTCTTGCGGCTGCGGCAGTATCCCGCAGCAGATCTTCAAATCTCATAAAGGACTTCCTCTCGCTTTCGTTATTCTTCAGTTCAGCGACTGCCGTATCGATCCTTTCCACCAGATCCC
>CADABS010000091.1 GCA_902786245.1 uncultured Erysipelotrichaceae bacterium
CAACATTCCTGTTTTCGACTTGGGGTTCACTACACTTGGCGGTAAATACCTGTGGCTGGACTTTCACCAGCTGGAGATGTGCCATGCCCGGCACACTTGCAAAGGAACCGGCACATCAGCCGGTTCCCTTTTTGTATTTTATTCTCCGTCCCAGAGCTGTCCGTCAATGAATGTATACAGACATTTCGTATAATTCGAAAACGGATCTCCGTCAAAGACAGCGATATCTGCGTCCTTGCCTGTTTCCAGTGTGCCGATTCTGTCCAGCAGGCCCATTTCCCTGGCCGGATTGACGGTGACTGCCTTCAGTGCTTCTTCATAGGGCAGTCCTTCCCGGATGGCAACACCGATCTTGACCGGCAGCCACTGCGTATCATAAGCCATATCCGCAATCAGACAGATATTGACGCCTGCTTTATGCAGGATCGCAGCGGTATCCAGACGTTCTCCCCACATTTCCTGCTTCAGCGGTCCCATCATCATCGGACCGATCATGCAGGTGACGTTTTCACGGTGCAGTTCTTCGGCGATCTTCCATCCCTGCGTACAGTGCTCGATCGAGAAGTCCAGTCCGAATTCCCGGCCGATGCGTACCGCTGTCATGATATCATCCGCCCGGTGGGCATGGATACGGCAGCGCATTTCACCGCGGACGACCGGTACGAGTGCTTCCAGGCGGAAGTCAGGCTTGGGTCTTTCGCCTCTGCCTTCTTCATAATTTTTCAGCGCATCGGAATAGACTTTTGCGTCAAACAGCGTTCTGCGCATCAGTGCCGCATTGCCCATCCTGGTGACGGGCATTTTCTTATTGGTTCCGTATACCCGCTTGGGGTTTTCACCCAGGGCGAATTTCATGTTTTCCGTACCCGGAATCATCATTTCTTCCGCGGTATTGCCCCGCAGTTTCAGGGCAATGCCTGTTCCGCCGATCAGATTGGCAGAACCCGGCAGTGTATATACAGTCGTGAATCCTGCTTTTCTTGTTACGGAGATTGCAATGTCATCCGGATTGACCGCATCGATTGCCCTTACTTCCGGGGTAATCGGCTCTGACATTTCATTGCCGTCGGATGAACCGGGCATGGTATTGAGACCGCTGAATACACCCAGATGCGTATGAATATCGATCAGTCCCGGCGTTACCGTACCGCCTTTGGCATCGTATATTTCCGTGCCGTCAGGCAATGCGATGTTTTCACCGACTGCCGTGATTTTACCTTCATCGAACAGGATGGTGCCGTTTTCATACACCGGGCCGCTGACAGTGACAATTCTGCCGTTGACAATTGCTTTCATAGCCGCATTCCTTTCTTTTACAGGATCGAGTGAACCGCCTCCACCGATGCGAATCCTTCTGAAACATCCGGCATTTCCAGAATATTTCTTTCATATTCATACAGGTTCAGCAGAGAGGTTTCGTTGCCGGTCAGTTCTTTCATCTGTTCAAGATCCGGCAGCATCACCGCGCATTCCACCGGACAGTCGGTAATTTCCTTGATTGCTTCAAGATAGAATTCTCTTGTCTGTTTCATCAGCATCGGATGCTTCAGGACGATTGTTTCATCCTCGCCGCCTTTTCTGATCATATGGAGAAGTGCCTCCCGGCAGTATTTCATGGAATTCTCTGCGATTTCTTCCAGTTCTTCATTGGATTCGGCAGCTTCCATCATGTATTCAAATGTGCGCATGTCGATTACGCTGGCTTCCGGATATTCTCTGGCAGTATAAATGGATTTGCCGGAATATGCGGGACCGGTCACAAATACGATTTTCATCTGTTGATATCCTCCAAGTCAGTCCATCATGCTCTTTTCGATGATCATTGTTTCTTTGACCATTGTGCCGTGCTTTTCTATTTCATCGCCATAGAAGTGTACTTCATAATACGGTTCATCATGTTTCATGAACGGACCGTACGCTTCTACTTTCAGGACAATGCCCATACGGATATTGTCTTCGCCCAGTTTGACAAGAACGGTATCGTTTCTCCGGTATTTCGGGATTCCGATGATCAGTTCACTGTCGCGCACAGCTGCGCCGATCGGAATGATCCGCGAGAACACGACCGAGATCTTATCGGTAATGTCCACGTTGCAGTGATAATGGCCGCTGTACCAATGTTTGTATTCAACCGTTTTATTCAGGTATTCGAAGAATTCCGACATCTGATCCGGAGGAAATTCGCCCTTTTTGATGAATTCCTGATAGAACGTCGGCAGGCAGTGCGTGATGATGTAATCCACCTTGTTGCCGCGGGCTTCGAGATTATCCAGGCCGTAGTCCAGTTCTTCGGTCGTTGCGATTTCCTCAGGCCACCAGCCGGTGCCGATGACCGCATCGGTATCGCCTTTGGCAGGTCCGCGGTCATGGGAGGCTGCACCGCCCATCGCAAAAATGGAGTTTCCTTCGATCTCGAAGATTTCTCCCCGCATCAGATGCAGAACTTTCGGCCGGATCTCATGGACTTTTCCGCCCTTCCATTCCTTTACAGGATAGCTGTACAGACGCGGAAAGCATTCATGGTTGCCGTCGACAAACAGCGTTGTCCAGGGTCTGTCATTCAGCCAGTTCAGCCATTTCTTTTCATTGCGGACTTCTTTTTTCCAGTTCCATACAAGTCCGAAATCACCGCAGATGATGACATAGTCATTCGCAGTGATCTTCTTGGTGACATTGTTTTCCAGCAGTTTCCGGATATCGATACTGCCGTGAATATCGCCTGTTACGTAAATCATAAGATTTTTCTCCTGCCTCTTTTATCCGGCGTCTGGTTCATAAACTTACGATGCGACATCAGTCTTGTGACATGCAGCAGATGCTCTTCACCCGGGAAACAGAAAATACCTCCTTTTCCGCCTGAAATCTCCATGATATCTTCTGCATCTTCCAGATAATCCTCTGCTTTCGGTTTGATCGCTACTTTGTAGGGAATGATGTACATGGGCAGTCTGTATTCTCTTTTGTCATCGACAATACGCGGTCCCATGTGCGGCATGACAAAGGCAATATCCGCTTCTTCCTGTCTGTCATACAGCTGCCAGAACGGAATGAAAATAAAAGATACTCTGTCCTGCAGTTTCTCTTTTACAACAGCTTCTGCCAGATAACGGGATAAAAAACCGGATGAATACCCTTCTCCGCAGCATATGGCAATTCGAATCATATCTTTACTTCCTCTCAATTAAAGTATACGGTTCTGTCCCAAAAAGAAAAGAGCAGATGCTCTTTCCTTTGTGTGTTTTTACTCAAGAACTTCGCCGTTGGACTCGCAGACCTTCTTGTACCACCAGAAGGAATCCTTCTTTGATCTTGAGAAGTCGCCGGTGCCGTCATCGTGTCTGTTGACATAGATGAAGCCGTATCTCTTGGCATACTGGCCGGTTCCTGCGGATACCAAATCGATCGGGCCCCAGGTCGTGTAGCCGATCAGCGGAACGCCTGCTTCGCAGGCCTTCTTCATGGCTTCGATATGGCCTTTGAAGTAGGATATTCTGTAATCGTCATGAATCGAGCCGTCTTCTTCGACCTTGTCGAATGCACCGAAGCCGTTTTCAACGACCATCAGCGGCAGTCCCGGATATCTGTCTGCCAGTGTTTCCAGCGTAAACTCCAGTCCGTCCGGATCGATCTGCCAGCCCCAGTCGGATGCTTTAAGATACGGGTTCTTTCCGCCGTGTGTCATATTTCCGCCGGTTGTCTCTGCACCCTGGTGGGTCGTAATGCAGTTGGACATATAGTAGGAGAAGGTATGGAAGTCAATGGTTCCTTCTTTGAGGATCTTTGCGTCTTCTTCATTGTCCATGAAGAATGTATCGACACCCATTTCCTGCAGATACTTCTTCGCCCAGATCGGATATTCGCCTCTTGCCTGTACATCGCAGCACAGATTGTTCTTCAGGTTTTCTTCCTTTGCACACGCGAGAATATCCTTCGGATCCGGTGTCAGCGGATATACCGTGACATGCGCGATCATGTTGCCGATCATGAAGTCAGGATTGATCTGATGGCCCAGAATAACTGCCTTGGCACTGGCAACGAATTCATTGTGCAGTGCTTCGTATGTTCTCTGACGGTTGGACTTGAGATCGGAAAGCTTGATCGGTTCTGTCGCATTGATGTCTTCCTCTTCCATAATGCCCAGACCGTACAGATTGCCGATGCCGCCTTCGCCCATGCAGGCAATATTGATTTCGTTGAATGTCAGCCAGTACTTGACCTTGTCCTTGTATCTTGTGAAGATCGTTTCGCAGTATTTCAGGAACAGATCGATGACCTGTCTGTTTGAGAATCCGCCGAATCTTGTGACGATTGCCCAGGGAATCTCGTAATGGCAGATTGTAACCAGCGGTTCGATATTGTATTTTCTGCACTCGTCAAATACATTGTCATAGAACTGCAGACCTGCTTCATTCGGTGTTTCATCATCGCCGTTGGGATAGATTCTGCCCCAGTTGATCGACAGACGGAATACATTCCATCCCATCTCTGCAAACAGAGCGATATCTTCTTTGTAATGA
>CADABS010000092.1 GCA_902786245.1 uncultured Erysipelotrichaceae bacterium
GGATAGTCAAGTACCGGATACAGTATCACCTCAGCATATCTGAGATGATAAGGGTGCAGTCAATCACCCTGCGATGTAACCCCACTGTCTGAGTAATCATACAAGCAAAAGGTAGGAGTCGTAAGACGTTTGCACTACTGGGGAGTTACAAGCCCACTCACTTCAGTGGGTGGGTAGTTGACACCATAGAAATCCGATTCATCGCCACCGGATTCACCGGTCTTGGTTACCTTGATGTTCGCATAGGATTCCGATGTTCCATCCGCTTCGATTGCATGGCCTCCATCTTCACTGTTTTCGATTTTCTCATTCACTTCAATATCTACCGCCGTCAATACGGCTGCGGCGGTATTTTCCGTTTCCGAGGCTGCTGTATTCTCTGTATCTGCCGCAGCTGTTTCTTCCCTAACTGCTGTATCTTCATTGACCGCTTCCGTCTGCTGTGCACATGCAAGGGATGTGCACAATGCCAGAGATGCGGCTGTAATCAACGTCTTTTTCATATCCTGTCTGCCTTTCTGTGTATACGGAAAGCCTACAGGTGCAATGTGAAAAGATGGTGAGAAAAAGCAAAACATTGCATGATTAATGAAAAACAGCCGTACAGGTCAGTGGAATCTGTACGGTTTTACATTCGCTGAGCCATACAGGCAGTATAATCAATGTATAGAAAGAGGTATATGTATTATGGACAATTTCATCGCTGAAATTCAGGCACTGTGTGTCAATGCCGGCGGGAAGATCCTTCTGGCAATTCTTGTCTACTTCATCGGAAAGATCATCATTTCAAAACTCGTCAGGATGACGGAAAATCTCAAGGCGGTCAAAGTTCTTGATCCGACCGTAAAGACATTCACGGTCAGCTTCGTACGCATTCTGCTGTATGTCATTCTGGTCATCTCGATCATTTCCGTCCTCGGCGTGCCGATGGCGAGCGTCGTCGCGGTGCTGGCTTCTGCCGGACTGGCTGTAGGTATGGCTCTGCAGGGAGCGCTGGGCAATCTGGCCGGCGGCATCATGCTGATGATCTTCCGTCCGTTCAATGTCGATGAGTTCATCTCCGCAGCCGGAGAATCCGGTAACGTTAAGGAAATCACGCTGTTCTACACCGTCCTGACAACCCCGGATCAGAGAAGAGTAACGATTCCCAACGGATCTCTGATGAATGCCAATGTCGTCAATTTCTCCAGAGAGGATACAAGACGTGTCGATCTGGTATTCACCTGCGACCGTCTCGAGGACTTTAAGAAAGTACAGCAGATCATCACGGAAACGCTGGCAAAGAACGAAAAGGTTCTGAAGGATCCGGCTCCGTTTGTATCGCTGCAAGGCGCAACCAATGAAGCGCTGGAATTCACAGTCCGTCCGTACTGCAGGAATGCCGATTACTGGGATGTCAACTTCAGCGTGATCCAGGAAGTATCCGCTGCCCTTGGCGAAGCAGGCATCAGATCGCCGAAGCTCAGAGTCGTCCAGGAAGATAAGTGATTTTTCAGTATCAGGTCCGGTTCAGCCGGATCTTTTTCTGTTTCCGGGAAAAAGGTCTATAATGGGGTCTGTGTGTTCTGTGCATGCGGCACAGAGGAAAGTGTATAAGTGAGGGAAATCATTATATGAGAATCGAACATGATTCAATCGGAAATGTCAGTCTGCCTGACAATGTTTATTATGGTGTTCAGTCCGCTCGGGCGAAGGAAAACTTCCCGATTACCGGACAGACGATGCATCCGTATATGATCGAGAGTCTGACAGTCATTAAGAAGGCTGCCGCAATTGCCAATCTGAAGGCAGGGGAACTGGAGCCGGAAATCGCTTCGGCAATCATCCGTGCCTGCGATGAAATTCTGAGCGGCAAGCTCAGAAATCAGTTTATTGTCGACCCGATCCAGGGCGGTGCCGGTACATCTGCCAATATGAATACAAATGAAGTCATAGCCAACCGTGCCTGTGAGATCCTCGGCGGGGTCAAAGGAGACGGCCGGGTACATCCCAATGACCATGTAAACATGGCCCAGTCGACCAATGATGTATTCCCGACAGCCGGCAAGCTGACTGCCCTGAAAATGACCGATAACCTGATTGCTGCGCTGGAAGGACTGATCCATGCATTTGAAAATAAGGCAAAAGAAAATGAAATGGTTCTGAAACTGGGACGCACCCAGCTGCAGGATGCCGTGCCGATGTATGTCGGACAGGAATTCAAGGCCCATGCCAATGCCCTGCGCAGATGCCAGAACCGGATTCTGCGGAGCCGCAATGAACTCTTTGATCTGAATCTCGGCGCAACTGCGATCGGCACCAGTATCAATGCGACGGAAGGCTATCTGAACTGCGTGGTTGAAATCCTTGCGGATCTGATCGGGCAGCCGGTGAAAATGGCTGACAATCTGATCGACGCAACCCAGAACGCTGACAGCTTTGCGGCAGTTTCTTCTGCGATCAAGAACTGTGCGCTGGTTCTGTCCAAGATTGCCAATGATATGCGTCTGCTTTCCAGCGGTCCCTGCGGCGGTATCGAAGAACTGCAGCTGCCGGCCCGTCAGCCCGGTTCATCGATCATGCCCGGCAAGATCAATCCGGTCATTCCCGAGGTCGTTACCCAGGCCGCATTCCTTGTCGCCGGCAACGATGTGACAATTTCCATGGCAGTGGAAGCAGGTCAGCTGGAACTGAATGCCTTTGAACCGGTGATGTTCTACTGCCTGTTCCAGTCACTCGAAGTACTGACCCATGCGGCGGATACGTTCCGTCAGAGATGCGTGGAAGGCATCTTCGTCGATGTCGATCACTGCCGGGAACTGCTGATGAAATCAACGGTTATTGCGACTGCGCTCTGTCCTGACTTCGGCTATGAGAAAGCTACCGATATCGTAAAGATTGCGCAGAAGGAACATATAACCGTTATCGAAGCTGCAGAAAAGGAACTCGGCATACCGGGAGAACAGCTGGAAGAAATCGTCAGCCGCTGTCTGCAGAAAAAGGACAGCTGATCATCATTCCCAAAACAGATAAAAGACCGTAACCATGCCGGATGCGGTCTTTTTCAATCTGATTCAATCATGAAAGACGATTCTTTGAACAGGCGGAGAATGAAACTTATGCAGCGCGATCCGGACAGCTTCTTCAGATCATGTCACAATGCCGGTTGTAACATCTCAGGCTTCATGAAGAAGACTGTCAGGAATCTTCTCGGGAATGAACAAGGTATCCGGAATGCCATGGCCTATTCTTTCTCTAATGGCGTGATCGAGGGGACAAATAACCTGATCAAAGTGACCAAATACATTGCTTTTGGATATCGTTCTTTTGTTTCATTTAAGATAAGAATACTATCGATCACCAATACTATGGTCCGCTTCCGCAATAAAAAGGCGAGGCACTTTCCTTGTACCTCACCCCATTTGATCTTTCTTATCTGGATCCTTTATCAATACCAGACTTGCAAGAACCCATATTGCGTGCTGTCTTTCACCGGTTCAGCACATATTTCATCAGATATCTGCCCATGCCGTCTTCCGTGCATGAATACTCGGTAATGGCATCTGCCATGGATTTGGTAATATCCGATCCATTGACCAGACATACACCCCAGCCTGCTTCTCTGAGCATTTCCTTGTCATTGTCCATGTCGCCGAAGGCCATGATCTCATCCATCGGGATGGAATTGCGCTGACTGTACTTGTGCAGAGCCATGCCTTTGTTTACCCGGGGATCCATGAATTCAATGATGCCGGGTGAAGTACTGATGCCGTGGTATCTTTCACAGTCAACCGTCCGGGCAAATGCTCTCACTTCTTCTGTTCTTTCCGGATCAAAGCGGAACAGGACATTGTAATTGGGCTGTATGCACAGCCGGTCCGTATCGCCGTCCGTCACGAGCACTTCCATATGGTTTCTCTGCATGGATGCCTGGATGTTTTCATCGAAGAAAGCAGTGACCATGTAGTCTTTTTCATAGACCATCGGATTGATCTGCAGCGGCGACATCCGGGCGATGATTTCTTTCATCGTATCCGGTTCCAGCAGGTAGTACTCTTCGATATTCTCATGATCTTTATCCCAAAGCTGGCCGCCGTTCATGCCGATGATGACATCAAAGGCAAAAGACAGTCCCCAGTCTTTGGCCCTCTGAAACATGGAACGGTTGATTTTGCGGCCGGTGGAAAGACCCAGCAGAACACCGTTTCTGTGCAGCTGTTCCAGCGCTTCCTTTGTAATCGGCATGATGGATTCGCCTTTATTTACCAGCGTTCCGTCGATATCTGCGACAATTGCCGTGACTTTATTGATCATATGCGTATTCCTTTACCATCCGATATTCTAATATGCATACATTGTGAAGACAAGCGTGAACTCTCCCCGCCTAAGTGCCATGCACTATAGACGGGGCTTCCAAGGCACCTGCGGTGCCAAAGACTTCCGTCTGAATATTGATACGGTTAATACC
>CADABS010000093.1 GCA_902786245.1 uncultured Erysipelotrichaceae bacterium
ATCCTCTGCTTACAGAATAGCAGAAACTGAGCACCGGAGACTGTTTATTCATAACGTATTTGTGACGGCGCCTCGCGCGCCGTAATGGAGGAAATCATGTCAGATAAACTTACTGTATGTTTTTCTGCCAGCGGCGTAACCGCGGAAACAGCAGCTGCTCTGGCGGCGGCTGAAGGAACCGATCTGGCTGAAATCAGACCGGAAGCGCCTTATACGGAGGCAGATCTGGACTGGCGCAATAAGCAGTCGCGCAGCACCCTGGAAATGGCAGATAAAAACTGCCGTCCGGCCATTGAAGATCCGCGGCTGGATATGGATGGATATACAACCGTATTCCTGGGCTTCCCGATCTGGTGGGGAAGGGAACCTAGCGTTGTCGATACGTTCCTGGACCGGTACAGCTTTGCCGGCAAGAAGATCGTTGTGTTCTGCACTTCCGGCGGCAGCGGTATGGGTGCTACGGCAGCCCGGATCCGCGAGCTGACAAAGAATGAAGCAGAGGTCATCGACGGCGGCAGGATCGGCGGCAGTGTTTCGCCTGAAGATCTGAAGACCTGGGCGGAAGGACTGATTCTGTGAGTGCTGCAGATCTGATCCGTACGCGCCGCAGCGTACGGACATTCGACGGAAACGGTCTGCCGGATGAAATGCTGGAGATGATCCGCGAATATGCGGAAACGGTAACCAATCCCTACGGCATCCGTACGGCATTTACGTTTCTGTCTTCGAAGGAACAGCCGCTGAAGGTACCTGTCATCACCGGTACGGACATGTTCATTGCCGGTACCGTCAGACGTGTTTCCCATGCGGAAGAAGCGTTCGGATATGCCTTTGAAAAGATCCTTCTGTATGCCTGGTCGCTGGGTGTGGGAAGCACCTGGATCGCCGGAACGATGGACAGAGCTGCTTTTGAACAGGCAATCGGTCTGGAAGAAGGCGAAGCCATGCCCTGTATCAGTCCGCTCGGGATGCCGGCAGCCAGAATGTCTTTCCGGGAAACAATGATGCGCAAAGGTGTCGGCGCCGATAAGCGTCTGGCATCGGATAAGCTGTTCTTTGAAGATATATACGGCAGTCCGCTGAAAACGGATGATCCGGCATTGAAAGAAGCGCTGGAGATGGTCCGTCTGGCACCATCGGCGGTCAATAAGCAGCCCTGGCGGGCAGTCGTCAGAGACGGCAGGGTCCATTTCTATGAATCGCCTTCCAGAGGCTACCGCTCCGAAGACGGCTGGGATCTGCAGAAGATCGATATGGGCATTGCCCTGTGCCATTTTGAAATGGCTGCCCAGGAAGCCGGTCTGCAGACATCCTTTGAACTGGAGGAACCTGATATTGAAGTGCCTGCAGGCATAGAATACATTGCGTCTTTTGTACTGCATAAGCAGTAAATGGTTCTGATGATCGCATTTTTGATGAAAAATCGGCATTTGATGAAATTTTTTGAAAAAAACAGTAGATTTTTGAGAATGCCGAATGTATAATCATTCTTGCGACGCGGATATGGCGGAATTGGCAGACGCGCATGATTCAGGTTCATGTGGGGAGACCCGTGCAGGTTCAACTCCTGTTATCCGCACCATGAAAACTCCGGAAACGGAGTTTTTTCTTTTGTCTGTACTATAATAGAAAGGTATGAAGGAGAATAATATGGTTTTTAAATCTGAAGATTATATACATCCTGCCGACCAGGCTGCGCTTGCGTCTCTGCAGGCGATCCCCGGCTTTTCCCGGCTTCTGAAAATGTTCATGAAGCAGTGGAGTGAAAGGCTCGGACGGATCCGCAGTATGTCTTCCTATGTCCGCATCGATGAGAATCAGCTGCCGGAGTATAAGGAAATGCTCATACCGGTCTGTGAAAAACTCGGCATTGATGTGCCGGAGCTGTACCTGATGAACGATGTCAGACCGAATGCGTTTACCTTCGGCGAGAATCAGCCCTATATCGTCATTACTTCAGGTCTTCTGCAGGTACTGCCGAAAGAACTGATCCCGACGGTGCTGGCGCATGAATGCGGCCATATTGCCTGCCACCATGTCCTGTACCGGACGATGGGCACCATCCTGATCACCGGTGCTTTCGGATCGCTCGGCAGACTGCCGCTGGGCTCTTTGATCTCGCTGCCTCTGCAGGTAGCGTTCTTCTACTGGATGCGCTGCAGCGAATATTCTGCTGACCGGGCGGCGGTGCTGTGCGACGGCACCCCGGCGAAGATGGCGGAAGTATGCATGCGTCTGTCCGGCTTTGACAGAAGGATCAGCGGTGAAATGAATCTGGACGCATTCCTGGAACAGGCAAGGGAATACCGGGAGACGACCAATGATTCGGCCTGGGACAAGACCCTGGAATTCTCGATGCTGGCAAATGCCTCCCATCCGCTGACGGCACTCAGAGCGCTGGAATGCACCGAATGGGCAGAGACCGATCAGTATCAGCAGATTCTTGCGGGTACCTATGTCGCCCCGGCAAAGGCAGATGAATCGGTCTTCAAAGATGCGCCTGCCAGAGAGGAAGGAATCCTCTGTCCTGACTGCGGAACCCTCAACCGGACCGGCGCCCTGTACTGCCGCAGCTGCGGAAGAAAGCTGGATGCACCGCGGATCTGCCCGGACTGCGGAGAGATGCTGGACGGATCGGAGACGTTCTGCCCGGGGTGCGGAAAGAAACTGTAAAGATGTCCGGCATTGTCCGGGCATTTTCTTTAAAGCCGTTTTTGCACATGAGTGCTAATAACAGGCTTAATTCCCATTATTTCTGCTGAAGTATTCTCTATATTTCAGCGAAACTGCGGATTGAAATGCTAAATTCAGCAGAATATCAATCTTCTCCAGCTTATCCATCGGTGGATTTGTGATGAATACAAACAGATTCAGATAGTCATCCAGCTCATCTCTATTAAATCCACTATGTGCCTTCAGAAACTTCTGAAGCATATTGTGTTTCTGGTTAACAGGATTCAAGGGATTATCTTCATCAGGTATTCCCTTAAGCAGTTTGGAATCATACTCGATATTATCGAGCGACAGCTCGTGAACAAGTTTTCGATGGCCGCGGTGCTTATCAGTAATCAATGTGGAACCGGCAAGAATATGCTTACCGAATACTTCCATGATCATTTTCTGGGTGGGTTCACCGGTTGTCAGATATTTGGCAACTGTATGTATTCCATCCGTCGCAACTCCGATCGTCATCTGGTTTCTGGAATGACCGCGTGGTTTCTTCCCGTTCTTGAGCCATATGATCTGATTGCTTCTCACAGGGATCAATGTCTCATCATAGTACACAGTCCCAGACAGAATGATATCTTCCTGGATTTGAGATAAAAGAAGGCAGGTCTTTTTAAACCAGTATTTGGAAGTGGTAAAGGCATTCTTGTTATTCCAGGAATCTGCACTCAGACTCAGA
>CADABS010000094.1 GCA_902786245.1 uncultured Erysipelotrichaceae bacterium
TTATCTGCTTTGGATTTCATAACGAAGTACCTTTCCTGATACTATTATTATATAACAACTAGCCGCTAGTTTCAATAGTTATAAGAAAACTCATCTACTTTTTTTCGATGAGTTTATTGGTCTTCCATGATGCAAGGGTTTTTCAGCAGCCTCCCTGCGGGTCCTTTTCTTACGGTATAATCAGACATAATGAGAGGTTGTTTATGGCAGAGTTTCCGAAAGATTTTTTATGGGGTGCATCCTCCAGTGCTTTTCAGATCGAAGGCGCATGGGATGAAGACGGCAAGGGAATGAGTGTTGCGGATTTCAATTCGTTCAAACGCTCTGACAGACAGGCAGACACAAAGACTGCAAGTGATTTCTATCATCATGTGGAAGAAGATATCGCATTGATGGCACAGCTGGGAATGCAGATCTACCGGTTTTCCATTGCCTGGACAAGAATCATTCCCGACGGCGACGGGGAAGTCAATGAAAAGGGTATTGCCTTCTACGACAGAGTGATCAATGAACTGCTGAAATACAATATTCAGCCGTTTGTGACACTGTATCATTTTGATCTGCCCTATGCCCTGGCACAGAAATACAACGGCTGGGAAGACCGCAGATGCGTATATGCTTTTGAAAGATACGCGAAGGTCTGCTTTGAACACTATGGAGACAGGGTGAAATACTGGCAGGTCATCAATGAACAGAACCTGATGATCCGGGTCGATGAACGGATGAATATCACGGAAGCAGATCCGTATACCGCCGACAGACAGAGAGCGCAGATGGACTATCATATGTTCCTGGCCCATGCGCTTGCAGTAAAAGCATGCCATGAAATAATACCGGACGGAAAGATCGGTCCGGCTGTATCTTCGACCTGTACCTATCCGCTGACCAATAAACCGGAAGATGTCTGGGCAGCCCGGATGAATGATTACTATAAGACGGTCTACTGTCTGGATATGCATTATTACGGAAAGTATTCCGGTCTGTACATGCGCTATCTGGAAGAACGGAATATCGTTCCCCATATGGAAGCGGGAGATGAAGAAATACTGCAGTACGGCAGACCGGATTATATCGCATTGAATTATTACCGGACATTATGCGCTTCCTATCTTCCGGCGGATGAAGAACATCCGGCCGGGATGCGTGTATACAGAGGCAATGAAGTGGACTTTGATCAGTACGGTACCTGCCGCGATGAAAAGAATGTCAATCTGCAGGCAAGCGAATACGGTGCCCAGATCGACCCGATGGGACTGCGCATCGTACTGAACGACTATTACAGCAGATATCATCTGCCGTTGCTGATTACGGAGAACGGTCTGGGCATGGCTGATACCCTGACTGAAGACGGAAAGATCCATGATGATTACCGGATCGATTATCTCTCTCAGCACATTCAGGCCTGTGCCGATGCCATCAAAGACGGAGTGGAACTGGTGGGCTATTCCCCATGGTCGTTTGAAGATCTGCTTTCCTCCCACCAGGGATTCCGGAAGAGATACGGTTTTGTCTATATCAACCGGGAAGACATGGACTGCAGGGATCTCAGAAGGATCCCCAAGGATTCCTATTACTGGTATCAGAATGTCATCCGCACCAACGGGAAAGAGCTTTGAAATGGAACAGGATTATCAGGTACGTATTGCGGAGCCGCAGGATGCGGAATTCCTGGCAGATATCCGGATCAGGCAGCTGCTCGATGAAGGCAGTGCGATGATTTACGACGTCCGGGAGGATATCGTTGACTTTTACCGGCGGAAGATTTCCGATGGAACCTATATGCAGTATATCCTGGAAAAGGATGGAGAATTTATCAGCACGGCAGGCATCCTGTTTCAGGAATATCCGCCCTCAATCAGCTGGCGCGGTGCACACCGGGGATATGTCGCCAGTGTCTATACCGTACCCGCATACAGGAAACAGGGGTATGCGTCCATACTGATCGGGATGCTGATCGAAGAGGCACGGAAAAGAAAACTCGGAAATCTCTGGCTGACAGCTTCCGAAGAAGGAAGGAATTTATACAGAAAAGCCGGCTTTGATGATGTACGTGCGGGCTTTGACACCTATATGGAATGGTATGAAGACGAATGAAAACTTCCCTTGCGGGAAGCAGATGATACATGATTCTCGTTCAAAAATATTTTTCAATTATCGATATTCCGCATATATCGAAACAGTGCAATTGCCAGAAGAATCAGCAGAGGCCAGAAATAAACAGTTAAGCCTGCAATATGAACTCTCTGTATCATACCGAATCCTGGCACGCTGAAGGAATTATAGGTTCCGATATATGCACAGATCATACATGTACATATCAGCATAGCCAGAACAATGATGATGGTCTGAAGTCTTTTTTCCATACTAATACAAACTGATCTGTCCGACACTGTCATAGGACAAATAATAATATGAATTCTGTGTTCCGGAGAACCCCATATTTACCAGATATTGGATCGTAGCGTTATACGAGACTGTAGCAGTGGTTCTCAGAGTTCCTGAAAAAGAATAGTCAAGTGAAGTAGTCGGGTAATTACCGGTGGATGATCCGACATAATGCGACTGTTGGCCATACCATTCAAATGGAACGTATGAAGTCGAGGACATTGTCACGTTATGATCATTCGTTATTGAATTGATTTGTCTGAATGAGCCACTTGTATATACATAAGCATGAACAATCAGAGTAAAGCATAAATCACTTGTATAATACTTTGATGCGCTCAGTGTCAGATAAGAAACAGTGGCTGTTCCTTTACTTTCATTTTGCTTAGCAGGGTCATCAGCGAGCATTACTTCATATTTCCCGACAAGTTCATCTGATTCTGAATCATAAACATAATATGTTTCCATGTTATCTCTTTGAACATACTCTGTCTTAACATCATCAGCATGAATATCATAAATGGTTTACTTAAACGAAGAAAAATACAATTCTAATGGTTTATGTTCTTCTGCAGCAACTGGCAGGCTGTTTGTGCAGACAGCAGAGATAATAAACAGACAGATACCGGATATGATTGCTATGATTTTATTGCCCGATAATAAACGATTGGTTCTTTTGATGACTGCAGGATCTGGAACAAACTGAAGCGAAGGTGGACTGGCAGGTAAATGAAGATGTGATACTTTGGGAAAAGCTTTCATCGTGTTAATCCTCCTGGCCTCAGTATATTAATTGATTGGTGGGCAAACAACACGGATGTGATAAACGGTCGATTTCTGTGATAAATGGTAAAAATTCATCGAACCGAGACTTAAAAAAACTTCCCTTGCGGGAAGTTCGGATCTTACGCAAAGTAAGTGAAACCAGGTCTTGAGTTGAGGAGGTACTCAAAAGAGTGCCTCCTTTTTAACAGACCATAATGAAAAACTGCAGGACA
>CADABS010000095.1 GCA_902786245.1 uncultured Erysipelotrichaceae bacterium
ATGTTTTTTCGTCATGCATGTTCAATCTCTTGAATAGAAAAGTCTGCAGAAATCACGAGTTGTTCATCTGCAGACTGTTTCTTAACTTAATGACATTGGTCAGCGACCGCATTTTAAGCAACTCAGTTACAGCAGAGACGGAAGTTCAATCAGCTCTTCCTGCAGAGAGGAAAGAATATCCTGGGAAGTGACGACGCAGACGCTGCTGTCTGCCATTGCCTTTTCCAGTACATCCGCGAAACTCTTCAGATCGCTGACCGTTGTATTCAGGATCTTTTCTCTGGCTGCACAGGACTGTTCATAGGAAATCTTCCGGAAGTAGGAGGAATCCGATGAACGCATTCTCGAAGGATAGGACTGCAGCGGATCGAAGCCGGAGATCGTTCCGATGATCAGCTGTTCCAGATCTTCATCCTCTGCCATGGAGCGCAGGCATTCCGCCGCATTGCGGACTGCAGACATTGCATTGGCCGGATCAGGATCGCGGTAGGAATATCCGCCGATATTGGAATTGGGATTGACGCTGAAGCCGGTACCGTAGGCACCGCCCTTGACCCGTACTTCCTGCCAGAGCCATACATAGGTAAGAATATGGGCCATGACCTGCATCTTCGGATCATACTCACTGCCGGCATTGCGGAGATTGTTCACCATGCCCGTATAGGCGATGCCAGCCGGTATCCGGATCGATTCTCTGCGGTTTTCCAGCAGCGGATAATGAACATACGCCTGCTGGGCATCCACGGTATGAAGCCGTCCGATCAGATCTTTCAGCGCATCTTCCGGCCTGGATGAAATACTGATGGTCAGTCTTGCTTTGGAGAAAAGAATATCTCTGTACATTTCAAAGGCCGCGATTTCATCGCTGATCCTGTTTTCGAAATCCGCTTCCAGTTCCTTCATATACTTTCCGGTTTCATAGCCGGCTGTATATTCTTTGAACACGCCTTCGGCACTGCAGTGGGCACCTGCCCGCATCATGGCAACCGCATGGCCGCCGCCGATCAGGGCCTGACGGAATCCTTCGTTTTCCTGCTTTACCAGAGGCAGGATGCGCTCCGGTTCGAACTTCGTATGATAAATGATCTCTTCGATCAGATCGATGCATTTTTCGAACTTCTCATTCAGGGCGGACACATTGACACACAGCATCGGGATGACGCAGTCATTTCTGTGTTCCGGCGAATAGGATGTCAGCGAGAATGACAGTGTGCCGAGATCCCGCATGATTTCCTGCTGCAGCTGCTCTACCGTATATTTCTCGGTCGGCAGTTCTGTCAGAAGCGCTGCCAGATGCCGGATGACAGGCAGTTCTTCCCGTCTGACGCCGGCCAGATTGAAATACATGGTCATATAGACGATGCCGCCTGTTTCCTGCGGGTAAACAAGAACCGGAACACCGGAGATCTTTGTTTCCTCATAGGGTAAAAACTGCGGTTTTCTCTCGACATCCGCGAGCGAAAGACGCGGCAGTGTATTCAGCTGTTCCTCACTGTCCGGTACAGACTGCCAGTTTTCGAGTTTTTCTGTTGCCTCAGCGTATACACGGACATCGCTTCCCCAGCTTTCCTTTGCGGCTGCCAGTTTTGCATTTTCCCTTGCGATGCGCTGTGCAGCCATGGAGGGATCCGGAATCACCGTGAGCGTACAGAGATTTGCATCGTCCAGCAGGAACTCTGCCAGAAGCTGTTCGAAATATCCTTCCTCCAGTTTCTGCCGGAGGATGCCGAAGACATCGGACATGGACAGATACAGCGCCGGGTCGCCTTCATACAGCCAGGAGTTCATTGCCCGCTGGGCATACATCAGACCGGAAGGTTCCCGTTTTTCCCGGTAGCGGAATTCTACCTGGTTGAGGAAAGCACTGATCTGGTCATGGTTCAGTCCGCCTTCGCACAGACGCTTTGCGGTATCCTTCAGAACCTGCAGCGCTTCATCTCTGCATTCCGCATTCGTATTGCGCAGGTTCAGCACTGCCCATGCCTGCTGGATGCCGTCGAACAGATCCAGTTCCACATCCTGGGCCAGACCTCTGTCGATAATTTCCTTTTTCAATAATGCATCATTGGAAGCCGTCAGGATCGAAGCCAGGATATTCCAGGCGGTATTCTTGACGATATCGTCATAGGAAGAAACGATCTTGGCCACGGCGATCTGCGTCTTGTCTTCCGTGCCTTCACCGGCATCGATTTCATAATGGATCTCTCTGCTCTGCGCATTCACCGGCTTCTGCATCGGAATGACAAAGGACATGTCTTCTTTTTCATAATGACAGAAGTATTCATCATTGATGAAGGCAAGCACCGCATCGATATCCATATCTCCGTCCAGGAATATTCTGGCATTGGAGGGATGGTAGAATCTTCTGTGCGTATCGATGAACTGTTCATAGGTCAGATCGGTGATATGTTCCGGGTCGCCGCCGGAGACGAATCTGTAGCAGTTGTCCGGAAACAGCATCCGGTTCAGCTCATCGACCATGACTTCATCCACCGAGGAGAAGGCACCTTTCATTTCATTCAGGACAACGCCCTTGAACAGAGGCATGTCGTTTTCATCATGGATTTCGTAATGCCATCCTTCCTGCTGGAAGATCATCGGATTCTCATAGATTGCCGGAGCGAATACCGCATCCATATATACGGAGACCAGATTCATGAAATCCTTCGGATTCCGGCTGGCAACCGGATACATGGTCTTATCCGGATAGGTAAAGGCATTCAGATATGTCTGCAGGGAGCTCTTGAGCAGTTCCACAAACGGTTCGCGGACAGGATATTTTTTCGATCCGTTCAGGACGCTGTGTTCCAGGATATGGAATACACCGGTATCGTCTTCCGGCAGGGTCTTGAAGGTGCAGGTGAATGTCTTGTTCACTTCATCTCTCTTCAGCCAGCACAGCTGTGCCCCTGTCTGTTCATGGATCATTTCATATAACGTTCCGCCGCAGTCTTTCAGATCCCGGATCCTTTCGATCCGGAAGCCATGGATGCGTTCATTCAGTTCCATCGTTCAACCTCCGTCAAATCGTTTAATCATTATAGCAGACATAAAGAAAAGCAGACAGACCTCTGTCTATCCCCAAGCGAAGAGGACACCGTCCATAGCCTTTGGGTATCACCGCATGGACGGTGATAAATTCGCACCTGATCCTTTATCCTGGGAGCGGATATAGTTCCGGACAATGTTTCTGATGTTTTCCCCGACGGTACAGACAAAATATGAATCGCTCCAGAACATCGGCTTGTCTGACCAATAGAACCTCTTCACTGCTTCATGAAGATCACGCCGTACGAATCTGGCAGATCTTGTCTTCAGCACATTCGCCAGTGTCAGCGGTGCAATCTCCGGTCCGCATTCAA
>CADABS010000096.1 GCA_902786245.1 uncultured Erysipelotrichaceae bacterium
TTACTACATCGAGGTACTGGCTTCAGAAGGTGTTCCTGGTCCTTAAAGACTGTCAGACTGATACTGTTCTCAAAGGGGATGTATATCTGGATGAGACATAGAGCATTTTACAAGCGGAAGAATGACAGATCAGATGATTAACACCCTTGATTCATCACACTTCTGCAAAAGCGGATTTTTAATTTTATTGAAACTGCCGTCATGGGTGCTTTTATAACATTTGAAGCAGAAAGCCGGAAAAACCCACTTTATGTTTTATTCATGTACCTGCTTTATATTATACTTGGCACCTTTATGATCAGCTATGTGAATCAATTTTCTGTAGATGAATCATTTTATTGGGGATGTTACTCTTGGCACTGTCTATCTCAGCTTTATTTCGGATAAGGATCTCTCAGAAAAGCTCCTCATTGCAATTATCCCGGAACTGGTCCTGAGTCTCAGCAGCATATCGCTGATTGTATTATCTTCTTATACGCTGTATGGCAAAATCGACTTCATTCTCCTGAAACAAGCATATCCAATACAGACAGATTTTGCGGCACAGGCAATTTACATCATCATGTTCTCTTTTCTAGCCTTTATCTCCCGAAAAAGAAAACTGGTTCTTTCTTCATTACAGAAATACTTCTTCTGTGCAATCCTGGTGGTATGCCGAACGCTGCTGAGTTCTGTCAGCACTCTGATTCTTGTGGACAGAATGGATGATAACCACATTGCGTTTTCCATCATATATCTGTTTGTGATCATTATTCTTCTGTATATCATTTTTTATGATTTGACTGTAATGAATCGTAAACAGCGGGCTGCTGAACTTGATAAAACACTCCTTGAGGCACAGCTTTCTTCAACCGAAAAAATACTGAAAGCACAGAAAGAATTGCAAAAACTGCACCATGATGTAAAACACATTCTGAAATCCCTTGATACGGTAGACAAAGACGAAGTAACGCAAAAACTGATTGATCAGTTCAATCAGAACGTTATCCCGATTGAAACTGGGTCTATTGCATTGAATGCTGTTCTGAATACATACCGGCAGGAAGCTGCAAACAAGCACATAGATTTCTCACTGATTCTCAACCTGTCAGAACAGACACCATTAAATAACGAAGACCTGTGTCTGCTTGTTTCGAATCTTCTTGATAATGCAATTGTGCATATCGGTTCAAGAAGAATCATACGCGCTGAATTGCAAAGCACTGCTGATCAGTTTATGATCCGTATTCAGAATTCTATTGATTTGCCTGTTCTTCACCAGGACAATACTTTCCGTTACGGAACTGATTCTGAGCATGGATATGGCATTCGTACTGTACAGGCAGTTGTCAATAAATACAATGGAAAACTCTTTTACGATGAAAATGAATCTGATTTTGCCGTTATGGCAGTTATCCCTCAAAAACCTTTGGTAAAAAACCTTTCTGTTGACTGAATAAGAACAGTATCTTTGTTTTTATTCCATACGTAATGGCGGGATAGAAAAAGCCTGATCCTTTACGGATAATACAGGCTTTGTTAAGCTGACAAACTTGTCTCAGTCAAGATCTGCGCCGTTGGATTCGCAGACCTTCTTGTACCAGTAGAAGGAATCCTTTCTGTAGCGCTTCATTTCTTTCAGGTCAAACTCATCTCTGTCGACATAGATCAGACCGTATCTCTTGGTTATGCCCTGGTGTGTCGAAATCAGATCGAATGCAGACCATGGTGAATATCCCATCAGGTTGACACCGTCGGTGATCGCTTCCTGGCATGCCTTGATATGCTGACGGAGATAATCGATGCGGTAATCATCATGGATCGTTCCGTCTTCTTCCAGCTTATCCGGTACACCGCATCCGTTCTCGGTAATCAGCAGCGGCAGATGATATCTTTCCCACAGCTGACGCAGTGTAATTCTCAGACCTACCGGGTCAATGCCCATGCCGTAGCTTGTCTGTTTCTGCAGAGGATTCTTGACAGCCGCAGACATGCCCGGATGCGTCATCAGACCGGTCATGAACGCAATCATGCCGCCCTGCTTCTTCGCTTCTTCTTTCATTCTGTTTCCTTCTTCTTCAGAAACATACTTCACGCATCCTGCGCCATAGTAGTTGAAAGCGATGAAATCAGGCTTTGCATTCTTCAATGCGGCCATATCATCTTCCGTGACATCCAGCGGTTCAACGCCTCTGTTCTTCCACCAGTTCCAGAGCGCTTCCGGATACTCGCCGAATACCGCTGTATCCAGGAACAGTCTGTTTCTGAGCTGGTCAAAATCCATCGCCGCAAGATTGTCTTCCGGAGAAGAAGATGCCGGATAGATTGCCGTGATATTCGGTGCCGGTGCGATCCATACACCCGGGCACATTTCATGGCACAGGATCATTGCCTTTGCCTGGGCAACGAGCATATGATGATTTGCCTGCCAGCATGGTCTCTCACCGCCGTATGCTTCACCTTCAAACAGAACCATCATGTTCTGCTCGTTGATCGTCAGGAAATACTTCACCTTGGAACCATATTCCTTAAAGCATACTCTGCAGTATTCCAGGAAGTCCTCGATGCACTGACGGGAAGCCCATCCTCCGTACTTGTCCTGCAGTACCTGCGGCAGATCGAAATGATACAGCGTAACGACCGGTTCAATTCCGTACTTATGGCATTCATCGATGACATCATGATAGTGCTGCACACCCAGCGGATTGACTTCGCCGCTGCCATTGGGCAGAATACGCGGCCAGCCGATCGAGAAGCGGAATTCTTTGAATCCCATCTCTGCCATCAATGCAATGTCTTCCTTGAATCTGTGATAATGATCGACACCGTCATTGAAATCGGTTGTTCCCTCCGGTACCGCCTTGGTATCGGATACGGACAATGTTCTGCCGTCTTCCAGATAAGCACCTTCACACTGATAGGCACTGGAAGAGGCGCCCCAGAGGAATCCCTCGGGGAAAGGTTTGAGTGTTCTGAATTGCATAGTTGTTTTCCCGGATCTTACGCAAAGTAAGTGAAACCAGGTCTTGAGTTGAGGAGGTACTCGGCAGAGTGCCTCCTTTTCCTATGGTCTTGGGCAAGGGCTAATATAT
>CADABS010000097.1 GCA_902786245.1 uncultured Erysipelotrichaceae bacterium
TACTTTAGAGACTATCCTCATGAAGAAAAAAAGGCCGATAAAAATCGACCTCATGTGTTTTTGAAGCCACTCCTCAACCTCATGCGATTTTAGAGCGCCAAGAAAGATTCAAAATGGATCTGTGACCTCTACAAGCACGACCTTGTCAGAGGTTCTTTTATTCCTCCCAAAGAAATTCGTGAACTGCGTGATATCTCAAGGTATTATCACAAGCTCATCGGAATGAATTCCTCTGAATCCAACCGTTATCAGAACTGTCTTACAGTTTCTAACCTGGGCATAATCAAAATCAGAAGCAGGATTCTTTTCGTAATGCTTTGATTCCTTAATATGGTGAGAACTCATAAGTAAAACTGACGAACAGCGCTATATGCATTTTTCGTCAGTTCCGTAATGGTCATATTTATTGTTGTCAAATCCTTAACTTACCAGCATTGGGATAAAACCGGAAGTTTATTTGCAGCCCCTATGCTTTTCTGAAGTGATTCCGGATGGAATGCCATATCATTCTGATCAGCAGGAATACGGCAAACATGCACAGGAAACCGGTCAGACCGTAGACGACATCGGCCATTTCAACTCTGCCGGTATTGGTATATCCCTGGCCGATCTCGATGGCAAATGTCAGAACGATCAGCATCGTAAACACATAAATCCAGGCGATAACCATCGTATGATTTGTTTCCGCGAGTTTTTTGAATAACGGATAGACGACAAAGATCATCGCCATTCCGACGATGCCGATGATCAGAAAATGAAGCTGTTTGTCATTCAGCGGGACATCAATCCGGTCATTCAATGACATCAGTAAATCGTGAAGCTTTGCCAGCTGCCGTACGATCCAGTACATCAGTTTTGTAAACATGCGCACCTCCTTCAGTAAAGAGATTCCTATTATACCTCAGTCAGCCGGGAAAGAAAAATCAGTCCGTTATTCAGACTGATTTCCATAAGCCATATTCTGCAGTGTTTCACCGCTCAGACGGTAGATCGTCCAGTCGTCCATGGGCTGAGCATGCAGGCTGAGATAGAAGCCGATCGAGGGCCGGTTCCAGTCCAGACAGACCCATTCCAGTCATCCGCATCCACTTTCCATCGCGATCTGCGCAAGTCTCTGCAGAAGCGCTCTGCCATAGCCTTTGTGCCGGTATTGGGGAAGTACATAGAGGTCTTCCAGATAGATGCCGGCTTTGCCCAGGAACGTTGAGAAGTTATGGAAGAACAGTGCGAAGCCTGCTTCTGTATCACCTTCCATGACGAACAGTACTTCTGCTTTTTTCTTCTCAAAGATCCATTCCCTGAGCAGCTCTTCGGTGGCAGTGACTTCATCGGACATATGTTCATATTCGGCCAGCTGCCGGATGAAATGCAGAATCTTTCCGCAGTCTTCAGACGAAGCAGTACGGATGGTCATTCCATTGCCCGGCATTGTTCAAGCAGGGAAATGATCGGCAGGTGCTGCGGACATGCGGATTCGCACTGGCCGCACTGGATGCAGTCGGATGCTTTTCCTCTGCCGCTGGTTACGATCGTATACTCTCTCTTTGTACGGAATTCCGGACTGCCTTTCTTGCGGTTTTCCACCGTAAAGATCTCCGGGATCGGAATGTTCATCGGACAGCCCTTTGTGCAGTAGTGGCAGGCTGTGCAGGGAATCGACTGATCTTTGTTCAGTGCTTCCTGTGCTTTTGCGATGACTTCTTCTTCATGGGCATCCAGAGGTTTGAAATCCTTCATGAAGCTGAGGTTGTCCTGCATCTGTTCCAGCGAGCTCATGCCGGAAAGAACAGCCAGGAGGTTGTCTTTGGATGCGACATAGCGCAGTGCCCATGACGCATAGCTGGCACCGGTTCCTTCCGCATCGAAGATCGCCTTGACCGAATCAATCGGATCGGCCAGAATACCGCCCTTGACCGGCTCCATGACAGTGACCGGCTTCCCGTATTTCTTGCAGATCTCATAGTTTCTGCGCGATGCGACACCCGGGTTCTCCCAGTCTGCGTAGTTGATCTGCAGCTGTACGAATTCCGCATCCGGATGTTTCTGCAGCAGTTCTTCAAGCAGTTCCGGATCGGCATGGAACGAGAAACCCCAGTGTTTGACAAGGCCCTGTTCCTTGAGCTGCTTCACATAGTCCCAGATACCGTATTCATCATATTTCTGATAATTGGTGCGCTGGATCGCATGGACCAGATAATAATCGAAATAGCCGGCACCGCTGCGTTCAAGGCTTGTCTGTGTTTCCTGCTTTGCTTCCTCGGCGGAGATGGAACTGCCGGGTGAAATGATCAGTTTGCTGGCAAGGGTGTAGCTGTCACGGGGATAGCGTTCGACCAGTGCCTTGCGGATCGCTTCTTCGCTTCCCTGGTAGGCAAAAGCGGTGTCAAAGTACGTGCCGCCTGCTTCGATGAACAGGTCGACCATTTTTGAAACCTGAGGTACATCAATGGTTCCGTCTTCGAGCTTGGGCAGACGCATCAGACCGAAACCGAGCTTCAGTTTTTCTTTTCCTGTAAATACACTCATGTGCTTTTCCTTCTTTCTGTATTTATTATAATCGAACACCGTCCGCAAATAATACATGGATGCATATGACAGTGAACTCTCCCTGCCTAAGTGCCATGCACTATAGACGGGGCTTCCAAGGCACCTGCGGTGCCAAAGACTTCCGTCTGAATATTGATACGGTTAATACCCAGCTGAAACAGT
>CADABS010000098.1 GCA_902786245.1 uncultured Erysipelotrichaceae bacterium
GCAGATTGCTTTTACATTATAGGCTCCGCTGGCAGAGACTCATCGGTTAACCTTCTTTGAACCTCCGGACTATCCGGAGGTTTTCCATTACAAAAAAACCAGCCGTATTTCATTCAGGCTGGTCTGTGTTATTTTGACTGAAACTCTCAGAGACCGAAGTATCTGGCTGCGTTATTGTAGCTGATGCCTTCGACGATCTTCTTCAGAGATGATTCATGGTTCGGATACTCGCCGTTTTCAACCCAGTTGCCGACCATATTGCACATGATACGGCGGAAGTAGTCGTGACGTGCATACGACAGGAAGGAACGGGAGTCTGTCAGCATTCCGACGAAGTTTCCGAGCAGACCGAGATTTGCAAGTGCACGCAGCTGATCTTCCATGCCGCTCTTTGTATCATTGAACCACCATGCAGAACCGAGCTGGATCTTGCCCGGTACTTCATCCGACTGGAAGCATCCCAGCAGTGTGCCGAGAAGTTCATTGTCGACCGGATTCAGTGAATACAGAATTGTCTTCGGGCATTCATTTGTCTGATCCAGTTCAGAAAGCAGATTGGCAATGCTTTCGCCGCATGTATTTGTAGCGATCATATCGAAACCTGTATCCGGTCCGAGTCTGCGGTACATACGTTCATTGGCATTTCTGTGGCAGGAATAGTGCAGCTGCATCGCAATGCCGAGACGGTGATATGCTTTGCCAAGCGCCAGCAGAACTGCTGTCTGGTATTCTTCCGCTTCTTCAACAGTAACGGTTCCGCCATTCATGACCTTGCAGAAGGAAGCGTTGATGCTCTCCTCTGTTCCCTTGCGGAAAGGAATGTAATCCAGACCGTGGTCGCTTGCCCGGCATCCCATCTCTGCGAAGAATTCAAGACGCTGAATCAGTGCGTCAATGACTTCCTGCGCATTCGCAAAGCTTTCTTTTCCGACACTTGCAGCCAGCTTTCCGATATATTCCGCAAAGCCTTCTTTATTGATGTTGATTGCCTTGTCAGGTCTGAAAGACGGGCAGACCTTGACGGTGATGGAATCATCTTCCTTGATTTTCTGATGCCATTCCAGGGAATCAACCGGATCATCCGTTGTGCCGATGAATGCGACATTGGACTGTCTGATCAGACCGCGTACGGTCATGTTCGGATCGTTCTGCAGCATATCATTGCACTTGTTCCAGATCATTTCTGCCGTATCGACTGTCAGCGGCTCTTCGATACCGAAATACTTATGCAGTTCCAGGTTGCACCAGTGATACATCGGATTGCCGATTGCCATCTCCAGTGCTTCCGTAAACTTCATAAAGCGCTCAAAATCAGGCTTGTCACCGGTGATGTAATCTTCCGGTGTACCGTTGGAACGCATGACTCTCCATTTGTAATGGTCGCCGAAATATGTTCCGTCCGGATTCTTGCCGCCGAGCCATACTTCCGCCAGGTTGTTGAAGCGTCTGTCTTCATAGATTTCCTTCGGGGAAATGTGGCAGTGATAATCTACAAGCGGCATCTTATCTGCATATTCATGAAACAGCCGCTGTGCTGTTTCTGTCTCAAGCAGAAAGTTCTTATCCATAAATGCTTTCATGTAATGTACCTCTTATCTCTTAATATCGTAATTCATATTCATCAGATTCTTGATGGACTCAACATCGTCAACGATATTTCCATCGCCGTGAATCGTATGCTTGATGACACTGGACGCAACCGCGAAATTGATCATGTCCATCGGCTTGTAGCCATTCATCATCGCATAGATCAGGCCGCTGGCAAATGCCTCGCCGCCGCCGAATGTGAATTCCAGTGTATTTGCCTGAACAAAACGCTCGTAGTTGAACGGCTGCAGACGAACCATCAGTTCGCCGAAGGTAACAACTCTTGTCATTGTTATCCTCTGATACGGTCAACGATTTCTCTGGACTGTCTGCACAGATCCTTGATCTTGTCCCAGTTGCCGTTTTCGATATCGTCTGCCTTGACCATGTAGGAACCGCCACATGCAGCGATGATTGGGCAGGACAGGTATTCTTCCAGATTCTTCAGAGAGATGCCGCCTGTAGGCATAACCTTGAACATCGGGAACGGAGCGTTCATCGCCTTGATCTTTGCCAGACCGCCGGACTGTTCAGCCGGGAAGAACTTGACTACTTCGTATCCGTAAGGCAGAGCCATCTGGTATTCTGTCGGTGTGGTAACACCCGGGAAATACTGAATATTCAGTTCAGCGCACTTGTCAGCGAGTTCTTTTGCGAAACCCGGAGAAACAATGAACTGTGCGCCTGCATCCGCAGCCTGCTGTGCCTGCTCAACTGTCAGAACCGTTCCGGCACCGACGATCATATCAGGGCATGTTTCCTTCATGATGCGGATTGCCTTGTCAGCGCCTGCTGCACGGAAAGTAACTTCCGCAACCGGCAGACCGCCTTCGCATAATGCCTTTGCCAGGGGCGCTGCGTCGCGCTCCGGATTTGACAGTTTGATTACCGGTACAACACCGATCTTAGCGATTGCTTCATTCAGCTGATTCATTATTGATTTCCTCCTGTTATTATTTTCTAACAGTTAACAATTTTGTGGATGACAAATGCGATAAATACTAGCGTTTTCGCTTATATTGAATATCAGTTAGCACCAAATGACGCAAAATCCG
>CADABS010000099.1 GCA_902786245.1 uncultured Erysipelotrichaceae bacterium
TGTCCTGCAGTTTTTCATTATGGTCTGTTAAAAAGGAGGCACTCTTCTGAGTACCTCCTCAACTCAAGACCTGGTTTCACTTACTTTGCGTAAGATCCGTGATTGATTGCGGTGTTTTTTAAACGATGTTTTCTGTATGCATACCAGTAGCCATATTCATAGAAATAGTCTTCAGCGTCTTTAAAACTGCGGAAGTCATTCTTATGGTCTTCGTAGAATTCCTCCGGTGAAGTATAATAATCCACATCAAAGGGATCATCATAATACTCATACAGGTCTTCAGGTTCCTCATAATACTGTATGGGTTTTTTGATGTTCTGCGTAGTATTTTTCGCATCTCTTTCGATCAGGGTAGAGAAAAAATCTCTGTGCAGCGCATATATTGCTTTAAGATCTGCCGGCAGCGGTTCCGGATCGATCAGTTTCAGAGTTTCATAGGAGCGGCTGTAATTGCCGGATATGTGAAAAGTCATTGAAGATGCAAGTAAATCCAGATTCAGGTATTCATATGTACTATGCTCACTGAACAAAGGATGATTTATGTAAACAGGCTGGCTGGCAGTGTAATACAGCTGATCGAAAATACTGGCGGCCTGATCGTAAATGCCCCACAGGAAACATGCGATTCCGTAATCATATTGGTTCGTCAGATAATCCTGATTGATATGCACTTCCGGCAGAACATCTCTGTGATAAAAGACTGAATCGGGTGTATTGTATTGATCTGCCAGTGCATCTTTCTGCCGGAACAGATGTACCCTGAGCGGAATTACGCGGCAGTGTTTTTGACGCAGCCATATTGGTGCGGGCCAAAAGGCAAGGCACAGCAAAAAGAATCAGACATGAAAACATGACTGGAATCATATCACTGGTGTTTTTCCCGGACTTTCCTTTTACAGGCATACGCTTTCTTTCAATACAATCATACATGCATGGATGCGCAATGAGCATCGCGCGCCATGCATAATCAGTATTTGAAACTGTATAATTCCTCATTTATGATAAAGATACAAAGAGAGGAAGAGCACACATGGAACAGTTTGAATTCATTCATAAGAAATTCGGATTCGGCATGATGCGTCTGCCGATGAAGGACGGGGAAGTTGATCTTGAACAGACAAAGGAAATGGTCGATTACTTCCTTGACCATGGATTTAATTACTTTGATACTGCGCATGGCTATATTTCCGGCAAGAGCGAAAAAGCAATCAGAGAATGCCTGACATCCAGATATCCCAGGGACAGATACATTCTGACAGACAAGCTGACAGGCAGCTATTTCAATAAACAGGAAGATATCCGCAAAGTTTTGATGAACAGCTGGAAGCCTGCGGTGTTGATTACTTCGATTTTTATCTCATGAATGCCCAGAACAGCACGGTTTATGAGAAGTTCAAAAAATGCAATGCGTATGAAACAGCCTTTGAACTGAAAAAGGAAGGAAAAGTCAGACATGTCGGCATTTCCTTCCATGACAAAGCAGAAGTGCTTGACCGGATTCTGAGCGAATATCCGGAAATTGAAATTGTGCAGATCCAGTTCAACTATCTCGACTATGAAAGTGCATCCGTTGATTCAAAGAGGGTGTATGAAGTCTGTGAGAAACATGATAAGCCGGTACTGGTTATGGAACCGGTCAAAGGAGGCAGTCTGGTCCGCCTGCCGGAAGAAGCACAGAAAGCGCTGGATGAACTGCAGGGCGGTTCCAATGCGAGCTATGCGATCCGTTTCGCAGCCGGATTCAAAAATATCCGGGTTGTGCTGTCGGGTATGTCAGATATGGATCAGATGAAGGATAATGTATCCTTCATGGAGAACTATGAACCGCTGAATGAAGCAGAACGCAGCGCCATTCACAAGGTTTGCGAAGTATTCCAGAATATGCATAATATCCCTTGCACATCATGCAGATACTGCATAGAAGAAAACAAGTGCCCGAAGAATATCCTGATTCCGGATCTGTTCTCCAGTTATAACACCAAACAGATTTTCGATGACTGGAACGCAAAGCATTACTACGACCGTGCAACTGTAAATCATGGCAGAGCATCTGACTGTATCAGATGCGGCATGTGCGAAAGGGTATGCCCTCAGCATCTGCCGATCCGCGAACTTCTGGTACAGGTTGCAGAGCAGTTCGATCAGTAACAGCAATTAATCATGGTGAAACCGGCAATGCCGGTTTTCATATGCCCAAAACATGTCGATCCTCAAATCACTGCAGAATTGTGTTCAGCAATGATCTCCCTGATCTGTTCGGGAGATTCTTCAAAGAAGATTTTTCCCAGCATGTACATAGCCGTATCGGCATCTGCACCTGTATCCTTAAATGCATCAAAAGCCCTGACAATATCTTCAGTTCTTGTTTTTACCGTTCCTTCAGCCATTCCCTTAGCCATTCCTTTAGTCATTCCTTCAGCCAATGCCTCTTTTCTTACGGCTGCGGCAGTATCACGCAGCAGATCTTCAAATTTCATAAACGATTTCCTCTTGTCTCAATTCTGCTTTTGTGTGGAATCGTGTTTGGTGATGATTTCTCTGATCCGTTCAGGTGACTCTTCAAAGAAGATTTTTCCCAGCATG
>CADABS010000100.1 GCA_902786245.1 uncultured Erysipelotrichaceae bacterium
GCAGACCGCTTTTACATTATAGGCTCCGCTGGCAGAGACTCATCGGTTAACCTTCTTTGAACCTCCGGACTATCCGGAGGTTTTCCGTTACAAAAAAAGGCCGATAAAAATCGACCTCATGTGTTTTTGAAGCCACTCCTCAACCTCATGCGATTTTAGAGCGCCCCTGTTTTTATTATTCAGCAGTTTCCGTATCAATCTGATCCAGCCAATCAAAGTATTCATTATGGACGTGTTCATAAAGTTCATTGAATCTTTCATCTTTTCCGGAATGAAGATAAACTATATAGTCATGTGTGCGCATAGCCAGTTCAGGATGAATCCGGGTCAATATGGCAAGGCCGACATCAGAACAGATATCGGATACGCGCTCCAGTTCGCTGAGCAGATTCATATATCCGGTACCTGCAGTAATATTGCATGTTCCGTTTATGATCCGGTTCATATGATATGTCTTCATCACATTGATCATATCGTCAACAACTTCTTCAAACGGTTCAATCGAAACCGCTGCGTCCAGACTTCGGTTTCTGAACGCGGCATCTGTGCGGTCAAGAATACGGTCAAGCAGGCTTCTGAGTACCTCAAGTTCCCGGACCGCCTTGTCAGAAAATGAAACATTTTTCAAATGCAGATCTCTGGCAATTTCTGCAACATTGACAGCATGATCGCCGATGCGTTCAAATTCAACCACGACTTTGTAGTATTCATTCAGAATAGTTACATGCAGATCCGCTTCCAGGCTTCCGGACATTAATGACATATAATCGGACAGTCTGTCTGTCATCGTATCGATCATCATTTCATATTGATTGATTTCTTCAAAAACGGATTCGTTATAGTTCTGGAGAAGGCCCAATGCTTTTTCAAGATTGGATCTGGCTGTCTCAAAAGATGTCAGAAGCAGATTATAGCAGCTCTGCAGCGCAATTGCCGGAGTACTGAAAAAATTCGGATTCAGAGCATCCAGAATATCATCGTATTTTGTATCGGGAACAGCCTCATCTTTGATGATTCTTTGGGATGCTTTTTCGAAGAATCCGGTAAATGGCAGAAGAATCAGCGCACTAGCCAGATTGAATACCGTATTGGTATCCGCAATAATGCCGGAAGTAACCGCCGTACCCCAAAGAGAATTCAGAAGTCCGGTCATACGGAACAGCATAACACCCGCCAGTACAAGAACTGTTTTTCCTGCGTTATACAGAATATTGATGATTCCTACCCGTTTTGCATCCGCCTTGGCGCCGATCGAGCAGACGATAGCGGTTGTGACACAATCGCCCAGATATACACCGATGATGATTGCATAAACCGCTTTGAATACCAGCTGCCCCGAAGCAGACAGTGCCTGCAGAATTCCGATCGTAGCCGAAGAACTCTGCAGAATGAAAGCAACCGAAGCACCGGCCGCATAGCCGAGCAGCGGATTTGATCCAAGACTGGAAAATACTTTTTCAAATATTCCGGAAGCAGCAAGCGTGTCAACGGATGCCGTCATGTTCAGAAGTCCGGAAAAGAGAATACCAAACCCCATCAGAATCTGTCCGAGTACTTTTGAATTCCGGAATCTGAATCCCATAATCAGAATGATACCGGCAATCAGTGCAATGGGCGCCAGTGTCGATGGTTTAAAAATCTGCAGCCATCCGATACCGGACGAATCCAGATCCAGCAGCCTGATAATCTGTCCGGTCACTGTTGTGCCGACATTGGCACCGATTACGATACCCATGGACTGTCTGACTGTAATAATGCCTGCTGCAACCAGACCGGAAGTAATGACAATTGTCGCAGTCGATGACTGGATCAGAGCAGTAACTGCCAATCCCAGAATAAACGCATGGAATGGATTATTCGTCACTTTTTCCATGATTATTTTCAATGTTCCGGAGGAACTTTCTTTCATGCCGTCGCCCATCAGTTTCATTCCATAGAGGAACAATGCCAGGCCTCCGAACAGATTCAATATGTCAAATACACTCATTTTTGATTCCTCATCATTTCCGATCGGGCAATCTGCGCCTGATCGTAATATCCAATGCTGCCAGTTCTTTATTACTCAGTTCTGCATAAGCAAGGATTTCTTTTTTGCTATCGATTGCGGACAGCGCTTCTTCCGCTGCTTTTGCATAATTCCGTTTATATCTGTCGTTCAGCTGTTTCCAGGGTATATTCTTCAGCGGCTCCATCAAATCTTTACGGCATGTCAGTTTTCCCTGCAGCAGCAGAACCGCAATGACCGGATATCCGGGATAACCCTGCCAGTAAGTAGCATTATCATCAGAGGCATACATCGGCCCTTGCCACATCACGGTGTATTCTTTTGTTCTGTCACTGGAAAGCACAGACGCTTTTCCCTCTTCCATACGGACTCTTCCATCGGCAATTGCCGAATATGCTTCCAGCACTTTTTCTTTCGGCGGCATTTTCATAATTTCCTCCATTACGGCGCGCGAGGCGCCGTCACAAATACATTATGAATAAACAGTCTCCGGTGCTCAGTTTCTGCTATTCTGTAAGCAGAGGATAGCTTTGTTTAGAGCACGTGGAGGTAAGTGGGTATTTTGATCCCG
>CADABS010000101.1 GCA_902786245.1 uncultured Erysipelotrichaceae bacterium
CCTGAATTATTCATGAGGGTTAATTACGAATGAAATCTACCTCTCGAAATTTGGTAATCGGCATTTCATCAGCAAAACGGACTGAGTTATCCACAAAAAGGGCATAGTATCCCTGTGGTTATCCTCGAATGCTTCTGAAATTGCCAAGGTTCACGGGTTACTATTTATTCCAGCCGCGGCTGCAACTGCCGGATGTTTGACAGTGTCTCATAGAATTCGTATTTATATGGACAGCTGCTGCAGAGCTTGAATACGATATATCTTGCTGAGCGCACCGCTTTTGCGGCCACCTTCAGCAGCTTCAGGCGAATGGTGTCGATCCGCTGTTTTCTCATGTTTGCGGAAAGCACCAGCCGTCGGAACCAATTGAACAGGTTGTAGGCAAGAGCATGTACCTGCAGACGGTTCGCATTGACCACTTTGGAGTGACTGCTCACGGAGGAAAAGTCAAATCCGCTTTTTCCTTCCTTGATGAAGTTCTCCATCTTACCACGGCCACAATAAAACTGAATAACCTGATATGGCTCCATGCTCATTGTAGTGACTACGAACGTATACAGATGAATCATCTGGTTATACGGCTTTTCGATCTTGAAGACCACCCTTCTCGGATGTGACCAGCTGCCGGCCTGATATTCGAATTCGCCGTATTCGACGGCGTAGTCGATCTGGTTGTTCCGGGTCGCCCGGTAAAGGGCCTCGTCTGCGTCAGCCGCGTAACGGATCAACGTGGCGTTCTGCTTCAAACGTATTGCGTATTTACAGTCATTGTCCTCGCAGGCACTATAGAGTTTCGGAGCGGCAAATCCGCTGTCGCCCCTCAGGAAGAGCGGCATGGACGAATACTTTTCACGGTATTCCTTAAGGAGCGGGATCATGAACTGATCTGCGTCATTGCTACAGTACTTTGTTCCGTCCCGAAGCTCCGCCTTCAACAGGTCACCGGTCAGACCATCGTAGCAAAGCAGCGGATGATAGCCGTGAGCCTGATAATGAAAGTTGAAGCCTTCTCCTTCCTGGCTGCCGTATGTGTTCAGCAGGGTGGAGTCCAGATCGAACAGCATATGTTCCGGCTTCTGAACGGAATAGACGAGCTCTCTCATTCTTTCTGTAATGGCTTCCAGCTGCGAGAGTGTATCTTCATCCATCCGGTTCCAGAAGCGAGACAGAGTAGGCTGTGAGGCCAGCTTCTCTTTTCCCAGGATGGCTGTCAGTACCGGATCGTTTGTCAGTTCATCGGCACAGTCATCCTCAAAGTAGGCGGCTATGATCTGGTAGATTATCTGCATCAGGTTGTCAGGGTCCGTATGCCTGCGGCAGGCAGTATGGTCATTGGTTTTGAAAAGCTTTTTTACGAGCCTTGTAAGGCCGACCCTGGCAGCGAATTCTTTGATGAGGAGCATCCCTCCGTCAGAAGAAAGATCGCCGCCGTTGAAGTTTATTTTAATTTGCTTATTGCTTTCGAGCGAAATGGTGTTTAGAATTGCCATAGAGGACCTCTTTCTCTTGGTAATTGATTGATTCGACACCTTGATTTTACCAAGAATCAGGTCCTTTTTCTATTCACTTATCGAGTGAAAGCAACAAAGCTTGCAACTATAGTCACTATGCGGATTTCAGCCGCAATCACCGCATCACGGTGAATAATTCAGGAATGAAACGTAAATAAAGTGTCAAAATTTGTAACGTTTTCGGGACATTGTGTTATAATGAAAGTACTTTAGGAATTCTGAGAGCCAAATCATTAGAAAGGGGTCTTGAAATTGGTTAGCTTTTTCCTTTGCCTTGCAGTACTTATCATAGGCTATTTCACGTACGGCAAGGTCGTAGACAATGTATTTGCACCGGATGACCGTGAGACACCGGCCGTAGCCATCAATGATGGCGTTGACTATGTGGTCATGCCGGAGTGGAAGCTGTTTCTCATTCAGCTGCTCAACATCGCCGGTCTGGGTCCTATTTTCGGTGCTCTGACAGGTGCTGAGTGGGGACCGGTAGTTTATCTCTGGATTACGTTCGGTACGATTTTTGCCGGCGGCGTGCATGACTATTTCTCCGGTATGCTTTCCGAAAGAAATAACGGTGCTTCTATTTCCGAAGTTACCGGTACGTATCTCGGTCCGGTCATGAAGAATGTCATGCGTGTCTTCTCTGTCATTCTGCTGATCATGGTTGGTACGGTATTTGCCGTCGGTCCGGCGGGTCTGCTGACAGTGCTGTTCACAAATGGCGGCGTCAGTTCCGGTATTGTAACCAAGGCTACATTCTGGCTGGCGATCATCCTGATCTATTACTTTATCGCAACCTTTGTTTCCATCGATAAGATCATCGGCAGAATCTATCCGGTATTCGGTATCTGTCTGATTATCATGGCACTTGGTGTCGGTTTCGGTACGCTGACCAGCGGCAAACCGATGCCCGAACTCTGGGACAACTTCAGAAACATGCATCCGAATGGAACACCGATCTGGTCCTTCATGTTCATCTCCGTTGCCTGCGGCCACACAGTCTCCTCTGATGGCAAGATGCCTCAAGAGTGAAAGACAGGGACACTTCGTCTTCTACGGCGCCATGGTCGCTGAAGGCATTATCGCTCTGATCTGGGCGGCAGCCGGTGTTACTCTGTATGGTGAAGCTGGACTTGTATCCGTCGGCGGCGGCAACTCCACGTCCGTTTACACAATCTGCCAGGATACCATGGGCGGTATCGGTATTGTATTGGCTATGCTTGGTGTTATCGCATGTCCGATCACTTCCGGTGATACCGCATTCCGTTCTGCCCGTCTGACTATTGCCGACTGGTTCCAGATCGATATGGATGACTGGAAGAAGAGACTGGCATTATGTATTCCGGTACTTGGTGTCGGTGCGATTCTGGGCTGTGGTAATACGCTTGGCTTCATCGATTATTCCATCATCTGGCGTTATTTCTCCTGGACAAACCAGACGCTGGCCATGATCGTTCTGTGGGCCGGATCCATGTATCTGGTACAGAATAAGAAGAATTACTGGATTACTGCTGTGCCGGCAACATTCATGAGTGCTGTATCTGCGACCTATTTCTGCATGGCGCCTGAATGCCTCGGTCTCATCAAAGGACTGACCAACAACACAGCTGTGGCATATCCGGTTGGTATCATCACTGCAGTCGTGTTCCTGTGCATCTTCTTAAGAAGTGCAAAGAAGGCTGTTGCAGCCTGAAAAGCTTAACAAGCTCTCAGATTCAAGTAGTATGACGGCGGCAGAAGAATAAGCTTTCTGCCGCTGTTTTTATGGGGAGGATCATATGGTTAAAACAGTATTGTTCGGTACATCTGCTTTGGATGCAGAGACACTGAAGGAAGACAGGAAGAACTGTCGGAAAATCGGTCCATGCGGCATCGGTGAAAAAGCGCTGTATCTCAACAGCTTCTATTTTTCCCGGCGCTATTATGTGTGCTATCGGGATATCCGCCGCATCTTCAAACGGGTTGCCATGTCAAAAGGCGGCTATACCGGCAAGGGTGTATTCGGGTCCATCCCATATCTTGTCGTACAGACAAAGGATGGCAGAGAGAAGCAGTGCAACTTCAAGTTTGAAGAGCAGGTGGATCAGATTCTGAAAGTGATGGAAGAGAAACATCCTTCCATTCCCACCCACAGTGAAAAGGCGGAGAAGAAGCTGAGAAAAGCGGCTGAAGCGGAAGAAAAGAAATATCTGAAGCACCTGACCCCTGAAGCCAATCATACGGTTCAGCAGCTGCAGGAAGCAGAAGAACGCCTGCAGAAGGCGGATTACTATAAGGAACTTTCCTACGCTGCCAGACAGAAGCGGATACAGGATAATATCAGACCATCCTGGCGGGCCAGTGCCATTGTACTGTTGGCGGCTGCCATCGTTATTTCACTCTTCGGTCTGTATACCATCCTGCATCATCGCAATACCTTCTCCCTTGTATGTCTTTTAGGCGGACTTGCGGCAATTGCATTGATTGCGGCGGTACAGGTATTGCCGACCGGCACAAGAAACCGCAGAGCGGCGGAAAAAGACTGGCAGCAGGCACTTGATGACATGCGCAGGTATCTTTCGGATGAAACATTCCCGGTGCCGGTACAGTATGCCCACCCGGCTGTACTTGAAAGAATGATCCGCATTATCAGACAGGGTAGGGCATCAACTGCTCAAGAAGCGCTGGCGGTACTGAAACAGGATCTTCAGAAAATGGATCATACCGTAAAGGTATCCCAGGCGGAATATGATGAAATCACAGCGATCAAACCGATGTTTCTGATCTGTGATTATCAATGACGGAAAGAAGGAAAGTGTATGAGACAGGATCCGCTGGATAATCTGAAAGAAGAAGGAATTGAGGAAAGCCTCATCTCAGGTATTGAAACATTCCGTCAGACTTATTCATTGGAAGAGAAGTGGCAGAAGCGGGTACCGCAGCCGGATTACTTCTATTATGGAAAAGATATATGGCGCAAGGCGCTGGCTGCGATTCTGGAAGGAGAGAATCTATTGCTGATCGGACCCAAGGCAACCGGCAAGAACGTACTGGCGGAGAATCTGGCCGCCGTACTGAACCGGCCGGAGTGGAATGTATCATTCCATATCAATGTGGATGCGTCCTATCTGCTAGGTGAAGATACCTACAATGGAAAGGAAGTTGTCTTCCGTCCCGGTCCGATTACTCTTTGTGCAGAACATGGCGGCTTTGCCGTACTGGATGAAATCAATATGGCCAGGAATGAAGCCCTGGCGGTTCTACACTCCATTCTGGATTTCCGCCATGTCATAGATCTGCCGGGTTATGAAAGGATTGCCGTACAGCCATCCTCCCGTTTCATCGCAACCATGAACTATGGTTATGCCGGTACGCGTGAACTGAATGAAGCACTGTGTTCCCGCTTTGCCGTGCTGCAGATGCCCATCATTGCGGAAAGCGATCTGCACAAGCTTTTCCTGCATGCCTTCCCGGACATGAAACCGGATATTGCCGAACAGTTCATATTGCCGAACAGTTCATGAAACTGTTCTATGATCTCAACCGCAAGGCAGAACATGCGGATATCTCGGAAAGAGCGGTGGATCTGAGGGGTCTATTGGATGCGGTGCGGATGATCCGGCGCGGTCTGACTTCCGGTGAAGCGCTTGAAATGACCATTACGGACAAGTCCTTTGACAGCTATGAAAGAAAACTCATTCATGATGTCATAGCGGCAAGGATACCGGAAGATCTGAAGGCAGAGGACGTCTTTGCATGATCCGGAGGGAATACAGCGCCCTGGAAAGAAGAGCTGTCAGTCAGATCTATAACGGGGCGGAACGCTATGACTTTGCGCCGTTCTTTCTGGCGATGAGACCGGGTGGTGAACCGGAACTCTATGTCAATACGCTCATCGGTCTGGCTGTAAAGTGGCTGGATGCCGCCAGGCTGTCTGCTTTCTTTACTTCCTATGAAAGCAATGTCAGAAGCGATGATCTTGATGTCATCAGCTGGCTGGGACTGGAAAATGCCCTTTATGAGAAGGAAATCGGCCAGCGTCCGATCCTGAAGCAGCTGCGTGAAGAATTTGCTTCCCAGTTCTTTACTTCTCATCAGACTTTATCCCGCCAGCAGATGATGACCATGAATGTCAGACTGTATGAACAGAGGGAAGCACGCTGGGCAGAAGTATGCCATCATACGATGCCCGTTATGACAAAAGAAGCGAAAGAACTCTGTCAGGCTTTGAAGCTGTCTGGCGATCTTGATACAGAGGGCATCATCAAAGCACTTGAAAACATTATGCGCACCTATTTCCATGTGCTTGACTTCAAAGCCGACAGCAGCCATCGTTCCATCTCCGAAACCCTTTCTTCCTTCCTGAAGAAAGTCATGTACCGTGAGACCCATGAAACCGATGCCCTGCTGGTCAGACAGAGCGGAACATCCCATGAAACAGGCGGAAAGGAAAGAAGGCTGGAAAGAGGCCGTCATGTTTCCGTCCATACGGAAAAGGATAAAGCCTATATTGAAAGCTGCTTTGGAAAGAGTCTGATCAGTGAAACGGAAAGAAAGATCCTGGAACGGGATCTATGCCGGGATCACCATGCCTATTGTCATCTGTATCTGGCCGGGGCTGCCATTTCGCAGGAAGAATGCAAAGATGAAGAAAGCCGGAAGTTTCAGAAAGAAGTGGAGAAACAGGCAGCGAAGAACCGGAAGTATCTTTCTGCCCAGGGTGCCAAAGCTTCTTCGGCCATCCATACCCTGAAGGCACGGTTGGATGTATTGCTGGCAACGTATGATGAGCCGCTGGAAGATAAAAGCCGGGAAGGAAAGCTGAAGGGAGACAGGTGCTGGCGGATGGGCATCCTCCAGGATCCTGATGTCTTTACAAAAGCAAGTGCTGAAAAGGAACACCGGCTGAAGGTTGATTTATTGCTGGACGCATCCGCCAGCAGACTCAACGTACAGGAAATCATTGCGGCTGAGACATGGATTCTTGTACAGAGCCTGAA
>CADABS010000102.1 GCA_902786245.1 uncultured Erysipelotrichaceae bacterium
ATACGAGAGTGGAAAAGCCAGCGCCTTAAGACGCTGGCTGGCACTCACAGGCTTATAGCCTTAGAGCAAACCACCCGTTTCACGGGTGGTCATGATTTATCTGCTGTATCCGGCTGTTTTCTTCCACAGAAACCACATTGCATGAAAGATGAGAATCAGTAAGACAGCGTAGATACCGGCCCGGATATACTGGTCTGCCGGAAACAGAGAAGTATCCAGTTTCAGGAACAGATAGTCGGAACCGGGAAGGATTCATTCAGTTTGAATGCCGGCACAAGCATCAATGCAATGCCCGCAACGCTGATCCAGAGATCCCGGTACCGCGGTTTCATATCATGAACGATCATCATATAGACGGTGCAGTAGATCGGAATGAGATGCTCGCCGAAGTACTGATAATAGCGGTAATGCGAAGGGTCAACATCGCTCAGGACAGTCTGGGGAATGATACAGGCCAGAACGGCTCCGAATAATGTGACGAAGAAATTGAAACTGAACAGCGTCTGATTCCTGCTGGTAACCATGAACATGCAGGAAATCAGTCCGATATCGCACAGGTGCAGCGGAAGCTTGGCCATCATCAGATACTGTCCGCTGGTATCTCCGACATACAGCAGCCAGACAAAGAAACCGAATTCCATGAGAAACATGGAGAAGGACAGGAAATACCGGAAGGTCCCTTCATATTTCCACTGCCTGAACCAGGCTCTTCTGTACCATGTCCACACAATCAGAGCGATGCACAGGAATACCGGTATAATATGCATCAGGCTGAAGGCTCTGAATGCGCCGGGTTTCCCGAAGCCGAAGAATCCGTCATCGTAATATGTATAGGCACCGCTCATTGTGTCTGCTCTTTTCCCCGGTAGTGAACTACCACACCCATGCGGTGCTTGCGCATTCCTAAGGATGTGGCTTCTGAGATCCGTGAAAGCTGCCCCTTTCGGACCTGAGATATTCTCAGGCTTTCCGTAATGCTCAGGGACGGACACACGCCCCCTATCCGTTTTAACTTCCTGAAGAAATGACAGGTCTTCGATCCCGTCAAAAGCATCCGGTGTGCTTTACAGCTGATCGGATACCGCCAGGAATACCAGAAAAGACAGCAGTGAGCAGAAAACGATTGCCAGTCTGCAGCGCATCTGATTTGTCTTCAAAGCATTCATAACGTAAAACCTCATATTCATTAAAGTATGCGGAAGGAACGGATTATTTCAGATAATGCTTTATCATTGTCTGCAGACTGCTGTCCGTAATATAAAACTGTTCCGTCCAGTCTTCCAGGCCTGCTTCCGCAAGCCATTCTCCGACCTGTTCCAGGGCATGGTCTCTGCCGCGGCTGTCTGTGATCAGTCCGCCGGTTTTCTGCAGCAGCACTGCTCTGGCGATGGCAGTATCTTCGGATACTTCCGCAAACGGCATGATGATATACCGGTCGGTCAATACCGGTCTGTTTTCCGCGCTGCTGTAAAAAGGATTTCCTGATTCCGCCAGGCCGATAACTTCAAAGACAAACCTCTCCATAATGTAATAGCCTTCAAATGTATCGCCAACGGAAAAGGATTCATTATAGGCACTGCCCAGGATCACGGGAATTCTTCTGCTGTTCAGACAGTCATAATCTTCATCGGTGAATGCGCGTCCTTCGGATATCTGCACCGGAAACAGTTCAAAGAATCGATGTGCTGCCTGCAGGGCTTCAGCCGCAACGGCAGGTTCACCGTCGATTTCATATACAGATTCATCAGCGAATTCCGTTCCGCTGTTTACCATGCATTGATCCGGTACTGCCGTATTGAGCAGTTCGACGGGATTAGCGGTATATGCAGTAAAGACAGGATCTTCCGATGACTGCAGTTTCCGGGAAAAGGCGAGAAGTTTCTGAAACGTCTGCCCGTCTCCGTGCATGTATTCATCATAAGCAGAATCATCTAGCAATTCCGCCATCCGCCAGGTATTGCCATAGACCGGAAGATTCGGAAGCGTAACTGTATCCGGAGCTGCCTGTTTACTGCATGCGGTGCAGCATATGATCAGCGCAGAACAAAAGAAAAGCTTTCCTGTTATACGCATGTTCTTTCCTCCTGTCCCTCCATTATAGTGCAATGCATAAAAACCTGTATGCGCAGGGAAAATGAAAACAGCCATACGCGAGGCTGCTGAAAAACCCTCGCAATCACACAAACCAATAAACTCATCGAAAAAAAGTAGATGAGTTTTCTTATAACTATTGAAACTAGCGGCTAGTTATTATATAATAATAGTATCAGGAAAGGTACTTCGTTATGAAATCCAAAGTCGATAAAGCCGCTTACGATATGAACTATCAGAAGAATCATATGTCCAGAGTCACCGTCTGGTTCAAT